>NZ_JBHXTC010000006.1:34714-138167 GCF_042677605.1 Streptomyces sp. NPDC127106 | reverse complement strand
ACCACCGACTCCCCCCCCCCGCCCCCGACGCGCGCCCGGCCCGCGGCGCGGGCGGCGCGGGGCCGGCGCGGGGGGGCGGGGCCCAGGGCCCGGCCCCGGGGGCGCACCCGGCCGCCGCCGAGTCCACCGCGCTGCTGCTCGCCGGGGCCCGGCTCACGGACGGCCGTACGGTCGACGTCCGCCTCGGCGGTGGCCTGATCCAGGCCGTCGGCCCCGCCGGCAGCCTGCCCTCGGCGGCGCTGGCCCGGGTGGACCTGTCCGGCTTCCTGCTGCTGCCCGCCCCCGCCGAGCCGCACGCCCACGGGGACACCGCCCTGACCGCCGACGCCGAAGGGCCCGTCTCGTACGCGCCGGACCAGGTGCAGCGCCGGGCCACCGAGGCCGCCCTGCTCCAGCTCGGTCACGGCGCGACGGCCCTGCGCTCGCACGTCCGGATCGGCGGTGTGCACGGCCTCGGGGCGCTGGAGGCCGTACTCGCCGCCCGCCGCTCGCTGCGCGGGCTCGCCGATCTGACCGCGGTGGCCGCGCCCCGGCTGCTGACCGGGACCGCGGGCGCGGACGGGCTCGCCCTGCTGCGGGACGCGGTCAAGATGGGCGCCTCG
The DNA here is from genome assembly GCF_042677605.1 of Streptomyces sp. NPDC127106. Taxonomy (NCBI): domain Bacteria; kingdom Bacillati; phylum Actinomycetota; class Actinomycetes; order Kitasatosporales; family Streptomycetaceae; genus Streptomyces; species Streptomyces sp. NPDC127106. The sequence continues at coordinate 137,565 of NZ_JBHXTC010000006.1, read as the reverse complement.
GTCATCGGTGGCTGCCCGGACCTCGATCCGGACCCGGCCGGCTTCCTGGAGGCCGTGCTGGAGCTCGCCGCCGAGCACGGCTGCCCCGTGGACCTGCACACGGACGGTGACGACCCCGGCTGGCTGGCCCGGCTCGCCGCGATGGCCTGCGGGATGCGGCCGGGCGTGGCGATCGGCCCGTGCGGCGGGCTGTCCCGGCTCCCGCTGGACGTGGCCCACCGGACCGCCGACCGGCTGGCCGCGGCCGGCGTACGGGTGACCTGCCTGCCGCAGGGCGACTGTGCGGCCCTGGAGCGGCGGGGCCTGCGCACCGCGCCCGTACGGCTGCTGCGTGCCGCCGGGGTGCGGGTCGCGGCCGGTAGCGGGGCGCTGCGCGACGCCGGCAACCCGGTCGGCCGGGGCGACCCCCTGGAGGCCGCGTACCTGCTGGCTTCCCAGGGCGGGCTGCGTCCGGGGGAGGCCTACGACGCGGTGAGCACCACCGCCCGGGAGGCGATGGGCCTGCCGGAGGTGCGGGTGGAGGCCGGCTTCCCGGCGGAGCTGCTCGCGGTGCGCGGGGAGCGGCTCGCGGGGGTGCTGTCCCTCGCGTACAGCCGGATCGTGATCCACCGCGGGCGGGTCGTCGCCCGGACGAGCGCCGTGCGGGAGTACTGCGACTCGGCGGTCGCGGTGGCCCTGGACCTGCCCCGGCAGGGCCGTATGGAGCCGGGCCCCTGAGCGTCCGGCGGGCGTTCGCGGGCGGCCGGGCCCGGGTCGTCGTACGGTCGGCTCATGCGCATCGTCATCGCGGGTGGACACGGTCAGATCGCGCTGCGGCTGGAGCGGTTGCTCGCCGTGCGCGGATACGAGGTCGCGGGCATCATCCGCGACCGGACGCAGGGCGACGACCTGCGGGAGGCGGGCGCCGAACCGGTGCTGTGCGACCTGGAGTCGGCGACGGTCGAGCACGTGGCGGGCATCCTGCAGGGCGCGGACGCCGCGGTGTTCGCGGCGGGCGCGGGCCCGGGCAGCGGCATCGCCCGCAAGGACACGGTGGACCGGGCGGCGGCGGTGCTGTTCGCCGATGCGGCCGAACGGGCCGGGGTGCGGCGCTTCCTGATCGTGTCTTCGATGGGTGCGAACGCGCAGCACGAGGGCGACGAGGTGTTCGACGCCTATCTGCGGGCGAAGGGCGAGGCGGACGACCACGTCCGCACCCGCCTCGGCCTGGAGTGGACCGTTCTGCGCCCGGGGTCGCTGGTCGACGACCCCGGGACGGGGCTGGTGCGCCGGGAGGCGCACGCGGGCGGCGGCGCGGTGTCGCGCGACGACGTGGCGGCGGTGCTGGCGGAACTGCTCGAAACCCCGGCGACGGCGGGCCTGACCCTGGAACTGGTCGCGGGCTCGATTCCCGTCCCGGTGGCCGTCAAGGACGTCGCGGGCAACTGAGGGGGCCGGGAGGTGACGGACGGTGACAGTCGGTCAGAAGTCGGCGGCCACCTCGTCGCCCCCGGCGACCGACGCGCAGCCCGGATCGGGACGCCACTTTCACCCGCCCGGCCCACCGCTCACGGGCGCTCCGGGCGCCGCCCCCACGCGTCGCGCGGAGCGGAGTACGCGTCAGCGCGGATCACCCGAACGCCGAGCCGACCGCCCGTGCCTGCCGCGGCGGCCGGTCGTTGACCCGTGGCCAGTACCTGCGATTGCGAGGGAGACCCCGGATGAACGCCGACAAGCGCGCAGCCTTCGACGAGATCGACACCGATGGAGACGGATTCATCACCGCCGACGAATTCAAGGCGTCCCTCCAGGCCACCAGCACGAAGGTCTCCGACGAGAACGTCGAGGTGATCGTGCGGATGGCCGACGAGAACGGCGACAAGAAGATCACCTTCGACGAGTACGCCAAGTTCGCCCGCTGAGCCGACGCCCAAGGGCGGCCCCGGCCCCCATCGGCCCGCGGCCGCCCTTGGCGCTGCTATCCGTACCAGCAGTACGCCCCTCCCCCAAGCCCCCGACTGTCGCGTCCACCTGCGGCGTCACCGCAACGCAGAACGGCCCCCGATCCGCGTTTCCGCAGATCGGGGGCCGTTCTTTCCATGTGGCGGCGCCAGGATTCGAACCTGGGTAGGCTAAGCCGACGGATTTACAGTCCGCTCCCATTGGCCACTCGGGCACACCGCCATGGGACGTCACCTTCGAGACCGCTTTCCCGCGGTTCTCCCTGGCAACGACGTAAACAATACCCGATGCTCCGGGGTGCTTCGCCACCGGATTGATCAGCGCCGCCGGCGGGTCCGGTGGCTAGGCTTTGCGGAGCGGCCGGGTAGGCCCGCCGCCGCCCCTCCGGGGCACCCACAGCCGACTTCAAGGAGCCACAGCACATGGCCGACTCCAGTTTCGACATCGTCTCGAAGGTCGAGCGGCAGGAGGTCGACAACGCCCTCAACCAGGCCGCCAAGGAACTCTCGCAGCGCTACGACTTCAAGGGCACCGGCGCCTCCATCTCCTGGTCCGGCGAGAAGATCCTGATGGAGGCGAACTCGGAGGACCGGGTCAAGGCCGTCCTCGACGTGTTCGAGACCAAGCTGGTCAAGCGCGGGATCTCGCTGAAGGCGCTGGACGCCGGCGAGCCGCAGCTGTCCGGCAAGGAGTACAAGATCTTCGCCTCGATCCAGGAGGGCATCTCCCAGGAGAACGCCAAGAAGGTGGCGAAGATGATCCGCGACGAGGGCCCGAAGGGCGTCAAGGCGCAGGTCCAGGGTGAGGAGCTGCGCGTCAGCTCCAAGAGCCGCGACGACCTCCAGGCCGTCCAGGCGCTGCTGAAGGGCAAGGACCTGGACTTCGCGATCCAGTTCGTGAACTACCGCTGATCAAGGTCTCTGACCTGCGCAAACACGCTGGGCCGACGCTGGCAGGGCGCAACGGGGGCACATCGCCGAGGATCGTCTCGACGGCTGCCCGCGTTGTGTCCTCGTCAGACGTCGAGCAGTACGCGCTCGGCCTCGGTGCCGTCGAGGCCCGGGCGGCGGCCGCCCCGTCGGGCTGCTCGACGCTGACCTGTGCTGGCTGACTCATCCGGCGGCCCTCTCTGCCGTGCACGGCCGCCCGGAGAACTACTGGCCCGTGGTGGGGCAGGCTGCCTATGATCATCGCAAGCGGGGTCGTAGCACAGAGGTAGTGCGCCTACACAGCATGGAGGAGGACGCCGGTTCGAATCCGGCCGCCCCGCCCTTCAACCTTGAGGACCGCGGTTCCTCGGCTTGCCGTCGAGAGGGCCGGCAGAGCCGCATCCCGCCACCGCGGTCGAGCGGCTGCCAGCAACGTGCCGAGCGGCGAGCCAGCCAGCGCAGCGCCAGCGTGGGGCTTCGCTCTGCTGCTCGCCGGTGGGCTGCTCTCCGAGGCGCAGCCCTTCGCCCCGAACGGCGCGACGTTCGCAGTGTCAGCCGGCTGTCCCGGCATCCAGGAGGCCGCCCGCGGGCTCGTTCGGCAACCCAGTCTTCGCGGTCTGCGGCTGGTCGGAGGCGGCGCGCTGCGGGGGACGGGGAGCGTGGGGGACATGTGCCCCGCGTGCGCGGCGTGTGCGCCCGGGAGGCTTCCGGTGGGGGCTTGGGCTGTGGGGTGCGCGCCCGCCAGGCTGGGGCCATCCGTTGCCACCCGCCACCGCGTCAGGGGGTCTCGTTATGCCTTGGGCCGACACCTTCCGCGAGGACTTCGGGGCTTCCGTCGTCGTCGCGCTGGTCGCCTTGCCGCTGTGCGTCGGGGTGGCGGTCGCCTCCGGGGTGCCGGCCGAGTGGGGGATCGTCACCGGCGTGGTCGGCGGGCTGGTCACCGGCTGGTTCCGGGGCAGCGCGCTCCAGGTGAGCGGGCCGGCCGCCGGGCTGACGGTGCTCGTGTACGAGGCGGTGACCACGCACGGCCTGGCCGCGCTCGGGGTGCTGGTGCTGGTCGCCGGGATGCTGCAGGTGGGGATGGGGGTGCTGCGGCTCGGGCGCTGGTTCCGGGCGATCTCCGTCGCGGTCGTGCAGGGGATGCTGGCCGGGATCGGGCTCGTGCTGATCGCCTCGCAGTTGTACGCGGTGGGCGGGGTGCCGGCGCCCGGGGGGACGTGGGAGAAGCTGGGGGCGGCCCCGGCACTGGCCGGGCAGGCCGACTGGACGGCGGTGGCACTGGGGGCCGGGACCATCGCGGTGATCGTGGGCTGGCGGCGGATGCCGGCGCGGCTGCGGCTGGTGCCGGGCGCGCTCGTGGGGGTGGTGGCCGCGACGGCCCTCTGCGTGCTGCTGCGGCTGCCGGTGCAGAAGGTGCGGGTGGAGGGGGTCGTGGAGGCCGTGGCGCCGCCCGGCTGGGGCGCGTTCGGGGTGCTGGCGTCGGCGGGGGCCGTCGGGACGGTGATCGCCCTGGCGCTGATCGCGTCCGCGGAGACGCTGTTCAGCGCGGCCGCCGTGGACCGGATGCACGACGGGCCGCGGACCCACTACGACCGGGAGCTCGTGGCCCAGGGTGTCGGCAACACCGTGTGCGGACTGCTGGGGGCGCTGCCGATGACCGCGGTGATCGTGCGCAGCGCCGCCAATGTGGAGGCGGGGGCGCGCACCCGTGCGGCCCGGGTGATGCACGGCGCCTGGCTGCTGCTGTTCGCGGTGGCGCTGCCGCAGCTGCTGGCGGCGGTGCCGCTGGCGGCGCTGGCCGGGGTGCTGCTGCATGCGGGCTGGAAGCTGCTGCCGGGCCGGGCGGTGGCCGCGCTGTGGCGGACGCACCGGGGCGAGGCCGTGGTGCTGGTGGCGACCGCGGCCGCGATCGTGGCCACGAACCTCTTCGAGGGGGTGCTGGTCGGGTTGGGCATCGCTATCGCGAAGGCGGCCTGGGAGACCTCCCACGTGCACGTCGAGCAGGTGGCGGAGGAGGGCGGGGAGCTGTGCGTACGGGTCCTGGGGAACGCCAGTTTCCTGCGGCTGCCGAAGCTGCTCGACGCGTTGGACGCGCTGCCGGCCGGGCAGCCGGTGCGGCTGGACCTGAGCGGGCTGCGCCACCTGGACCACGCCTGCCTGACGGCCCTGCACGGGTGGGAGCGCGGTCGGGCCGCGCTGGCCGGCCGCGAGGGCGTCGGCTGACCGGCACGCCGTTCGGCGGCGCGGGTCGGCCCCCTCCGGGCGAGTTCCCTCCGGGGCGAGTTCCCTCCGGGTCAGGTCCCGTCCGGGTCCGGGCGCTTCGGGGTGTCGTCGCGCGCCGAGTCGTAGCCGACGAAGTACGTGGGACGGCGCTGGACGGCGGTGTAGATGCGGCCGATGTACTCGCCCAGCAGGCCCACGCAGATCAGTTGGATGCCGCCGAGGAAGAGCATGGCGACGAACAGCGAGGTCCAGCCGGGCACCGTCCTTCCGGCCAGGAAGACCCCGAGCGAGACGGCGATCATCACGAGGCAGGCGAGGAAGCTGACCACGCCGAGCCAGGTGGCGAGCCGCAGCGGGGCCGCGGAGAAGTTCGTGATCCCGTCGACGGCGAGCCGGATCATCTTGCTCAGCGGGTACTTGGTCTCGCCGGCGACCCGTTCGCCCCGCCGGTAGGTGACCTGGCCGCTGGGGAAGCCGAGCCAGGGCACGAGCAGGCGGTAGACCTGGTGCTGGTCGGGCAGGGACGTGAGGGCGTCCACGGCCTCGCGGCTGAGCAGCCGGAAGTCCCCGGCCTGGGCGGGCACCTGCTTGCCGACGAGGCGGCGCATCAGCCAGTAGTAGGCGCCTGCGGTGTGGCGTTTGAAGCCGGTGTCGGTGCTGCGGTCGGAGCGGACTCCGTAGACGATGTCGAGCTGCTGGGAGCGGGCCAGATCCAGCATCTCCGGGATCTTCTCCGGCGGGTCCTGGAGGTCGGCGTCGATGCTGGCGACGTACGCGCCGACGGCGCGGTGCAGGCCGGCGCGCAGGGCGGCCTGGTGGCCGGAGTTGCCGCGCAGCCGGACGATGCGCAGCTCGGGCCAGTCGGTGCGGAGCTTCTCCAGGAGTTCGGCGGTCCGGTCGGTGCTGCCGTCGTCGACGGCCACCACCTCGTACGCGACCCCGGTGCCCTCCAGTACCGGCCGGAGGCGTGCCACCAGGGCGGGAAGGGCTTCTTCCTCGTTGTACATCGGCACGATGACCGACAGGGTCGTGCCCGTGATCGCAGCCGACACTGGTTCTTCCTGCCCGTGGGTTGAGGCGGCGCCGTCGACCGGCTTACCGGGACGCGAACGGGGCGTCGGTGGGGACGATCTCGCGGCCCAGCGGGAGTAGGGAGAGCGGGACCATCTTGAAGTTGGCGATGCCGAACGGGATGCCGATGATCGTGATGCACAGCGCGATGCCGGTCGCGATGTGGCTCAGGGCCAGCCACCAGCCCGCCAGGAGGAGCCACAGCACGTTGCCCACGCAGGATCCGGCGCCCGCGTCACGACGCTCGACCGCGGTGTACCCGAAGGGCCACAGGGCGTAGACCGCGATGCGGAACGCGGCTATGCCGAACGGGATGCCGATGATGGTGATGCACAGCAGCACGCCGGCGAGGCAGTAGCCGAGGAACAGCCAGATGCCGCTGAGCACGAGCCAAATGACGTTGAGGATGGTCTTCACTGACTGCGGCCTGCCATCTGTTCGAGCCGGGCGATGCGCTCGGCCATCGGAGGGTGCGTGGAGAACATCTTAGAAAGGCCCGCGCCGGGGCGGAACGGATTGGCGATCATCATGTGGCTCGCGGTCTCCAGTCTGGGCTCGGGGGGCAGGGGGCGCTGTTTGACGCCGGCGTCGAGCTTGCGCAGGGCGTCGGCCAGGGCGAGCGGGTCTCCGGTGAGCTGGGCGCCGGAGGCGTCGGCCTCGTACTCGCGGGACCGGCTGATGGCCAGCTGGATCACGGAGGCGGCCAGCGGGCCCAGGATCATGATCAGCAGGAAGCCGAGGATGCCGGGGCCCTCGTCGTCGTCGGAGCGGCCGACCGGTATGAGCCAGGCGAAGTTCACCAGGAACATGATCACGGAGGCGAGGGCTCCGGCGACCGACGAGATGAGGATGTCGCGGTTGTAGACGTGGCTCAGTTCGTGGCCGATGACTCCGCGCAGCTCGCGCTCGTCGAGGAGGCGCAGGATCCCCTCGGTGCAGCAGACCGCGGCGTTGCGCGGGTTGCGGCCGGTGGCGAAGGCGTTCGGCGCGTCGGTGGGCGAGATGTAGAGCCGGGGCATGGGCTGGCGCGCGGACGTGGAGAGCTCGCGCACCATGCGGTAGAGCGCGGGGGCCTCGAACTCGCTCACGGGGCGGGCGCGCATCGCGCGTAGAGCCAGCTTGTCGCTGTTCCAGTACGCGTACGCGTTGGTGGCGAGGGCGACGATGACGGCGATGACCAGGCCGCCCCGTCCGAAGAGGCTCCCGATGAAGATGATGAGTGCGGACAGCCCGCCGAGGAGTACGGCGGTCTTCAGCCCGTTGTGCCGGCGGTGCACGGTACGCCCTCCAAATGGTGCGGCGGGGGACCTCGCGAGGGGCCCACGGTCCAGTGGACCCTTCCTTCCTGGTCAACGCGAGGTGAGGGCGTCTGGTTCCCGGCCGCGTGCCGTCGCGGCCGCCCCGGTGGCCGGGGCGGCGGGGCACGGGCGCGGGTTGCGCCGTCCGGGTGAGCCCGTCTCCCACGGGGCTGCGACGGCCTGCGGCCTACAGCGGGAAGAGGCCGCCCTCGGCGAAGCGCAGCACCAGCTGCGGGGCGCCGGACAGCACCACCGAGACGGCGGCGGTGATGGCGATCGCGACGACGACGGGCCACGGCGTGCCGGCCCGGCCCTCTGCGGCGCCCGTTGCCGCCCCTGCCGCCCCGGCGTCCGCCCCGGCGGCCGGGAGCGGCTCCGGCGCGCGGAAGAGCACGGCGGTCCAGCGCAGGTAGTAGTACAGGGCGATGACGACGTTGACGGCCATGAGGACGGCCAGCCAGCCCAGGCCCGCGTCCACCGCGGAGCCGAAGACGGCGACCTTGGCGAACAGGCCGATGATGCCGGGCGGCAGGCCGGCCAGGCAGAGCAGGAAGAAGGCCAGGGCGAGGGCGGCGGCGGGCCGCTCGGCGTACAGGCCGCGGTAGTCGTCGATCCGCTGCAGCGGCTTCGTGCGGCCCACGAGGGCGGCGACGGCGAAGGCGCCGAGGTTCACGGCGGCGTACATCAGGGCGTAGGCGACGGTGGAGCCGATCTGGTCGCGGTCGGAGTACGCGGCGGCGGCGATCGGGACGAGCAGGTAGCCGGCCTGCCCGACGGAGGACCAGGCGAGCAGCCGTACGGCGCCGCCGGGCCGGTCGGCGGACTGGCGCAGCGCGGCGGCGTTGCCGAGCGTCATGGTCAGCGCGGCGAGGACGGCGAGGGCGGGGCCCCAGATGTCGGAGTACGCCGGGAAGGCGATGACGGTGACGAGGATGAGGCCGGTGAAGCCGACGGCCTTGCCGATCACGGACAGGTAGCCGGCGACGGGCAGCGGCGCGCCGACGTAGGTGTCCGGCACCCAGAAGTGGAAGGGCACGGCCGCGGTCTTGAAGGCGAAGCCGACGAGGGTGAGCGCGACACCGGCCATGGCGAGGGTGTCGAGCTGCCCGGGGACGTCCTCCAGCCGGTCGGCGACCTGGACCAGGTGCAGGGAGCCGGTGGCGGCGTACACGAGGCTGATGCCGAACAGGGAGACGGCGGTGGCCGTGACGGAGGAGAGGAAGAACTTGAGGGCGGCCTCGGAGGAGAGCCGGTCGCCGCGGCGCATGCCGACGAGGGCGAAGGCGGGCAGGGAGGCGACCTCCAGGGCGACGATCAGCGTGGCGAGGTCGCGGGAGGCGGGGAGCAGGGCCGCGCCGGCGGCGGAGGACAGCAGCAGGAACCAGTACTCGCCGGCCGGCATGCGCGCGTCGCGGACGGCGGTGACCGACAGCAGGGCGGTGACCAGGGCGCCGGCCAGCACGAGGAACTGGATGACCAGCGTGAAGTGGTCGGCGGTGTAGCTGCAGGCGGCCGGGTCGCCGGTGAGGCAGAACGTGGCCCGGTCGCCGGCGCGCAGCGGCAGCAGGGAGACGGTGGCGGCGGCGAGGCCGGCGAGGGAGGCCCAGCCGAGCAGCGGCTTGCGGTGCTCGGCCAGGAAGAGGTCGGCGACGAGCACGATCAGGGCGACCGCGGCGGGGATGACCACCGGCATGATCGCGAGCCAGTCGACGCTCTGGACCAGGCTCGCCGCGGGCCCACCGGCGGCAGTGGCCGAGACGGTGGCGGTGGCCGTGGCGGTGGCCGTGTACAGGGCCGTCATGCGTTGCCTCCTGCGAGGAGCTTCTGGACGGCCGGATCGGTGAGGCCGAGGAGGACCGCGGGCCACAGGCCGGCGAGGACGGTGAGGGCGACGAGCGGGGTCCAGGCCGCGAACTCGTACCCCTGGACGTCCGCGAGGGCGGGCACGGCGCCGGCCCCGGTCCGCGGCTGCTGAGCGGGGTCGCCCATGCACACCCGGCGTACGACGATCAGCAGGTAGGCGGCGGTGAGCAGGGTGCCGAAGGCGCCGAGGGCCATCCAGGTGAGGAAGGCGGGCCGGGACAGCCCCTCGGCCGGGTCGAAGGCGCCGAACAGGGCCAGCATCTCGCCCCAGAACCCGGCGAGGCCGGGCAGGCCGAGGGAGGCGACGGCGGCGAAGGCCAGCAGTGCGCCGAGGCGGGGGGCGCGGCCGTAGAGGGCGGCGCCGGTGGCTCCGGCGAGGGTGTCGAGGTCGGCGGTTCCGTAGCGGTCCTTGAGGGCGCCGACGAGGAAGAAGAGCAGGCCGGTGATCAGGCCGTGCGCGATGTTGGCGAACAGGGCGCCGTTGACCCCGGTCGGCGTCATGGAGGCGATGCCGAGGAGGACGAAGCCCATGTGGCCGACGGAGGAGTAGGCGATGAGCCGCTTGAGGTCGCCCTTGTTGCCGCGGCGGGCGAGCCACAGGCAGGCGAGGGATCCGTAGACGATGCCGACGGCCGCGAACGCGCCCAGGTACGGGGCGAGGGCGGCCATGCCCTCGGGGGTGGCCGGCAGCAGGATGCGGACGAACCCGTAGGTGCCCATCTTGAGCAGGACGCCGGCCAGCAGGACGGAGCCGACGGTGGGGGCGGCGGTGTGGGCGTCGGGCAGCCAGCTGTGCAGCGGCCACATCGGGGTCTTCACGGCGAGGCCGATGCCGATGGAGAGGGCGGCCAGCAGCTGGGTGGTGCGCGTGAGCCCGCGGCCGTTGTCAGCGGCGAGTGCCACCATGTCGAACGTGCCGCTGTTCAGGCCGATCAGCAGCAGGCCGAGCAGCATGACCACGGAGCCGAGGAGGGTGTACAGGATGAACTTCCAGGCGGCGGCCTGCCGCTGAGCACCGCCCCAGCGGGCGATGAGGAAGTACATCGGGATGAGGACCATCTCGAACGCGAGGAAGAACAGCAGCAGGTCGAGGACGGCGAAGGTCGCGAGGGTGCCGGACTCGAGGACGAGGAGCAGCGCGACGAAGGCCTTCGGGGAGGGGCCTGCGGGGAGCTTGAAGTAGCTGTACAGCGCGCAGAGGAAGAACAGCAGCGCGGTCATCACGAGGAGGGGGAGCGAGATGCCGTCGATGCCGAGGTGGATCCGGACGTGCAGGGCCGGGATCCAGCTGATGTCCGTGGACGCCTGGAAGCGGGCGGGGGTGTCGTGGTCGAAGCCCGCGGCGAGGGCGAGCGCGGCGACGAGGACCGCGCCGGTCACGGTCACGCCGTGGCGGAGCACGGCCTGTTCGGGGCTCTTGCCCTTCAGTCCGGGCGGGGCCGGCAGCAGGGCCGCGGCGGCGCCGAGGAGCGGTGCGGCCACGGCGAACACCAGGAGGAACTGCATCACGGTCGGGCTGATATCGATCACGGCTGACTCACGGCTCACGATCCGGCGTTGACGTTGGCGAGGACGGCGGTGGCGATCGCCAGCACCACGGCTCCGGCGAACAGGGCGCTCAGGTAGCTCTGCACGTTGCCCGTCTGGGCGCGGCGGACGAGGCTGCCGAGGAGCCGGGGGCCGGCTCCCGCGCCGCTGACGTACGTGTCCACGACCTCGCGGTCGAGGAAGCGGACGAGGCCGGCGGCCGCGCGGACGGGGCGGACGAAGAGCCGGTCGTAGACGGCGTCGAGGTGGAAGCCGGCGGCGGCGTGCCGGTGGAGCGGTCCGAGCAGCGCGCGCCCGGGGTCGGGGGCGGGGCCGGCCGGGACGGCGGGGTGGTCGTGGGTCACCTCGGCGACCTCGGGGGTCTCGGCGGCGGATTCCGCGGCGGCGACGGCCGCGGGCACGGCGGCTTCCCGGTAGGCGCCGGCGGCGGCCCGGGCGGCGGCGCGCTGCCACAGGGCGTGGGTCAGCACGGCGCCGACGACGGCGACACCGGTCCCCAGCAGTGTGGTGGTCAGGGTCGGGGTGAGCCGCCCGCTGTCGAACCAGTCGGCGAGCGGGACGGCGGCGAGGCCGAAGGCGATCGAGGGGATGGCCAGCAGCCACAGCACGCCCGTCATGGCGAAGGGCTCCTTGCCGTGGTCGGGGGCGGGGGCGCCCTTGCCGCGGAAGGCCATCAGCCACAGCCGGGTGGCGTAGGCGGCGGTGAGCAGCGCGGTCAGCAGTCCGGCGACGAGCACGAGCCAGCCGACGGCGCCGGGTACGGACTCGGTGTGCCCGGCCGCGGCCTGCTCGGCGGCGACGAGGACGGCTTCCTTGGAGAAGAAGCCGGCGAACGGCGGGATCGCGGCGAGCGCGAGCAGGCCGATCGTCATGGTCCAGAAGGCGTCGGGGATGCGCTTCGCGAGGCCGTCCATCCGGGACATGGCGGCCAGGGAGTTGGTGCCGGCGGCGTGGATGATCACGCCGGCGCCGAGGAAGAGGAGCGCCTTGAACGCGCCGTGGGACAGCAGGTGGAAGACGGCGGCGCCGCGGTCTGCGACGGCGAGGGCGCCGGTCATGTAGCCGAGCTGCCCGATGGTGGAGTAGGCGAGGACGCGTTTGACGTCGTCCTGGGCCAGGGCGGCGAGGCCCGAGCCGATCATGGTGACGGCCGCCATGGCGGCCATCACGATCAGGGTGGCCGCGGAGGCCGTGAACACGGGCAGCAGCCGGGCGATGAAGTACACGCCGGCGGCGACCATCGTCGCGGCGTGGATCAGCGCGGAGACCGGGGTAGGGCCGGCCATGGCGTCGGGCAGCCAGGTGTGCAGCGGGACCTGCGCGGACTTGCCGGCCACGCCGGCGAGCAGGAGCAGCGCGGTCAGCGTCGGGTGGTCGAGCCGGCCCTCGCCGACGGCGTTCAGGACCTCGGTGATCCGGAAGGAGCCGGCGTCGGTGGCGAGGGCGAACAGGCCGATGAGGAAGGGGACGTCGCCGAGCTTGGTGACGAGGAAGGCCTTCAGGGACGCGGAGCGGGCCGCTTCGGTCTCCCAGTAGTGCCCGACGAGGAAGTAGGAGCAGATGCCCATGATTTCCCAGCCGACCAGCAGCACCATCAGGTCGCCGGTGTAGACGACGACCAGCATGGCGGCGGTGAACAGGGAGACCAGGGCGGCGTACGAGGGGTAGCGCGGGTCCTCGCGCAGGTACGCCGTCGAGTACAGCTGGACGCAGGTGGAGACGACACCGACGAGGACGGCGGTCAGCACGGCGAAGCCGTCCAGGTACAGCGACAGGTCGATCGGCACGGAGCCGGTCGGGGTGAGCCGGGTCGCGGTCTCGATGGGCTGTCCGCCGCCCTGCCGGACGGCGACGAGCACGGCCAGGACGGCGGAGGCCAGGGCGGGGAGGACGGCGAGCGGCCGGACGAAGCCGGGGGCGGTGCGACCGAGGAGGAGTCCCGCGACGGCGCCCAGGAAGGGCAGGAGGGGGACGAGGACGGCGAGGGTCGTGGTGCTCACGCGGTGGCCTCACTCCGGGAGTGCGGGGTGTCGGCGGGGACGGGCTCGTGGCCCTCGACGGTGTCGCGCAGCTTGTCGACGTCCGAGGTGCCGCGGTTGCGGTACACCATGAGCACGATCGCGAGGCCGATGCCGATCTCGGCGGCGGCGATGGCGATGGTGAAGAGGGTGAGGGCCTGGCCGGCGTGCAGGGTGTCGCGGAGCCAGACGTCGAAGGCCACCAGGTTGAGGTTGACGGCGTTGAGCATCAGCTCGACGGACATCAGGACCAGGATGGCGTTGCGGCGTGCGAGGACGCCGTACAGGCCGGTGCAGAACAGCAGCGCCGCGAGCACGGCGGGGTAGGCGAGGTGCATCAGCGCGTCCCCTCGTCGCTGGTGGCGGCGGTGGCGGTGGCTGCGGTGGCGCCGGTGGCTGCGGTGGCTGCGGTGGCTCCAGGGGCCTCGGTGTCCTTGCGGGACAGCACGATGGCGCCGATGAGGGCCGCGAGGAGGAGGACGGAGAGCGCCTCGAAGGGCAGCACCCAGTGCTGGAAGAGGATCTCGCCGGAGACCTTCGTGGAGCCCTGGACCGGCCCGTCGAGGTCGATCCAGGTGGTGCGGAAGGCGTCGACGACGACCCAGACGAGGGTGGTGGCCGCGACGGCGGCGACGCCGAGCGCGACCCACCGGTTGCCGGAGTCGGCGTCCGGGGAGCGGCCGATGGGCGCCCTGGTGAGCATCAGCCCGAACAGCAGCAGGACGACGACGGAGCCGAGGTAGATCAGGACCTGGACCCAGGCGATGAACTCGGCGGTGAGCAGCAGGTACTCCACGGCGATCCCGCCGAGCGCGACGACCAGCCACAGGGCGGCGTGGACGAGCTGGCGGGTGGTGACCGTGATGACGGCCGCGCCGAGGGTGGCGAGGCCGACGAGGAGGAAGGCGATCTCGACACCGGTCGGGGACAGGAACCCGCGGTCGGTCGTGGCCGTCGCGGCGGCGGCCAGGGTGGTGGCTGCGGGGGTCACGCGTCTGCCTCCCCAAAAGTCGGCCCGTCGGTCTCGGGCGCGGCGGGTCCGGCGGCCTCGGCGGCTGCCTCGGCGGCGGCAGCGGCCGCGGCGGCTTCGGCCTTCTCCGCCGCCTTGCGGGCGGCGGCGAGCTCCTTGGGCTCCTCGGCGGCCGGGTCCAGGGCGGGCGGGGCCGGGACGGTCCACATCCACTGGCGCAGCTTGTCGCGCTCGTGGGTCAGTTCGAGGATGTCGGTCTCCGCGTACTCGAACTCCGGCGACCAGAACAGGGCGTCGAAGGGGCACACCTCGATGCAGATGCCGCAGTACATGCACAGGGAGAAGTCGATCGCGAAGCGGTCGAGGACGTTGCGGCTGCGCTCGCGGCCGCCGGGGGTGGCGGCGGGGACCGTCTCCTTGTGGGAGTCGATGTAGATGCACCAGTCGGGGCACTCGCGGGCGCACAGCATGCACACGGTGCAGTTCTCCTCGAACAGGCCGATGACCCCGCGGGTGCGGGGCGGCAGTTCGGGCTGCACGTCGGGGTACTGGGCGGTGTGCGAGCGCTTCGTCATCGTGCGCAGTGTGACGGCGAGGCCCTTGGCGAGGCCGGATCCAGGGATGGGCATCAGCTGATCGCCACCTTCACGATGCCGGTGAGCGCGATCTGGGCGAGCGCGAGCGGGATGAGTGTGGTCCAGGCGAGCTTCTGGAGCTGGTCCTCGCGCAGTCGCGGGTAGCTGACGCGCAGCCAGATCACGACGAAGGCGAGGACCGCGGTCTTCAGCAAGGTCCAGCCCCAGCCGCCGCCGAAGGGCCCGTGCCAGCCGCCGAGGAAGAGGACGGTGGTCAGGGCGCACAGCACGACGATGCCGGCGTACTCGGCGAGCAGGAACAGGGCGAAGCGGAGGCCCGTGTACTCGGTGTACGCGCCAAAGATGATCTCGGAGTCGGCGACGGGCATGTCGAAGGGCGGGCGCTGGAGTTCGGCGAGGCCGGCGGTGAAGAAGACGAGCGCGCCGACGATCTGCCAGGGCAGCCACCACCACTCGAAGGCGTCGACGATGCCGGGTAGGGACACGGTCCCGGCGGCCATCGCGACGGAGGCGGCGGCGAGCAGCATGGGCAGCTCGTACGCGAGCAGCTGGGCGGCGGTGCGCAGGCCCCCGAGCAGGGAGAACTTGTTGGCGGAGGCCCAGCCGGCCATCAGGCTGCCGAGGACGCCGACGCCCATGACGGCGAGGACGAAGAACAGGCCCGCGTCGATGACCTGGCCGACCGCGCCTTCGCCGGGCCCGACGGGGATGGCGATGAGGACGAGGAGGTAGGGCAGCAGGGCGACGGCCGGGGCGAGCTGGAAGATGCGGCGGTCGGCCTGGGCCGGGACCACGTCCTCCTTCTGCGCGAACTTCACGCCGTCGGCGACGAGCTGGGCCCAGCCGTGGAAGCCGCCGGCGTACATGGGGCCGAGTCGGCCCTGCATGTGCGCCATCACCTTGTGCTCGGTCTGCCCGACGACGAGCGGGAGCACGAGGAAGACGGCGAAGACGACGAGCAGCCGCAGGGCGACGTCGAGTACGTCGTTCACGCGTCGCCTCCGGTGTCTCCGTTGTCAGGGGTGGTGTCGGGGGTGGTGTCGGGGGTGGTGTCCGTGCCGGGTTCGGCCTTGCGGGGTCGCCCGGCCGGCGGTTCTTCCTCGTCGAAGGCGGGCTTCGGATCGTGCCAGGGGGCGTCCGAGCTCCGCCGGACCAGCGGTTTGCGCTCGTCGCCCGCGTCCCCGGCGCCGGTCGGCGCGGCGGCCTGGCTCGCGGAGCCGTCGGCGGCGGACCGGGTGCGCCGCGGGGGCCGTACCGGAGCCTCGGCGCCCGCATCCGGAGCAGCAGCGCCCGTGGCAGCGGCGTCGGCCGGCGCGGGCGCCGCCTGACTGACCGAGCCGTCGGCGGTGGAACGCGTACGGCGCGCCGGCCGCGCCGGAGCCTGCGCTCCCGCTCCCGCCCCCGCTTCCGCAGCGGCACCGGCCGTGGGCGCCGCCTGGCTCGCGGAGCCGTCCGCGGCGGACCGGGTACGCCGTACCGGCCGCGCGGCCGGGGCCTCGGCGGCCGCGTCCGGAGCGGCGGTCCCGGCGGGTCCGGCGGTCCCGGCGGGCGCGGCGGGCGCGGCGGTCCCGGCGGTCCCGGCGGTTTCCGCGGTCTGGCCGACGGATCCCTGCGCCGCCGAGCGGGTCCGCCGGACCGGGGCGCCCTCGCGCGGGGTCCGGGCGGCCGCTCCCGCGGCGCGGGGCGTGCGCGTCGGGCGGGCCGGGGCGGGCGGGAGCTGGCCCTTGAGCGGCCCCCAGTCGTTGGGGTCGGGGACGCCCGGCGGCAGCATCTGGCGCCGCTTGGGGCCGCCTTCGGCCTCGGCGCCCTCGCCCGGCTCCTTGGCGCCGGGCCAGGCCTTGGCGACGCGCGCGGCGAGGACGAAGTCCTTGCGCAGCGGGTGCCCCTCGAAGTTCTCGGGCAGCAGCAGCGGCACCAGGTGGGGGTGGTCGGTGAAGACGACCCCGAACATCTCGAAGGTCTCGCGCTCGTGCCAGGCCGCTCCCGCGTAGACCGCGACGGCGGACGGCAGGGAGGGCGCCGTGTGGGGGACGGTCGTGCGCAGCAGCAGCCGGCGTACGCGGCGGTCCTCCAGCGACACCACGTGCGCGCACACGCGGAAGCCGGTACCCGGCTCGTCGACGGCGCTCAGCCAGTCGAAGTAGGTGCAGCCCAGCTTGTCCCGGGCGATCTCCAGGGCGGGGATCCAGCTGCCGACGGGCACGTCGACCGTGAGGACGTCGTACGCGACCTCGGCCACGGCCTCCGGCCCGAAGACGGTCGCGGCGGCGTCGGGGAGCGAGTCGTAGAGGTTCATGCGCCGGCTCCCGGGGCGGGCGGGGGCGTGACCAGGCCGCTGGTGAGCTGTGCGACCGACGGCCCCTGCGTGTAGCGCTCGGCGAGCGACTCCCGGGCGATCTTCTCCTGGAGCTTGAGGATGCCTTGGAGCAGCGCCTCCGGTCGGGGCGGGCAGCCGGGCACGTAGACGTCGACGGGGATGATCTGGTCGACGCCCTTGGTGACGGAGTACGAGTCCCAGTACGGGCCGCCGCAGTTGGAGCAGGCGCCGAAGGAGATGACGTACTTCGGTTCCGGCATCTGCTCGTACAGCCGCTTCACGGCCGGGGCCATCTTGTCGGTGACCGTACCCGAGACGATCATCAGGTCGGCCTGGCGGGGGCCGGGCGCGAAGGGGATGACGCCGAGCCGGATGAAGTCGTGCCGGGCCATGGAGGCGGCGATGAACTCGATCGCGCAGCAGGCGAGGCCGAAGTTGAAGACCCACAGGCTGTAGCGGCGGCCCCAGTTCAGGACGACCTTCATCGGCTCGGGGGCCAGCCGGGACAGGACGCCGAGGCGGCGGGGCTCGGGCAGCAGCTGGGGCTCGGGTGTCACGTCCATTCCAGGACGCCCTTCTTGTACGCGTAGAGCAGGCCAACGGCCAGGAAGCCGAGGAAGACGAACATCTCCACGAGCGTGGTGGCGCCGTAGCCGTCGGCGGCGAAGACCGTCGCCCAGGGGAAGAGGAAGATCGAATCGACGGCGAAGATCACGTAGAGGAACGCGTAGACGTAGTAGCGGACCTGGGTGTGCGCCCAGCCCTCGCCCACCGGGTCGACGCCGCACTCGTACGTCAGCAGCTTCTCGGGGGTCGGGACGACCGGGCGCAGCAGGCGGCCCGCGCCGAAGGCGACGGCCACGAAGAGCACACCGAGGACGGCCAGCAGGCCGACGACCGAATAGCTCTGGAAATAGTCCGCCGCGAGCACGGTTACGGTCGATACCGTTGGGTCGGGCACGTCCGTTCCTCGCTCCTTGGCCACTGTCGACGATCTGGTACGGACGGGAGTCTAGGGCCTGCTTCACACGGGGTGGGGTTATCCCCCGTTTACCGCGGCCCGGCCTCCCCATGGCACCGGCCCGGCGGGATTGGCAGGCTGTGCCGCATGACCACGAGCAACCCGGCCCCCGACAACGACCGCCCTCCTCCCGTGCGCGCGCCCCTGGGAGCCGTGGCCTGGAAGGAGGTTGCCCATCTGTTGGGCAATCTCCCGGCCACGCTGTTCGGGTTCGTCTACACCCTGGCCGTGCTGTCGGTCGCGGGCGGTTTGTCCGTGACCGTGGTCGGCCTTCCGCTGCTCGCCCTCGGCCTGTCCGGATCTCGGCAGGTGGGACGACTGGAGCGGGCCCGGGCCCGGCTACTGCTCGGCGTGCGGGTGGAGGAGCCGACGCCGCTGCCGGGTCCGCGGCGGGCCGGCGGGTTCTTCCCCTGGCTGTTCAGCGCCGTCAAGGACCCGGTGGCCTGGCGGAGCGCACTGTACGAGCTGGTACGGCTGCCGTGGGGGGTGCTCACCTTCACGGTAACGCTGGTCGGCCTGGTCGTGCTGTGGCCGGTGCTGCCGTACGTGGCGCGGGCGCTGACCAACGTGGACCGGGCGCTGGTACGGGGCCTGCTGTCGCCCTCGGACGAGTTGGAGCGGCGGATCGCGCAGCTGGAGTCGGACCGGGGGGTGGTCGTGGACACCGCGGCCGCCGACCTGCGGCGCATCGAGCGGGACCTGCACGACGGGGCCCAGGCGCGGCTGGTGGCGCTGGCGATGGGACTGGGCCTGGCGAAGGAGAAGCTCGCCGAGGACCCGGACGCGGCGGCGGCGATGGTGGACGAGGCGCACGGCGAGGTGAAGCTGGCGCTGCAGGAGCTGCGCGACCTGGCGCGCGGGATCCACCCGGCGGTGCTCACCGACCGGGGCCTGGACGCCGCCCTGTCCTCCGTCGCCGCGCGCTGCACCGTCCCGGTCAGGGTCTGCGTCGACCTGCCCGAACGGCCCGCGGCCGCCATCGAGGGCATCGCCTACTTCACCGTCTCCGAACTCCTCCAGAACATCAGCAAGCACGCACGGGCGAACACGGCCGGGGTCGACCTGTGGAAGTCCGGGAGCCGGCTGCTGATCCAGGTCACCGACGACGGCCGCGGCGGGGCGGCGCCCTCCGGGGGGACGGGGATGGCGGGTCTCGCGGAGCGGCTGGGCGCCGTGGACGGGGTGTTCGTCGTGGACTCGCCGCCGGGGCGGGGGACGGTGGTCACGGCGGAGCTGCCGTGGCGGGCCCGCGGCTGAGTCCGTCGGTACGCGGTCCGAGGTGGGGTTAGCCCCCCTGCGGACAGGCCGACGTGCCGCATGGTCCGGCGGGGGCCGCGGGCGACAGGGTTGAGGGGTGACGGGCCGAGGGAAGGGCGGGCGGGAGATGGGCGGGCGGGAGATGGGCGGCACGGGCGGGCGGGAGATGGGCGGCGGCGACGCGACGGGAGGGGCGGCCGCGGGGGCCGCGGGCGCCGCGGTGCGCACGGGCTCGCACGGGACGGGCGGCCTCGGCCGGGTCCTGCGGGCCCCGGTCTCGGGACGGACCTGGCGGGAGTTCGGGTACCTGCTGCTCTCGCTGCCGCTGAGCACGGGGTACTTCTCGCTCGCGATCACGGGCCTGGCCCTGGGCGCCGGGCTGCTCGTCACCTTCCTCGGGGTGCCGGTGCTCGCCGGGGTGCTGCTGATGTGCCGCGGCTTCGGTCGGATCGAGCGGGCCCGGGCGCGCGGCCTGCTGGGGGCGTCCGTCGCGGCTCCGGAGCCGGTCCGGGCGCGCAAGGGCGGGGTGATCGGGGCCGTGGGGGCGCTGCTGGGCAGCGGGAGCGCCTGGCGGCACGCGCTGTACGCGGTGGTCCACTTCCCGTGGGCGGTGTTCGCGTTCTGCCTGGCGCTGGTGGTGTGGTCGTGCGCCTGGTCGCTCCTGCTGTACCCGCTGTGGTTCTGGGTCTTCCCGGCGTACACGGACCAGCCGGGGTTGCAGCTGTTCCAGAACGGCGACTACGCCTTCCACCTGGATTCGCCCGCGGAGATCGCCCTGTCCTTCCTGGCCGGGCTGCTCCTGACGCTGGCCGTGCCGGGGGTGTTCCGCGCGCTGACGACCGTCGACCGGCTCCTCGTGGCTCGGCTGCTCGGGCCGTCGCGGTTGGCCCACCGGGTGTCCGAGTTGGAGTCGGACCGGGGGGTGGTCGTGGACACCGCGGCCGCCGACCTGAGGCGCATCGAGCGGGACCTGCACGACGGGGCCCAGGCGCGGCTGGTGGCGCTGGCGATGGGGCTGGGCCTGGCGAAGGAGAAGCTCGCCGAGGACCCGGACGCGGCGGCGGCGATGGTGGACGAGGCGCACGGCGAGGTGAAGCTGGCGCTGCAGGAGCTGCGCGACCTGGCGCGCGGGATCCACCCGGCGGTGCTCACCGACCGGGGCCTGGACGCCGCCCTGTCCTCCGTCGCCTCGCGCTGCACCGTCCCGGTCAGGGTCTGCGTCGACCTGCCCGAACGGCCCGCGGCCGCCATCGAGGGCATCGCCTACTTCACCGTCTCCGAACTCCTCCAGAACATCAGCAAGCACGCACGGGCGAACACGGCCGGGGTCGACGTGTGGAAGTCCGGGAGCCGGCTGCTGATCCAGGTCACCGACGACGGTCGCGGCGGGGCGAGGCCCGGGACCGGGACCGGGGCCGGGGCCGGGGGCACCGGGCTGGCCGGGCTCACCGAGCGGCTGAACGCCGTGGACGGCGTGCTGGTCGTGGATTCCCCCGCCGGCGTCGGCACCACCGTCACCGCCGAGCTGCCCTGGCGCACGCGCTGAGCGCTCTGCCGGAGGTGCCGCGAGGGGCCGGCGGTCGTCTGCGGGCCCGTCGTGGCCGGTCGCGCAGTTCCCCGCGTCCCCTCGGGGCCCCCTCGGGGCGCTGCCGAACCGCCGTCGGCTCCGCCGCGGCCGCTGAGGCCGACCCTCCGGAAGATCCACATCCGTTTTCCTCCCGATCCGTACGCACCGCGTCCGCCCGCCGGGGCTGGAATGCTTGGCCCGGTCGGAGTACATCGCCGGAACGTGTGGACGCGGGAGCTGCTGAATCGTGGAAGACAGGGTGCGGGTGGTCATCGCCGAGGACTCGGTGCTGCTGCGGGAGGGTCTGACCCGCCTGCTGACCGACCGGGGGCATGACGTCGTCGCGGGCGTCGGGGATGCGGAGGCCCTGGTCAAGACGGTGGCGGAGCTCGCGGCGGAGGGTGCGCTGCCGGACGTGGTGGTCGCCGACGTGCGGATGCCGCCGACGCACACCGACGAGGGCGTCCGGGCCGCCGTACGGCTGCGGCGCGCGTACCCGGGCATCGGGGTGCTGGTGCTGTCGCAGTACGTGGAGGAGCAGTACGCCACCGAACTCCTGGCCGGATCCAGTACCGGGGTGGGGTACCTCCTCAAGGACCGGGTCGCGGACGTGCGGGAGTTCGTGGACGCGGTCGCCCGCGTGGCCAGGGGCGGCACGGCGCTGGACCCCGAGGTGGTCGCCCAGCTCCTCGGCCGCAGCCGTAAGCAGGACGTACTGACCGGGCTGACCCCCCGCGAGCGCGAGGTGCTGGGCCTGATGGCCGAGGGCCGGACCAATTCTGCGGTGGCCAAGCAGCTGGTGGTCAGCGACGGGGCGGTGGAGAAGCACGTCAGCAACATCTTCATGAAGCTCGGGCTGTCGCCGAGCGTGGGCGACCACCGCCGCGTCCTCGCGGTGCTGACCTACCTCCGGTCCTGACGGACGGCGGCCGGCGGCGGGCGGCCACGACCGCCGGCCGCCCCTCGGACCCCGCCCCGGACCCCACCTCCGCCCCGCCCCGCTCCCGCCGTCACCCCGGCCGGCCTTGTCCCGCCCTTGATCGACTGACACTCTGTCAGCCAGTGGAGTACTGCTTCCGGCCGCATCCCGCCGCACGGGGCTCACACCATCGGGCTCCCGTGCTTTCCCGCACGGCATCAGGAAACGGAATCCGGGAATCCCGGTGAATCCGGCGAAATCCCGCGGAATTCCGCCGGCCGACCGCCCCTCGGAAGATGGTCCGGAGTACGAACGTTTCCGATAAAGGCAGGCGTACCGACGTAGGGTTGGCCGTGGGAGCGGGAACGCCGAGCCTCGAAGGAGGTCCAGTTCAGTGACCAGCCAGGTCAGTAGCCCAGCCGAGCAGGCCGACGGGGCCGAGGGGGCCGAGACGGCCGTCCTCGGCGAGCAGCGGACGCCCCCGGGCCCGGGGGGCGGCAAGGAAGTGCGCCGCCTCGATCGGGTGATCATCCGGTTCGCGGGTGACTCGGGTGACGGTATGCAGCTCACCGGCGACCGGTTCACCTCGGAGACGGCGTCCTTCGGGAACGACCTCTCCACCCTGCCGAACTTCCCCGCCGAAATCCGCGCCCCGGCCGGAACCCTGCCGGGCGTCTCCTCGTTCCAGCTGCATTTCGCCGATCACGACATCCTGACGCCGGGCGACGCCCCGAACGTCCTGGTCGCGATGAATCCGGCGGCGCTGAAAGCGAACATCGGGGACGTGCCGCGCGGCGCGGACATCATCATCAATACCGATGAATTCACGAAGCGCCCGATGGCGAAGGTCGGATACGAGACCTCCCCGCTGGAGGACGGCTCGCTGGGCGCCTACAACATCCACCCCGTGCCGCTGACGACCCTGACGATCGAGGCGCTGAAGGACTTCGGGCTGTCCCGCAAGGAGGCCGAGCGCAGCAAGAACATGTTCGCGCTGGGCCTGCTCAGCTGGATGTACCACCGGCCGACCGAGGGCACGGAGTCGTTCCTGCGCCAGAAGTTCGCGAAGAAGCCCGTCATCGCGGAGGCGAACGTCGCCGCGTTCCGGGCGGGCTGGAACTTCGGCGAGACGACCGAGGACTTCGCGGTGTCCTACGAGGTGGCCCCGGCCACCCGCGCCTTCCCCACCGGCACCTACCGCAACATCTCCGGGAACCTGGCCCTGGCCTACGGCCTGATCGCCGCGAGCCGGCAGGCCGACCTGCCGCTCTACCTGGGCTCCTACCCGATCACCCCGGCCTCGGACATCCTGCACGAGCTGAGCCGGCACAAGAACTACGGCGTACGGACCTTCCAGGCCGAGGACGAGATCGCCGGCATCGGCGCGGCGCTGGGCGCGGCCTTCGGCGGCAGCCTCGGCGTGACGACCACGTCCGGGCCCGGTGTGGCGCTGAAGTCCGAGACGATCGGCCTCGCCGTCTCGCTGGAGCTGCCGCTGCTGATCGTGGACATCCAGCGCGGCGGCCCGTCCACGGGTCTGCCCACCAAGACGGAGCAGGCGGACCTGCTCCAGGCCATGTACGGGCGCAACGGCGAGGCCCCGGTGCCGGTGGTCGCCCCGCGCACGCCGGCGGACTGCTTCGACGCCGCGCTGGACGCGGCCCGGATCGCGCTGACGTACCGGACGCCGGTGTTCCTGCTCTCCGACGGGTACCTGGCCAACGGCTCCGAGCCGTGGCGGATCCCGGACGTGTCGGAGCTGCCGGACCTGCGGGTGCGGTTCGCGGCCGAACCCAACCACGAGCTGGCGGACGGGACCGAGGTCTTCTGGCCGTACAAGCGCGACCCGCAGACCCTGGCCCGCCCGTGGGCGGTCCCGGGCACCCCGGGCCTGGAGCACCGGATCGGCGGCATCGAGAAGCAGGACGGCACGGGCAACATCAGCTACGACCCGGCCAACCACGACCTGATGGTCCGCACCCGGCAGGCCAAGGTGGACGGCATCGACGTCCCCGACGTGAAGGTCGACGACCCGGACCGGGCCCGGACCCTGGTCATCGGCTGGGGCTCCACGTACGGCCCGATCACGGCCGCCGTCCGGCGGCTGCGGGCGGCCGGGCTGCCCATCGCGCAGGCCCACCTGCGCCATCTGAACCCCTTCCCGGGCAACCTCGGCGAGGTCCTGAGGAGCTACGACAAGGTGGTGGTGCCGGAGATGAACCTCGGGCAGCTCGCGACGCTGCTCCGCGCGAAGTACCTGGTCGCCGCGGAGTCGTACAACCAGGTCAACGGAATGCCGTTCAAGGCCGAGCAGCTCGCGAAGGTTCTGAAGGAGGCCGTCCATGACTGAGGTGACCGACGCACCGACCCTGCTCTCCCTGGTGCCGAAGGCCGCGGCCGGGCAGTCCATGAAGGACTTCAAGTCCGACCAGGAGGTCCGCTGGTGCCCGGGCTGCGGCGACTACGCGGTCCTGGCCGCGGTGCAGGGCTTCATGCCGGAGCTGGGACTGGCCCGGGAGAACATCGTCTTCGTCTCCGGGATCGGCTGCTCGTCCCGGTTCCCGTACTACATGAACACGTACGGGATGCACTCCATCCACGGCCGGGCCCCGGCCATCGCGACCGGGCTCGCCACCTCGCGCCGCGATCTGTCGGTATGGGTCATCACCGGTGACGGCGACGCCCTGTCCATCGGCGGGAACCACCTGATCCACGCCCTGCGGCGGAACGTCAACCTGAAGATCCTGCTGTTCAACAACCGGATCTACGGGCTGACCAAGGGGCAGTACTCCCCCACCTCCGAGCTCGGCAAGATCACCAAGTCGACGCCGATGGGCTCGCTGGACGCGCCCTTCAACCCGGTGTCCCTGGCCCTGGGCGCCGAGGCGTCCTTCGTGGCCCGCACCATCGACTCCGACCGCAAGCACCTGACCGAGGTGCTGCGGGCGGCCGCGGACCACCCGGGCACGGCGCTCGTGGAGATCTACCAGAACTGCAACATCTTCAACGACGGCGCGTTCGAGGCCCTGAAGGACAAGGACCGGGCCGAGGAGGCCGTGATCCGCCTGCAACACGGGCAGCCGATCCGCTTCGGCGCGGGCGGGCACAAGGGCGTCGTCCGCGATCCGGCGACCGGCGACCTGGAGGTCGTCGACGTGACCGCGGAGAACGAAGCGCGGATCCTGGTCCACGACGCGCACAGCGCCAGCCCGACCACCGCGTTCGCGCTGTCCCGGCTGGCCGACCCGGACACGCTGGACCAGACGCCGATCGGGGTGTTCCGCAGCGTGGAGCGGCCGGTCTACGACACGCTCATGGCCGAGCAGCTCGACACGGCGGTCGAGAACAAGGGCAAGGGCGACCTGGGCAGCCTGCTGGCCGGCAACGACACCTGGACGGTCGTCGGCTAGCGCGCATACCCGCGAACCGCACGCCGGCGCGGACCGCGCACCGGCTGAGGCCCGGAACTCCTCAGGAGTTCCGGGCCCCGTCGTACGCGGCCCGTGCCGCCTGCACCGCGGGGGTGCGCCGCTCGGTCCAGCGCGCCAGCGCCCACACCTGCTCGGCGGCCTCGCGCCCCAGCTCGGTCAGCGAGTAGTCCACGCGCGGCGGGATGACCGGCTTGGCGTCGCGCAGCAGGAAGCCGTCGCGCTCCAGCGTCTGGAGGGTCTGGGCGAGCATCTTCTCGCTGACCCCGCCGATCTCCCGGCGCAGCTCGCTGAAGCGGTACGAGCGCTTTACGAGGGCGGCGAGCACCAGCACGCCCCAGCGGCTGGTGACGTGCTCCAGGACCCCGCGGGAGGGGCACATCGGAGCCTTCACGCTCATGGCCGGGGCGGCGGCGGGCGGGTGCTGCTTGGGGGGTTCCCCATCACTTACTGCCATACCAGTACCTTACTTTGAAGTGGGTACTTACGAAAGGTTAGCGCTTTCCCTACGGTGGTGTCACAGCCAGAAACACCCCCAGAAACACCCACCAGACACACCCACCAGACACACCCCACGCACCACCCGCCCCAGGGAGAGCATCATGAGCATCGTCGTCACCGGAGCCACCGGAGCCCTCGGCCGCCTCGTCGTCGAGGAGCTGCTGACCCGGGTCCCCGCCACGGAGATCGCCGTCGCCGTCCGCGACAAGACCAAGGCCGCGGACCTGGCCGAGCGCGGCGTCGAGGTGCGCATCGCCGACTACGACGCCCCCGAGACCCTGGCGGACGCCTTCCGCGCCGGCGACCGGGTCCTGCTGATCTCCGGCAACGCGGTCGGCCGCCGGGTGCCGCAGCACACCGCGGTGATCGCGGCCGCGAAGGCCGCCCGCGTCGCCCAGCTCGCCTACACCGGGATCCTCGGCGGCCCCGAGGCCGACTTCGAGCTGGCCGCCGAGCACAAGGTCACCGAGCGGGCCGTGCTGGAATCCGGCCTGCCCTACACCTTCCTGCGCAACGGCTGGTACCACGAGAACTACACCGCCCAGCTGGCCGGCGTCCTGGAGCACGGGACCGTCGTGGGCAGTGCCGGCGAGGGCCGGATCGCCTCCGCCGCCCGGGCCGACTACGCCGCCGCGGCCGCGGCCGTCCTGACCGGCGAGGGTCACCTGAACCGGATCTACGAGCTCTCCGGCGACACCGCCTGGAGCATGGCCGAGTACGCGGCCGAGGTCTCGGTGCAGTCCGGCAAGGAGATCGCTTACACCGAACTCCCCGCCGACGCCCACCTGTCCGCCCTGACCGGCGCGGGAGTCCCCGAGGGCTTCGCCGCCCTGCTCGTCGACGTGGACGCGGCCATCTCGCGCGGCAGCCTGGGCCACACCGGCGGCGACCTGTCCCGCCTCATCGGCCGCCCGACCACGCCGGTCACCGAGGCCATCGCCGCCGCCCTGGCCTGAGGCCCGTACGGGGGGGCCGGGTGCGACCTGCGTGAGTCCGCCCGGCCCGGACCCCACAAGGCCCCGGCGCTGTCATCAGTATCTCCCGCTTATGCACATGACATCGAGGGCCCGCGGCGCTAGGTTCTTGGATGAGGTTGGCCGGAATGTGACGGGAGGCCCGCGTGAAGGCGGAGAACGAGCAGCGCACAGGACTGCTCTACGGATTCGGCGCCTACGGAATATGGGGACTGGTCCCCCTCTTCTGGCCGCTCCTCAAGCCTGCGGGGGCCGTCGAGATCCTCGCCCACCGCATGGTGTGGTCGCTGGCCGTCGTCGGCGTACTGCTGCTGGTCATGCGCCGCTGGGGCTGGATACGGGAGCTGCTGAGCGCGCCCCGCAAGCTCGGCATGACCGCCCTGGCCGCCACGGTGATCTCCGTGAACTGGGGCCTGTACATCTGGGCCGTCAACAACGGCGCGGTCGTCGAGTCCAGCCTCGGCTACTTCATCAACCCTCTGGTCACCATCGCCATCGGCGTCCTGCTGCTCGGCGAGCGGCTGCGCCGCGCCCAGTGGGCGGCGGTCGGCATCGGCTTCCTCGCCGTACTGGTGCTCGCGATCGGGTACGGGCGGCCGCCGTGGATCTCGCTGGTCCTGGCCTTCTCCTTCGCCAGCTACGGCCTGATCAAGAAGAAGCTGGGCATGGGCGGCGTGGAGTCGCTGGCCGCGGAGACCGCCCTGCTCTTTCTCCCCGCCCTCGGCTACCTGTTGTGGCTGGGCACCCAGGGCCGGTCCGCCTTCGGCAGCGAGGGCCTCGGGCACTCGGCGCTGCTCGCCTCGACCGGTCTCGTCACCGCGATCCCGCTCGTCTTCTTCGGGGCGGCCGCGATCCGGGTCCCGCTGTCCACGCTCGGTCTGCTGCAGTACCTGGCCCCGGTCTTCCAGTTCCTGCTCGGCGTCGCGTACTTCCACGAGGCCATGCCGTTCGAGCGCTGGGCCGGCTTCTCCCTGGTCTGGGCCGCGCTGGCCCTGCTGACCTGGGACGCCATACGCACCGCCCGCCGCTCCCGGGCCCGGCTGGAGACGGCCGGAGCCACGGCCCCCGCGAACGCCCCGGCCGCGGCGGCCGCTCCGGAACCCGAGCGCGCATAGACCGGCAGCCCTCCCCGCAACGCGCCCCCGCGGCGCCCCAATACCCCCAGGATCCCCGTCACGGAACCAGCGTGACGGGGATCGTCCGTTTTCCGAACCACCCTGACCGAAACGCGGTCTTGACTGACAGTCATATCCTCACTCAACATCAGGCGCACTGACGCACGATCGCTCACCTGCTCTATCCCCGCACGTTCCGTTCAATCCCCAACGGAATTCCCGGAGCCCCCACATGAGCCTGTTCGTCCCTCGGCGCCTTGCTGCCGTGACCGCGCTCGCGGTCGCCGGCCTCTTCGCCTCCACCGCCCCCGCCGCACTGGCCTCGCCCACGGCGGCGACCGCGGCCCCCACCCCGCCCGACATCCCGCTGGCCAACGTCAAGGCGCACCTGACGCAGTTCCAGACCATCGCCACCGCCAACGGCGGCAACCGCGCCCACGGCAGGGCCGGTTACAAGGCCTCGATCGACTACGTGAAGGCCAAGCTGGACGCGGCCGGGTACACCACCACCCTGCAGACGTTCACCTCCAGCGGCGCCACCGGCTACAACCTGATCGCCGACTGGCCGGGCGGCGACCCGAACTCGGTCCTGATGGCCGGCTCGCACCTCGACTCGGTGACCTCCGGCCCGGGCATCAACGACAACGGGTCGGGCTCGGCCGCCGTCCTGGAGACCGCGCTGGCCGTCTCGCGCGCGCAGCTCCAGCCCACCAAGCACCTGCGGTTCGGCTGGTGGGGTGCGGAGGAGCTCGGCCTGATCGGGTCGAGGTACTACGTGAACAGCCTGCCGAGCGCGGAGAAGGCGAAGATCTCCGGGTACCTGAACTTCGACATGATCGGCTCGCCGAACCCGGGCTACTTCGTCTACGACGACGACCCGACGATCGAGCAGACCTTCAAGAACTACTTCTCGGGAATCGGCGTCCCGACCGAGATAGAGACCGAGGGCGACGGGCGTTCCGACCACGCCTCCTTCAAGAACGCGGGCATCGCGGTCGGCGGCCTGTTCACCGGCGCCAGCAACACCAAGACCTCGGCCCAGGCGCAGAAGTGGGGCGGCACGGCCGGCCAGTCCTTCGACCGCTGCTACCACTCCTCCTGCGACACCACGTCGAACATCAACGACACCGCGCTCGACCGCAACGCGGACGCCGTCGCCTACGCCGTCTGGAACCTCGGGGCGGCCACCCCGGTCCCGCCCGGCCCCTCGTTCGAGAACACGGCGGACGTGAACGTCCCGGACTACCCCGGCGCCGCGGTGAACTCGCCGATCACGGTCTCCGGTGTGGCCGGCAACGCCCCGGCCACCACCAAGGTCGACGTGAACATCGTCCACACCTACCGCGGCGACCTGGTGGTCGACCTGATCGCCCCGGACGGCACCGTCTACAACCTGCACAACCGGAGCGGCGGCAGCGCCGACAACCTCGTCCAGACCTACACCGTCAACGCGTCCAGCGAGGCGGCCAACGGCGTCTGGAAGCTCCAGGTCAGGGACGTGGCCGCACAGGACGTGGGCTACGTCAACAGCTGGAAGATCACCTTCTGACCGACGCCCCTGCCGGTGGCGCTACGCGCCCTCGGCAGGGGCCCGGAGCGAGGCGCCCGACGGCTCCCTGATCAGGGCGCGCAGCTCCTCGGCCACGGCGGCGACGTCCGCGCGGCCCAGCTTCGCCGCCTCGACCAGGTCTCCGAGCTGCTCGGGCGAGGGAAGCTGCTCGGCCCCCGCCACCCGCCGGTAGGAGCGGGTGGCGGCGGCCGCGTAGAACTCGTTCATCGGCGATTCCAGCGCCGGGCACACGGCGAGGGTGTGCAGGAACGCGGCGGCCCGCCACGCGGTGTCCGGGGCGGGCTGTTCGGGCACCATGACGAGGTCGTTCTGGTGCCGGGCGACCGCGGCGGCCACCCCGGAGGGATCCCACACGGCGGGATCGGACGGGAGGTGGTGGGCCAGAGCGGTCCAGGCCCACTCCATGGTGATCTTCAATTGCCGAACCGTTCCTGGAAGTAGCCCCAGTGAACGGCGAACTCCTCTATCCCGGAAAGGAAGTTCTTCCGGTCCTCGTCGAGCTCGCGTTCCGTTACCTCGGTGATCAGCGCGGTCACCGTCGTCCCCTGTGCCGCCGCACGCGCCTTGAGGCGTTCGTGGAACTCTTCGTCCAGGCGGATGGTGACGTGTCTCGACATGCCCCACACGGTACAGCGGGGCTGCTGTACGCACGGCCAGAACGGCCGGAGGGTGGGAAGGGACACAGTCCCCTCCCACCCTCCGGTGTGCGGCCCCACACGGCCCCGCACGCCCCGGATGCGGTCCGGGGCGCGGCGGCCTACTTGTTCGCCGTGGCCGCCTGGACCAGCGCGTCCTTGGTGACCGCGCCGACGTACACCTTGCCGTCGTCCGTGATCAGTGCGTTGACCAGACGGGTCTTGAAGAGCCGGCCCTCGCCGAACCCTCCGGAGACCTTGTCCCCGAGGGAGTTGAGGAACTGCTGGGCTTCCTTGGGGGTGTTCTTGTCGTTCTCCAGCTCCTTCAGGCTGCGGCCGGCACCCGTGTCGATCCGGGCGATGGCCGCCCAGCCCTCGCCGAGGACCTTCATGTCCCCGTCGCCGCCCTTGCCGCCGGCGCCGCCGGTGATGGCGTCCAGGCCGGGGAAGGCCTCCAGGCCCTTGAAGTCCTTGCCGTGGCCCGGGCCGCCCTCGGGGCCGCCCTCCTTGCCCTCGGTCACCTTGGCGCCCTTGGGCGGGGTGAAGGCGAAGGTGTCGGCGGCGGGCTTGGCGAAGTCCACCTTCGTGAAGCCGGCGTCGACGATCGGCTTGCCGCCCTCGGCCGCGAGCAGCTGCACGCGCAGCGGCACGCCGTTCTTGGCGTCCACGGCGATCTTGACGGAGCCGACCGTGGAGCCGCTCTGCTTGGGCTTGAGCACCAGCTGGTACGCGTCCCGGCCGGCCACCTGGGCGTTGTCACCGACGCTGACGTCCGTGGTCGGGCCGGCCGCCTTGAGGATCTCCTGGGCCAGCTCCTGCGGGGAGGCCCCGAGCCGGTCGGCGGTCTTCTTGTGGTCCTGGCCGGCCGCCTTGCCCGCCTCGGGGTCCTTCTGGTGCCAGACCTCGCCGGCCTTGCTGTCGTAGCCCCAGACGTCCGCGCCGTTGTGGATCAGGCTGTACTCGTCCTTGCCGTCCACGAACGTGATCTTCTGGTGGTCCGGTCCGTCGGCCGCGACCCGCAGCGTGTGGCTGCCGCTCGCCAGCTGGGCGAGCTTGTCCTGCGGGTCGGCCGACCCTCCGGCGACGCCACCGCCGCCCGCTCCGCCGAGGAGACCGCTCGCGAGGGACGGCAGCCCCAGGTCGGTGCTGATCTTGGCGCTGCCGGAGAACTGCTCCACCTCCGAGGCGGCGACCTTCTCGATCAGCTGCTGGGCCGTCACCTTCGGCAGGTCCGGGCTGCCTGCGTTGGCGAAGGCCGGGACCATCGCCACGGTCGCGGCGGCCACGCCCGCCACCGCGACCGGTACGGCGTACCGGGCGGCCTTGCGGGACTTTGCGTTCGTTGCCATGTCTGCCCTACCTCTTTGTGTACGGCGGCGGCCTTCCTTCATGCCTGTACCTGTCCACCCCGCGCCGCCACTCTCACCCGTTCTGGTGGGGATGTATCTCCATCTGACCAAAGAGGAGGGGGTCGGGGCGTCACTCCGCGGACTCAACTCCGTGTACGCCCAGGGGATGACATGACAGGGGCCCGGCATCCCCTACCCGTAGGGGATGCCGGGCCCCTGTGTGTGACCTCGGTCGTACCCGGTGTCACCCGGGCGGCGGCAGCTAGCCGGCGCGGTGCACCACCGCGTCGCACAGCTCCTCCAGCGCGGCCTTGGCGGCGCAGTCCGGCAGCGGCGCGAGCAGGGCGCGGGCGTCCTGCGCGTAGCGGACGGTGTCCCGGCGGGCCTGCTCCAGCGCGGGGTGCACCCGCAGCCGGGCGAGCACCTCGGCGTGCCGGGCGTCGTCGGTCAGGTCGCCGTCCAGGAGGCGTACGAGCTCCAGGTCGGCGGGGTCGCCGCCGGTCGCCGCCCTCTCGCGCAGCCGCAGCACGGGCAGCGTCGGGATGCCCTCGCGCAGGTCGGTGCCCGGGGTCTTGCCGGACTCGTGCGAGTCGGAGGCGATGTCGAGGACGTCGTCGGCGAGCTGGAAGGCGGTGCCGAGGCGTTCGCCGTACTGGGTCAGGATGTCGACGACGGACTCGTCGGCGCCGGACATCAGGGCGCCGAACCGGCCGGAGACCGCGATCAGCGAGCCGGTCTTGCCGGCGATGACGTCGAGGTAGTGGTCGACCGGGTCGCGGCCGTCGCGCGGGCCTGCGGTCTCCAGGATCTGGCCCGTCACCAGCCGCTCGAAGGCCTCGGCCTGGACGCGCACGGCCTCGGGGCCGAGGTCCGCCAGGATGTGCGAGGCGCGGGCGAAGAGGAAGTCACCCGTCAGGACGGCCACCGAGTTGCCCCAGCGGGCGTTGGCGCTGGCCACGCCGCGGCGCACGTCCGCCTCGTCCATGACGTCGTCGTGGTACAGCGTCGCCAGGTGGGTGAGCTCCACGACCACCGCGGAGGGCACGATCCCGGGCGCGTAGGGGTCGCCGAAGCGCGAGGCGAGCATGACCAGCAGCGGGCGGAACCGCTTGCCGCCGGCCTTGACCAGGTGCTGCGCGGCATCGGTGATGAAGGGGACCTCGCTCTTGGTGGCCTCCAGCAGACCCGCCTCCACGGCGGCCAGTCCGGCCTGGACATCGGTCTCAAGAGCCTGGTCCCGCACGCTCAGTCCGAACGGCCCGACGACGGTCACGAGGGGTACTCCTGTCTGCTGACGATCACGCTGACGATCACCTGGATTGTCGATGTGTCGCTGCCTTCACTCAAGCCAGCCTATCCGGTCCGATTTGGATCACCGAGAGCACCCGTCACGCCACCGCCGACGCACTGCCCCGAATACCCCGGTATGTTCGTGATGAGCCGAGTCAACCGGAGCGCGCGCCTTGCCCAAAACTGTGACCGAGAGGGAGGATCCGGCGGAGCCGGTCGCCGCGGACGGCGCCGCGGCCACCCGTATGGCGGCCGTCGGATGGCTGACGTCCGCGCGGCCCGTCCCGGCCGCCGCCGGTCCCACGGGGAGGCGGACGGCCCCGTGGACGTGATCATCCGCACCCGCTTCCCCCACGAGACCGCGCACGAGGACGTGCGCATCCCGATGCCCGACGGCGTGCAGCTGTACGCGCGGATCTGGCGCCCGCTCACCGCCGAACCCGTCCCGGCCCTGCTCGAATACCTGCCGTACCGGCTGACGGACTGGACGGCCCCGCGGGACGGGCAGCGCCACCCCTGGTACGCGGGCCACGGCTACGCCTCGGTGCGGGTGGACGTACGCGGCCACGGGTGCAGCGGCGGCAGCCCGGGCGAGGCCTACGCCGACCGGGAACTGGCCGACGGGGTCGCGGTGGTGGAGTGGCTCGCGGCGCAGCCGTGGTGCACGGGGTCGGTGGGGATGTTCGGGATCGGGTGGGGCGGCACCAACTCCCTCCAGATCGCGGCGCTCGCGCCGGAGGCCCTCAAGGCCGTGGTCACCGTCTGCTCCACGGACGACCGCTTCGACAACGACGCGCACTACGCGGGCGGCTCGGTGCTCGCCGCGGACCTGCACGCGGCGTCCGCGACGCTGCTGGCCTTCGCCGCCCGGCCGCCGGACCCGCAGTACGCCGGCGACGGCTGGCGCGAGCAGTGGCTGGCCCGGCTGGAGTCGGTCGAACCGCCCGTCCACACCTGGCTGGCGCACCAGACCCGTGACGCCCACTGGATGCAGGGCAGTGTCTGCGAGGACTACGGGGCCGTGCGCGCGGCGGTCCTCGCGGTGGGCGGCTGGCACGACCCGTACCGGGACACGGTGCTGCGGTTGGTCTCCCACCTGCCCGCCGACCGGGTGCGCGGCCTGATCGGCCCGTGGTCGCACCAGTACCCCGACCGCGGGCTGCCGCCGGGCCCGGCGATCGGCTTCCTCCAGGAGACGCTGCGCTGGTGGGACCACTGGCTGAGGGGTTCCGCCAACGGGGTGATGGACGAGCCCCTGCTGCGGTCCTGGATCTCCGCCTCCCACCCGCCGGCGACCACGTACGAGGTGCTGCCCGGCCGCTGGGCCGGCGACCCGGCCTGGCCCTCCCCCGCCGTCACCCCCGTCACGTACGGGCTCCAGGGCGCGCCGGTGGCCGTGGCCTCGCCGCAGCACACGGGCCTGGACGCGGGGCGGTTCCGCCCGTACGGCAACGACGCCGACCTGCCGCCGGACCAGCGGGAGGAGGACGCGAAGTCCGCGTGCTTCGAGTTCCCGGTGGCGGGCGGGACGCCCCTGGAGGTCCTGGGCCGCCCGCAGGTCACCCTGCGGCTGCGGATGGACGTCCCGCACGGGCAGGTGGCCGCCCGCCTGTGCGACGTCGCGCCGGACGGCTCGTCCACGCTGGTCACGCGGGGCGCGCTGAACCTGTCGGCGCGGCTGGGCCGGGAGCAGGCCGTGCCGTGGCCGGTGGGCGCGTACGAGGACGTGGTGTTCGAGCTGAACGGCATCGGGCACGCCTTCGCGCCGGGCCACCGCATCCGCCTCGCCCTGTCCTCGGCGTACTGGCCGTGGCTCTGGCCGCGGGCCGGCTCGGAGGCCGGCTGGACGCTGGACCCGGCGGGCAGCGCCCTCGTCCTCCCGGTGCGCTTCCCCTCCCCCGCCACGGACGGCGCCGTCGCCTTCGGACCGCCCGAACAGGCGCCGCCGCTCGGGGTGGCCGTCCCGGCCACGCTGGACGAGCCGCGGCCGGAGCGGATGGTCGTACGGGACGTCGCGCGCGGGGCGTGGCGGCTGGAGGTGGACCCGCGGTACGGCGGGACCCGGGCGTACCCGGACGGGCTGGAGTCCACCGAGGAGGTGGGCGAGGTGTACGAGATCCAGGACGGGGACGCCCTGTCGGCCCGGACCCGCTCCACGTGGCGGATCCGGCTGCACCGGCCCGAGACGGGCTGGGACGTGCGGATCGAGACCCGCTCGGAGATCGGCTGCGACGGGGCCGCGTTCCTCACCTCCGACGAGCTGGTGTGTCGGGAGGGGGAGGAGATCGTCTTCCACCGCACGTGGGAGCGCCGCCTGCCGCGCACTGCGGGGTGACGGGGCCCGGGCGTTCGGCGTACCGGCGCGGCGGCCGGTCAGCCGAAGAGCCGCTCCAGGACCACCGCGATGCCGTCGTCCTCGTTCGACAGTGTCACCTCGTCCGCGACGGCGATCAGTTCGCGGTGCGCGTTCGCCATGGCGACCCCGTGCGCCGCCCAGGCGAACATCGGGATGTCGTTCGGCATGTCCCCGAAGGCGATGGTGCGCGAACCTCCGACCCCCAGCACCTCGGCCGCCAGCGCCAGCCCGCTGGCCTTGTCCACCCCGAGCGGCTGGAGTTCCACCGTGTGCTCCCCCGCCATGGTCACGTTGACCATGTGGCCGACGACCCCCCGCGCGACCTCCGTGAGCTCGTCGTCGTCGAGCTCCGGGTGCTGGAGCAGCACCTTGTTGATGGGCGCGGCCCACAGGTCGGCGCGCTGCCGCACCCGCACCGTCGGCAGGTGGGGATGCGGCATCCGGTAGCCGGGCCCTATCAGCATCGCGGCGTCCAGCCCCTCCTGGTCGACCGCCGCCCAGACCTCCCCGATCTCGGCCTCGATCTTGCCGAGCGCCTCCTCCGCCAGCTCCCGCTCCATTTCGACGGCGTGCAGCAGATGCCCGCGCGCCGCGTCGTACACCTGCGCGCCCTGTCCGCACACCGCGAGCCCCGTATACCCAAGGCTGTCAAGGACATGGCGCACCTGTGGCACGGGGCGCCCGGTGACGATGATGTGCTGGGCGCCCGTGGCGCGCGCCGTCGCGAGCGCCGCGTACGAGCGGGCGGAGACGGTGTCTCCGGCGCGCAGCAGGGTCCCGTCCAGGTCAGTGGCGATCAGAGAGAAAGGGGGGGCCGAAGGCGGGGCGGAAGTCACTGCGCAAGGATACGGACCCCAGTGGACAAGTCCTACAAATAGCGCCCGAATCCCGCCTCCCGCAGGCCCCAGCAGCCACGTAACGTATCAACCAGCCCCCGGGACACCCCCCGGACCGCATCGAAAGCGAGGCAGTACCCCATGCCCCAGCAGAGCCCCCTCGATGTTCCCGAGGGCGACCCGTTCGGGCCGTACAACCTCCCGTACGGCGTCTTCTCCACGGCCGGCGACTCCCGCCGCCGGATCGGCGTGCGCATCGGCGGGCACGTGCTCGACGCAGGGGCGGCCGCGGACGCGCTCGGCTCCCCGTACACCGGCCTGCTCGGGCAGCCCTCGCTCAACCCCCTGCTGGCCGCGGGCCGCACGGCCTGGCGCGACGTGCGCCGGGCGCTGACCGCCTGGGTCACCGACCCCGGCCACCGCGAGACGGTCGAGGCCCACCTGCTGCCCCTCGACGCGGTCACGATGCACCTGCCGTACGAGGTCGCCGACTACGTCGACTTCTACGCCAGCGAGCACCACGCGACCAACGTGGGCCGGATGTTCCGCCCCGACGGGGACGCGCTCACCCCCAACTGGAAGCACCTGCCGATCGGTTACCACGGCCGCTCGGGCACCATCGTCGTCTCCGGCACCGACGTCGTCCGCCCCTCCGGCCAGCGCAAGACCCCCGCCGACGCGGCCCCGGTCTTCGGCCCGTCGGTCAAGCTCGACATCGAGGCCGAGGTCGGCTTCGTCGTCGGCACCCCCTCCGAGCTGGGCACCCCCGTCGCACTCGGCGACTTCGAGGACCACGTCTTCGGCCTGTTCCTCCTCAACGACTGGTCCGCGCGCGACATCCAGGCCTGGGAGTACGTGCCGCTGGGCCCCTTCCTCGGCAAGTCGTTCGCCACCTCCGTCTCCGCCTGGGTGACCCCGCTGGAGGCCCTCGACGCGGCCCGGGTCGCCCCGCCGGCCCGCGACTTCCCGCTGCTGCCCTACCTGGACGACGCCGACGCCGACCGCCCCGGCGGCTTCGACCTGCACATCACCGTCTCCATCAACGGGCAGGAGGTCGCGCAGCCGCCGTTCTCGACGATGTACTGGACCGCGGCCCAGCAGCTCGCGCACATGACGGTCAACGGCGCCTCCCTGCGCACCGGCGACGTGTACGGTTCCGGCACCGTCAGCGGCCCCGAGGTCGCCCAGCGCGGCTCCCTGCTGGAGCTGACCTGGAACGGTCGCGACGCCATCGAGCTGGCCGAGGGCAAGCGCACCTTCCTGGAGGACGGCGACACCGTCACCATGACCGCCTGGGCCCCGGGCCCGGAGGGCACCCGCGTCGGCCTCGGCGAGGTCACGGGCCGCGTCGTGGCCTCCCGCTAGTCCGTCTTCCACGGCCCGCGCACTGCGGCGGGGTGGCGGCCCGCCCCGCCGCCCCGCCGAGCCCGCAGGGGACGGATCCCGCCAGACGGCGACGTCCGTCGCATATGCCGACCGCCCATGCCAGCGGCACATGGTCAACACGCGGCCGCCCGCTCACACGTGCGGGCGGCCCCGCGCCGTTCCCCGGCGATACGCTGAACGGACTGGCGAGACTCCAGTTCATGGGAGCACTGATGAACCCGGAATACAGCTGGCCGGAACCCCCGGAGGGCGGCTGGACGGCGGACGACCTGGACACGCTTCCGAATCTGCCTCCGCACACGGAGCTGATCGACGGGAGCCTGGTTTTCGTGAGTCCGCAGACCCGCTTTCACGTGCGCGCGGTGAGTTTCTTCGAATGGCAGTTGCGGGCTTCGGCGCCGGACGGCCTTGATGTGCTTCGGGAGTTCACCATCGACATCGACCGTCGAAATCGCCCGGAACCGGACGTGATCGTGGTGCCCGAGGAAGAAGACGAGAACCCGAACCAGACCCGGCTTCCCGCCGAGTCCGTCCGGCTCGCGATTGAAGTGGTGTCTCCAGAATCGGTCAGCCGTGACCGCGAGACCAAACCCGTGAAGTACGCCCGTGCCAAGATCCCGCACTACTGGCGAGTCGAGAACCAGGATGGCCGGGCAGTGGTCTACGTCTTCGAGCGCGAACCGGCTACCGGCTCTTATACGAGCACCGGCATCTTCCACGACCGCCTCAAGGTCTCCGTGCCATTCCCCATCGACCTGGACCTCACCGAGATCATGCAGAAGCGCCGACGGCCCGAGTAGCCGCTGGCGCGGACACGGCAAGGGCCCGGCTCCCCCCAAGGGAGCCGGGCCCCGGCACGTCCACCCGACAACCGGTCAGCGGACGAAGGTGCTCGCCTGACCCGCCAGGTCCAGGAAGTACTGCGGCGCCACGCCCAGGACCAGGGTGACGGCGACACCCACCGCGATGGTCGTCATCGTCAGCGGCGACGGCACGGCCACCGTCGGCCCGTCCGCCTTCGG
Source organism: Streptomyces sp. NPDC127106 (assembly GCF_042677605.1). Taxonomy (NCBI): domain Bacteria; kingdom Bacillati; phylum Actinomycetota; class Actinomycetes; order Kitasatosporales; family Streptomycetaceae; genus Streptomyces; species Streptomyces sp. NPDC127106. Next base: position 99,565 of record NZ_JBHXTC010000006.1, on the reverse strand, counting down.
CTCGCTGAAGAACATCAGGACGATCACCCGGACGTAGAAGAACGCGGCGATCGCGGACGAGATGACACCGACCACGACGAGCGCACCCGCGCCGCCCTCCGCCGCCGCCTTGAACACGGCGAACTTCCCGGAGAAGCCGGAGGTGAGCGGGATGCCCGCGAAGGCCAGCAGGAACACCGCGAACACGGCCGCGGTCAGCGGCGAACGACGCCCGAGCCCCGCCCACTTCGACAGGTGGGTGGCCTCGCCGCCCGCGTCGCGCACCAGCGTGACCACCGCGAACGCACCGATCGTCACGAACGAGTACGCCAGGAGGTAGAACAGCACCGCCTGGACGCCCTCCGCCGACGTGGCGATCACACCGGCCAGGATGAAGCCCGCGTGCGCGATCGAGGAGTAGGCGAGCAAGCGCTTGACGTCGGTCTGGGTCACCGCGATCACCGCGCCGGCCAGCATCGTCACGATCGCCACGCCCCACATCACCGGCCGCCAGTCCCACCGCAGGCCGGGCAGGACGACGTACAGCAGGCGCAGCAGCGCGCCGAACGCGGCCACCTTCGTCGCCGCCGCCATGAAGCCGGTGACCGGCGTCGGGGCGCCCTGGTAGACGTCCGGGGTCCACATGTGGAAGGGGACCGCGCCGACCTTGAACAGCAGGCCCATGAGCACGAGCGCCCCGCCGATCAGCAGCAGCACGTCATTGCCCATGGTGTCGGCGAGCGCCGGGTCGATCTTCGTGACGGTGCCGTCCACCACGTCCGCGATGGCCGCGTACGAGACGGATCCCGCGTAGCCGTAGAGCAGCGCGATGCCGAAGAGGAGGAACGCCGACGAGAAGGCGCCGAGCAGGAAGTACTTGACCGCCGCCTCCTGCGACACCAGCCGGTGGCGGCGGGCGAGGGCGCACAGCAGGTACAGCGGGAGGGAGAAGACCTCCAGGGCGACGAACAGGGTCAGCAGGTCGTTGGCCGCCGGGAAGATCAGCATTCCGGCGATCGCGAACAGGGCCAGCGGGAAGACCTCGGTGGTGGTGAAGCCTGCCTTGACGGCGGCCTTCTCGCTGTCGCTGCCCGGTACGGACGCCGCCTGGGCGGCGAAGGAGTCCACCCGCTTGCCGTGCGCCGCCGGGTCCAGGTGCCGCTCGGCGAAGGTGAACAGGGCGACGAGCGACGCCAGCAGGATGGTGCCCTGGAGGAACAGGGCGGGCCCGTCCACGGCGATGGCGCCCATGGCCGCGATGTGCGCCTTGTCGCCCGCGTACCCGGTGGCCGCGAGGCCGACGACCGCCGCGAAGGCGGAGGCCAGTGCGGCGACGGCGAGGAACACCTGGACGTAGTAGCGGGCGGTGCGCGGTACGAAGGCCTCGACGAGGACGCCGACGATGGCCACGCCCACCACGATCAGCGTGGGCGCGAGCTGGGCGTACTCGATGTGCGGGGCCGGGATCTTGTCCATGGGGGCCTGCGCGGCGACCGCCCACAGGCCGTGGGCCGAAGTCACGGTGCTCACTTCGCCGCCTCCCCGTTCTTGGCCTCGACGGCCACGCTCTGCATGGGCACGGTGGGCTTCGGGTCGGTCTGCTTCACGTCCGCCATGGTGTACTCCACCGCCGGGTTGACGATCTCGGTGAGCGGCTTCGGGTAGACGCCCAGTCCGATCAGCAGGGCGACCAGCGGGGCGACGACGAGGAGTTCGCGTGCCCGCAGGTCCGGCATGCCGCGGACCTCGTCCCGTACCGGGCCGGTCATGGTGCGCTGGTAGAGGACCAGCGTGTACAGGGCGGCCAGCACGATGCCGAGGGTGGCGATGACGCCGATGACGGGGTACCGCGCGAACGTGCCGACCAGGACCAGGAATTCGCTGACGAACGGGGCGAGCCCGGGCAGCGACAGGGTGGCGAGGCCACCGATGAGGAAGGTGCCGGCCAGGACCGGGGCGACCTTCTGCACACCGCCGTAGTCGGCGATGAGCCGCGAGCCGCGCCGGGAGATCAGGAACCCGGCGACGAGCATCAGGGCCGCGGTGGAGAGGCCGTGGTTGACCATGTACAGCGTCGCGCCCGACTGCCCCTGGGAGGTCATCGCGAAGATGCCCAGGACGATGAAGCCGAAGTGCGAGATCGACGCGTACGCCACCAGCCGCTTGATGTCGCGCTGCCCGACGGCGACGAGCGCGCCGTACACGATGCTGATCAGGGCCAGGACGAGGATCACCGGGGTGGCCCACTTGCTGGCGTCGGGGAACAGGCCGAGGCAGAAGCGGAGCATCGCGAAGGTGCCCACCTTGTCGACGACCGCGGTGATCAGCACGGCGACCGGCGCGGTGGATTCGCCCATCGCGTTCGGCAGCCAGGTGTGCAGCGGCCACAGCGGGGCCTTGACGGCGAAGGCGAAGAAGAAGCCGAGGAAGAGGAGCCGCTCGGTGGTGGCCGACATGTCCAGGGTGCCCGCGGCGCGGGCGGCGGTGATCTCCTGGAGGGAGAAGTTCCCGGCGACCACGTACAGCCCGATGACCGCGGCCAGCATGATCAGGCCGCCGGCCAGGTTGTACAGGAGGAACTTGACCGCCGCGTACGACCGCTGCGCGGCCGCGTTCTCGTCGGAGCCGGCATGTGCCCGGTCTCCGAAGCCGCCGATGAGGAAGTACATCGGGATGAGCATGGCTTCGAAGAAGATGTAGAAGAGGAAGACGTCGGTGGCCTCGAACGAGATGATCACCATCGCTTCGACCATCAGGATGAGGGCGAAGAAGCCCTGCGTCGGCCGCCAGCGCGACGAGCGGGTCTCCAGGGGGTCCGCGTCGTGCCAGCCGGCTGCGATGACGAACGGCACCAGCAGTGCCGTCAGCCCGATCAGCGCCACCCCGATGCCGTCGACGCCGAGCTGGTAGCGGACGCCGAAGTCGGCGATCCAGGCGTGGGACTCGGTGAGCTGGTAGCGCTCGCCGGCCGGATCGAAGCGGACGGCGACGAGCACGGCCAGGGCCAGGGTGGCCAGCGAGAAGAGCAGGGCGAGCCATTTGGCGGCGGTCCGGCGGGCGGCCGGGACGGCCGCGGTGAGGACCGCTCCGACCGCGGGGACCGCGGCCGTCACCGTCAACAGGGGAAGGGACATCTCACACCGCCCTCATCAGCAGGGTCGCGGCGATGAGGATCGCCGTGCCCCCGAACATCGAGACCGCGTAGCTGCGGGCGTAGCCGTTCTGCAGCTTGCGCAGGCGGCCCGACAGGCCGCCGACCGAGGCGGCCGTCCCGTTGACCACGCCGTCGACCAGGCTGTGGTCGACGTAGACGAGCGAGCGGGTCAGGTGCTCGCCGCCGCGCACCAGCACGACGTGGTTGAAGTCGTCCTGGAGCAGGTCCCGACGGGCGGCCCGGGTGAGCACGCTGCCGCGCGGGGCGGTCACGGGCACCGGCCGGCGCCCGTACATCGCCCAGGCGATCCCGACGCCGACGACGAGGCAGGCCATCGTCGCGAGGGTCACCGTCAGGGCGCTGACCGGCGGGTGTCCGTGCTCGTACCCGGTGACGGGCTCCAGCCAGTTCAGGAACCGGTCGCCGATCACGAAGAACGCGCCGGCGAAGACCGATCCGAAGGCCAGCAGGATCATCGGGGCGGTCATGGACTTCGGGGACTCGTGCGGGTGCGGGAGCTCCCCGGCGTGGTGCTCGGCCCCGGGCTCGACGCCCGGCACGGCATCGGCGTCGGGCGCCGGCTGCCACCGCTTCTCCCCGAAGAAGGTCAGCAGCATGACCCGGGTCATGTAGAACGCGGTGATGGCCGCGCCGAGCAGGGCGACCGAGCCGAGGATCCAGCCCTCGGTGCCGCCCTTGGCGAAGGCCGCCTCGATGATCTTGTCCTTGGAGAAGAAGCCGGACAGGCCGGGGAAGCCGATGATCGCGAGGTAGCCGAGCCCGAACGTCACGAACGTGATCGGCATGTACCGGCGCAGGCCGCCGTACTTGCGCATGTCGACCTCGTCGTTCATCCCGTGCATCACGGAGCCGGCGCCGAGGAAGAGGCCGGCCTTGAAGAAGCCGTGCGTGACCAGGTGCATGATCGCGAACACGTAGCCGATCGGGCCGAGGCCGGCGGCGAGGATCATGTAGCCGATCTGCGACATCGTCGACCCGGCGAGGGCCTTCTTGATGTCGTCCTTCGCGCAACCGACGATCGCACCGAAGAGCAGCGTGACCGCGCCGACGATGGTGGTGACGAGCTGTGCGTCCGGCGCCCCGTTGAAGATCGCCGCGGAGCGGACGATCAGGTAGACGCCGGCGGTGACCATCGTCGCCGCGTGGATGAGCGCCGAGACCGGGGTCGGGCCCTCCATCGCGTCGCCGAGCCAGGACTGCAGCGGCACCTGGGCCGACTTGCCGCAGGCGGCGAGCAGCAGCATCAGGCCGATCGCCGTCAGCACGCCCTCGGAGGCCTTGTCCGCGGAGGCGAACACCGGCCCGAACGCGAACGTGCCGAACGTGGTGAACAGCAGCATGATCGCGATCGACAGGCCCATGTCGCCGACCCGGTTGACCAGGAAGGCCTTCTTCGCGGCGGTCGCCGCGCTGGGCTTGTGCTGCCAGAAGCCGATGAGCAGGTACGAGGCGAGGCCCACGCCCTCCCATCCGACGTACAGCAGCAGGTAGTTGTCGGCGAGGACCAGCAGCAGCATCGCCGCGAGGAACAGGTTGAGGTAGCCGAAGAAGCGGCGGCGGCGCTCGTCGTGCTCCATGTACCCGATCGAGTACACGTGGATGAGCGTGCCCACACCGGTGATGAGCAGGACGAACGTCATCGACAGCTGGTCCAGCCGGAACGCGACGTCGGCTTGGAAGCCCTCCACCGGGATCCAGCTGTACACGAACTGCCGCAGGGTCCGCTCGTCGGCCGGGCGGCCCAGCATGTCGGCGAACAGGGCCGCGCCGATGCCGAAGGAGACCGCCGCGAGCAGGGTGCCGAGCCAGTGCCCGGTCTTGTCGAGGCGCCGCCCGCCGCACAGCAGCACCGCCGCTCCGAGCAGGGGTGCCGCCACGAGCAGCGCGATCAGATTGTCCACTGTGTACGCCCCTTACAGCTTCATCAGGCTGGCGTCGTCGACCGAGGCCGAGTGGCGGGTGCGGAAGAGCGACACGATGATCGCGAGGCCCACCACGACCTCCGCGGCGGCGACGACCATCGTGAAGAACGCGATGATCTGGCCGTCGAGGTTGCCGTGCATCCGCGAGAAGGCGACGAAGGCGAGGTTGCAGGCGTTGAGCATCAGCTCGACGCACATGAACAGCACGACGGCGTTCTTGCGGATCAGCACTCCCGCGGCGCCGATGGTGAACAGCAGGGCCGCGAGGTACAGGTAGTTGACCGGGTTCACTTCGAGGCCTCCTCACGGCCGAGCCGCTCCGCCGCGCGCTGCTCCAGCTCCTTCAGGTCCGACAGGGCCTCGTCGGAGACGTCCCGGATCTGGCCGCGGGCCCGCAGCGTCTTGCTGACCGTCAGTTCGGACGGAGTCCCGTCCGGCAGCAGGCCCGCGACGTCCACCGCGTTGTGCCGGGCGTAGACGCCGGGCGCGGGCAGCGGCGGGAGCTGGACGCCCTCGCGGACGCGCCGCTCGGACAGCTCGCGCTGGGTGGCGGCCCGCTCGGTGCGCTCGCGGTGGGTGAGCACCATCGCGCCGACGGCGGCGGTGATCAGCAGCGCGCCGGTGATCTCGAAGGCGAACACGTACCGGGTGAAGATCAGCGTGGCCAGGCCCTCGACGTGGCCGGCGGAGTTGATCCGGCCGAGCCCGTTCCAGTGGTTCAGCGAGGCGTGGGCGATGCCGGCGATCAGCAGGATGCCGAAGCCGAGCCCGCACAGCACGGCCAGCCAGCGCTGTCCCTTGATGGTCTCCTTCAGCGAGTCGGCGGCGGTGACGCCGACCAGCATGACCACGAACAGGAACAGCATCATGATCGCGCCGGTGTAGACGATGACCTGGACCACGCCCAGGAAGTACGCCCCGTTGGCGAGGTAGAACACCGCCAGGACGATCATCGTCCCGGCCAGGCTCAGGGCACTGTGCACGGCCTTCTTCATCAGGATCGTCGCCAGCGCGCCGATCACCGCGACCGTGCCGAGGATCCAGAACTGCACGGCCTCACCGGTCGAGGTGACCGAGGCCGCGGACGCGGCGAGCGCGCTCACGCCCCCACCCCCTCGGCCGGACCGCCGCCGTGGGCCGCCTTCTCCTGCGGGGTCTCGCCCTTGGACACGGCGGCCTGCCGCTCCGTACCGGGCGCCGCCCCCGTCACCAGGCCGCGGTAGTAGTCCTGTTCGTCCGTCCCCGGGTACATCGCGTGCGGCGCTTCGACCATGCCCTCGGTCAGGCCCGCCAGCAGCTGCTCCTTGGTGTAGATGAGCGACTCGCGGCTGGCATCGGCCAGTTCGAACTCGTTCGTCATCGTCAGCGCCCGCGTCGGACACGCCTCGATACACAGCCCGCACAGGATGCAGCGGGCGTAGTTGATCTGGTAGACGCGGCCGTACCGCTCGCCCGGGGAGTAGCGCTCCTCCTCGGTGTTGTCCGCGCCCTCCACGTAGATGGCGTCCGCGGGGCAGGCCCAGGCGCACAGCTCGCACCCGATGCACTTCTCCAGACCGTCCGGGTGCCGGTTCAGCTGGTGCCGTCCGTGGAAGCGCGGGGCGGTGGTCTTCTGCTGCTCCGGGTACTGCTCGGTGAGGCGCTTCTTGAACATGGCCTTGAAGGTCACGCCGAAGCCGGCCACCGGGTTCTGCCACTTCTCGTCAGACATTCTCAGCACCCTCCTCTCGGTCACTGTCAGTATTCGCCCCGCCACTGACAATCAGCTCCCGCTCCCCGCGCGGCCGCCTGCGCGGTACGGGTGCCAGCTGCTGGCCGGGCTTGGGGGGTACGGGGTATCCGCCCGCGAGCGGGTCGAAGGGCGCCGCAGCAGCGGCCGCGGACCGCCCGGCCGCCGCCTTCTCCTTGCGGTCGCGCAGCACGTCGGCGACGAAGGACAGCAGCAGGACCGCGACGACCGCGCCGCCGACGTACAGGACGATCTGCGAGAAGTCGTAGGCCTCGTTGCGCAGCGCCCGGACGGTCGCGACCAGCATCAGCCACAGGACGGAGACCGGGATCAGGACCTTCCAGCCGAGCTTCATCAGCTGGTCGTAGCGGACGCGGGGCAGGGTGCCGCGCAGCCAGATGAAGAAGAACAGCAGCAGCTGCACCTTGATGACGAACCAGAGCAGCGGCCACCACCCGTGGTTGGCGCCCTCCCAGAAGCTGCTGATCGGGTACGGGGCCCGCCAGCCGCCGAGGAACAGGGTGACCGAGACCGCCGAGACGGTGACCATGTTGACGTACTCGGCCAGCATGAACATCGCGAACTTGATGGACGAGTACTCGGTGTTGAAGCCGCCGACGAGGTCGCCCTCGGACTCCGGCATGTCGAACGGGGCGCGGTTCGTCTCGCCGACCATCGTGACGACGTAGATGATGAACGACACCGGCAGCAGCACGATGAACCAGCGGTCCGCCTGCGCCTCCACGATCGCCGACGTCGACATCGACCCGGAGTAGAGGAAGACGGAGGCGAAGGCCGCGCCCATCGCGATCTCGTAGCTGATCATCTGGGCGCAGGAGCGCAAGCCCCCGAGCAGCGGGTACGTGGAGCCCGAGGACCAGCCGGCGAGCACGATGCCGTAGATGCCGACCGAGGCCACCGCGAGGATGTACAGCATCGCGATGGGCAGGTCGGTGAGCTGCATCGTGGTGCGCACGCCGAAGATCGAGACCTCGTCGCCGGGGGGCCCGAAGGGGATCACCGCGATCGCCATGAACGCCGGGATCGCCGCGACGATCGGCGCCAGGACGTAGACGACCTTGTCGGCCCGCTTGACGATGATGTCTTCCTTGAGCATCAGCTTCACGCCGTCGGCGAGCGACTGGAGCATGCCCCAGGGGCCGTGCCGGTTGGGGCCGATGCGCAGCTGCATCCAGGCGACGACCTTGCGCTCCCACACGATGGAGAAGAGCACGGTCACCATCAGGAAGGCGAAGCAGAACACCGCCTTGAGGACGACGAGCCACCAGGGGTCCCGACCGAACAGGGACAGGTCCTCGGCAGCGAGCTGTACCGCGTTCACGCGCCCACCTCCGGGGTCGCCGGGCCGATCCGTACGAGGGTGCCCGGCAGGGCGCCGGTGTCGGCGCGCACGCCCGAGCCCGTGGAGTTCAGCGGGAGCCAGACCACCCGGTCGGGCATCTGCGTGATCCGCAGCGGGAGTTCCACGGTGCCGGACGGGCCGGTCACCGCGAGGACGTCGCCGTCCTTGACGCCCGTTTCGGTGGCCGTGGCGGCCGACAGCCGGGCCGCGGCCTCGTGCCGGGTGCCCGCCAGGGCCTCGTCGCCCTCCTGGAGCAGCCCCCGGTCGAGGAGCAACCGGTGCCCGGCGAGGACGGCCTCACCGGCTCCGGGGCGGGGCAGCGGCTCGGTGCCGGCGGAGACGTCGGCTGCGAGTGCGCCCTCCCACGGGCCGAGCCGGTCCAGTTCGCGGCGCACGGCGTGCACGTCGGGCAGGGCGAGCGGCCGGTCGGCGGCGTCGGCCAGCATGTGCAGCACGCGGGCGTCGGCGGGGGCGGGCGTGCGGGTCATCTGGTCGGGCTTGAGCGCGGCCTCGAACGGCCGGACCCGGCCCTCCCAGTTGATGAACGTGCCGGCCTTCTCGGCGACGGCCGCGACCGGGAAGACCACGTCGGCGTGGTCGGTGACCTCGCCGGGCCGCAGCTCCAGGGAGACCGTGAAGGCCTCCTTCAGGGCGGTCCGGGCCCGCTGCGGGTCCGGCAGGTCGGTGACCTCGACGCCCGCCACGAGCAGGGCGGACAGTTCGCCGGTGGCGGCGGCCTCGACGATCTGCCCGGTGTCACGGCCGTAGCGGTGCGGGAGTTCGTCCGTCCCCCAGGCGGCGGCGACCTCTTCGCGGGCCCGCGGGTCGGTGGCCGGGCGGCCGCCGGGCAGCAGGGACGGCAGTGCGCCGGCCTCGATCGCGGCCCGTTCGCCGGCCCGGCGCGGGATCCACACCAGGGTGGCGCCGGTCGCGGCCGCCGTGCGTACCGCCGCGGTCAGGGCGCCCGGCACCCCGGCGAGGCGCTCGCCGACGACGATGACGGCGCCGGTCCGGCGCAGCGCCTCGGCGGCCTCGGCGCCGCCCGTCTCCAGGCCGGTGCCGGAGGCCAGCGCGTCGAGCCACTCGGGCTCGGTGCCGGGGGCCGCGGCCAGCAGCGTCCCGCCCGCCTTGACCAGGCCGCGGGTGGCGAACGGGGCGAGGGCGAAGGTCCGCTGCTTGCGCTTGCGGTGCGCCTTGCGCAGCCGCAGGAAGACGCCCGGCGCCTCCTCCTCGGCCTCGATGCCGACGAGGAGCACGGCCGGTGCGGCTTCCAGCTCCCCGTACGAAGGCCACGGCCCGCGCAGGTCGACCCCGTACCCGGCGACCTCGGAGGCCAGGAACTCGGCCTCCTCCGCGCTGTGCACGCGGGCCCGGAAGTCGATGTCGTTGGTGTCCAGGACCACCCGCGCGAACTTGGCGTACGCGTAGGCGTCCTCGACGGTGAGCCGCCCGCCGGTCAGCACACCGGCCCGGCCGCGAGCGGCGGCGAGCCCGGCGGCCGCGGCCTCCAGGGCCTCGGGCCAGCTCGCCGGCTCCAGGACGCCCTCGGCGTTGCGGACCAGCGGGGTGGTCAGCCGGTCGGGGCGCTGGGCGTACCGGAACGCGAACCGGCCCTTGTCGCAGATCCACTCCTCGTTGACCTCGGGGTCCTCGGCGGCCATCCGGCGCAGCACCTTGCCGCGCCGGTGGTCGGTGCGGGTCGCGCAGCCGCCCGCGCAGTGCTCGCACACGCTCGGGGAGGAGACGAGATCGAAGGGGCGGGAGCGGAACCGGTACGCGGCCGAGGTGAGGGCGCCGACGGGGCAGATCTGGATGGTGTTGCCGGAGAAGTACGACTCGAAGGGGTCGCCCTCGCCGGTGCCGACCTGCTGCAGCGCGCCGCGTTCCAGCAGTTCGATCATCGGGTCGCCGGCGACCTGCTGGGAGAAGCGGGTGCAGCGGGCGCACAGCACGCAGCGCTCGCGGTCCAGCAGCACCTGCGTGGAGATCGGCACCGGCTTCTCGTAGGTGCGCTTCTTCCCCTCGAACCGGGAGTCGGCGTTGCCGTGCGACATCGCCTGGTTCTGCAGCGGGCACTCGCCGCCCTTGTCGCAGACCGGGCAGTCCAGCGGGTGGTTGATGAGCAGCAGCTCCATGACCCCGCGCTGGGCCTTCTCGGCGACCGGCGAGGTGAGCTGCGTGCGGACGACCATGCCGTCGGTGCAGGTGATGGTGCAGGAGGCCATCGGCTTGCGCTGGCCCTCGACCTCGACGATGCACTGCCGGCAGGCGCCGACCGGGTCGAGGAGGGGGTGGTCGCAGAACCGGGGGATCTCGATGCCGATCTGCTCGGCGGCCCGGATGACCAGGGTTCCCTTGGGCACCGACAGTTCGATGCCGTCGATGGTGAGGGAGACCGCGTCCTCGGGCGGCACCGCGGCCGCTCCGCCACCGGCGGGGGCGTTCGTGGCGACGGTCATGCGTTCACCTCCCTGTCGGCCCAGAGGGTCGACTTCCTGGGGTCGAAGGGGCAGCCCTTGCCCGTGATGTGCTGCTCGTACTCCTCGCGGAAGTACTTCAGCGAGGAGAAGATCGGGCTGGCGGCGCCGTCACCGAGCGCGCAGAACGACTTGCCGTTGATGTTGTCGGCGATGTCGTTCAGCTTGTCGAGGTCGGACATGACGCCCTTGCCGGCCTCGATGTCGCGCAGGAGCTGGACCAGCCAGTAGGTGCCCTCGCGGCAGGGGGTGCACTTGCCGCAGGACTCGTGGGCGTAGAACTCGGTCCACCGGGTCACGGCGCGCACGACGCAGGTCGTCTCGTCGAAGCACTGCAGCGCCTTGGTGCCGAGCATCGACCCGGCCGCACCGACGCCCTCGTAGTCGAGCGGCACGTCCAGGTGCTCGGCGGTGAACATGGGGGTGGAGGAGCCGCCGGGGGTCCAGAACTTCAGCCGGTGGCCGGGGCGCATCCCGCCGCTCATGTCGAGGAGCTGGCGCAGGGTGATGCCGAGCGGGGCCTCGTACTGGCCGGGGGCGGCGACGTGCCCGGAGAGCGAGTACAGGGTGAAGCCGGGGGACTTCTCGGTCCCCATCGCCTTGAACCAGTCCTTGCCCTTGGCGAGGATCGCGGGAACCGATGCGATGGACTCGACGTTGTTGACGACAGTGGGGCACGCGTAGAGCCCCTCGACGGCGGGGAAGGGGGGACGCAGCCGGGGCTGACCGCGCCGGCCTTCGAGGGAGTCGAGGAGGGCCGTCTCCTCGCCGCAGATGTACGCGCCCGCTCCCGCGTGCACGGTGATGTCCAGCTTCATCCCGCTCCCGAGGACGTCATCTCCGAGGTAGCCGGCCTCGTACGCCTCGCGCACCGCCTCGTGCAGGCGCCGCAGGACCGGCACGACCTCGCCGCGCAGGTAGATGAAGGCGTGCTCCGACCGGATCGCGTAGCAGGCGATGACCATTCCCTCGATGAGGGAGTGCGGGTTGGCGAAGAGGAGGGGGATGTCCTTGCAGGTTCCCGGCTCCGACTCGTCGGCGTTCACGACGAGGTAGTGCGGCTTTCCGTCGCCCTGCGGGATGAACTGCCACTTCATCCCGGTGGGGAAGCCCGCGCCGCCGCGTCCGCGCAGGCCGGAGTCCTTCACGTACGCGATGACCTCGTCCGGGGTCATGGCGAGGGCCTTGCGCAGGCCCTCGTAGCCCTCGTGGCGCCGGTAGGTCTCCAGCGTCCACGACCGCGGTTCGTCCCAGAACGCAGACAACACGGGGGCCAGCAGCTTCTCCGGGCTGGTGCCGTTCTCGTGCATGGCAGTGGTCAACGTCATCACTCCCCCTCCTCGCCGGTCGCCTCGCCGCGCGGGTGCACGACCTTGCCGTGGTGCGGGGTCTCGCCGCGCGCGATGCGCAGCCCGATGAGGGAGGCGGGGCCGGCGCCGCCGCTCGCCTCGACGGCGCCGGGCCGCTCGTCGGGGAAGCCGGCCAGGATCCGGGCGGTCTCCTTGTACGTGCACAGGGGCGCGCCCCGGGTCGGCTCGACGGGGCGGCCGGCGCGCAGGTCGTCGACGAGGGCCTTGGCGGACTCGGGGGTCTGGTTGTCGAAGAACTCCCAGTTGACCATCACGACGGGGGCGTAGTCGCAGGCCGCGTTGCACTCGATGTGTTCGAGGGTGACCTTGCCGTCGGCTGTGGTCATATCGGGCCCGTCGTTGCCGACCCCGAGGTGCTCCTTGAGCTCCTCGAAGATGGCGTCGCCGCCCATGACGGCGCACAGCGTGTTGGTGCAGACGCCGACCTGGTAGTCGCCGGAGGGCCGGCGGCGGTACATCGTGTAGAACGTGGCGACGGCGGTGACCTCGGCGGTGGTCAGGCCGAGCGTCTCGGCGCAGAACCGGATGCCGGTGGGCGAGACGTGGCCCTCCTCGGACTGGGTGAGGTGCAGCAGCGGCAGGAGGGCGGAGCGGCTGTCGGGGTAGCGGGCGATGACGTCCGCGGCGTCCGCCGCCAGCCGCGCGCGGACCTCCGCCGGGTAGTCGGGGGCGGGCAGCTGGGGCATGCCCAGGCTCACCTCTCGACGGGCGGGATTGGCTGTCATCGGTCGACGCCTCCCATCACGGGGTCGATGGAGGCGACGGCGACGATGACGTCGGCGACCTGGCCGCCCTCGCACATCGCGGCCATGGCCTGCAGGTTGGTGAAGGACGGGTCGCGGAAGTGGACCCGGTAGGGGCGGGTGCCGCCGTCGGAGACGACGTGGACGCCGAGTTCGCCCTTGGGGGACTCGACGGCCGCGTAGGCCTGCCCGGCGGGCACCCGGAAGCCTTCGGTCACCAACTTGAAGTGGTGGATGAGGGCCTCCATGGAGGTGCCCATGATGTTCTTGATGTGGTCGAGCGAGTTGCCGAGCCCGTCGGGGCCCATCGCGAGCTGCGCCGGCCAGGCGATCTTCTTGTCGGCGACCATGACGGGGCCGGGCTCCAGCCGGTCCAGGCACTGCTCGACGATCCGCAGGGACTGGCGCATCTCCTCCAGGCGGATCAGGAACCGCCCGTAGGAGTCGCAGGTCTCGGTGGTCGGCACGTCGAACTCGTAGGTCTCGTAGCCGCAGTACGGGTCCGCCTTGCGCAGGTCGTGCGGCAGGCCCGCGGAGCGCAGGATCGGGCCGGTGGCGCCGAGGGCCATGCAGCCGGTGAGGTCGAGGTAGCCGACGTCCTGCATGCGGGCCTTGAAGATGGGGTTGCCGGTGGCGAGCTTGTCGTACTCCGGCAGGTTCCTCTTCATGGTCTTGAGGAAGTCGCGCAGCTGGTCCACGGCGCCGGGGGGCAGGTCCTGGGCGAGGCCGCCGGGGCGGACGAACGCGTGGTTCATGCGCAGGCCGGTGATCAGCTCGAAGATGTCGAGGATCAGCTCGCGGTCCCGGAAGCCGTAGATCATGATCGTGGTGGCGCCGAGCTCCATGCCGCCGGTGGCGATGCACACCAGGTGGGAGGAGAGCCGGTTGAGCTCCATCAGCAGCACGCGGATGACGGTGGCGCGGTCGGGGACCTGGTCGGTGATGCCGAGCAGCTTCTCGACGCCGAGGCAGTACGCCGTCTCGTTGAAGAACGGCGTGAGGTAGTCCATGCGCGTGACGAAGGTGGTGCCTTGCGTCCAGTTCCGGAATTCGAGGTTCTTCTCGATGCCGGTGTGGAGGTAGCCGATGCCGCAGCGGGCCTCGGTGACCGTCTCGCCGTCAATCTCCAGGATGAGGCGGAGCACACCGTGGGTGGACGGGTGCTGGGGCCCCATGTTGACGACGATGCGCTCGTCGTCCGCCTTGGCCGCTGACTGGACGATCTCCCAGTCGCCGCCGGTGACCGTGTAGACGGTGCCCTCGGTGGTTTCGCGGGAGGCCGCATGGTTTGAGGTGTTGGACATCAGCTGTACGACCTCCGCTGGTCGGGAGCCGGGATCTGGGCGCCCTTGTACTCGACGGCGATGCCGCCGAGCGGGTAGTCCTTGCGCTGCGGGAAGCCCTGCCAGTCGTCCGGCATCATGATCCGGGTGAGGGCCGGGTGCCCGTCGAAGACCAGGCCGAAGAAGTCGTACGTCTCGCGCTCGTGCCAGTCGTTGGTCGGGTAGACGGGGACGAGCGAGGGGACGTGCGGGTCGCTGTCCGGGGCGGACACCTCCAGGCGCACGGTCCGGCCGTGGGTGATCGAGCGCAGGTGGTAGACGGCGTGCAGCTCGCGGCCCCGGTCCTCGGGGTAGTGGACGCCGCTGACGCCGGTGCACAGTTCGAAGCGCAGGGCGGGGTCGTCGCGGAGGGTCGAGGCCACCCGGACGAGGTGCTCGCGGGCGATGTGGAAGGTGAGCTCGCCGCGGTCGACGACCGTCTTCTCGATGGCGTTGGCGGGGAGCAGGTCCTGCTCCTCCAGGGCCCCTTCGAGCTCGTCGGCGACCTCGTCGAAGTAGGAGCCGTACGGGCGGTGGCTCGGGCCGGGCAGGGCGACGGTGCGGACCAGGCCGCCGTAGCCGCTGGTGTCGCCGCCGCCGCGGGCGCCGAACATGCCCTTGCGGACGCCGATCACCTCGGGGCCGCCGGCGGACTCCCGGGGGGCGGGAACGTTGTTCCCGTTGCCGTTGCCGTTCCCGTTCCCGTTCCCGTTGCCGTGGTCTGGGGTGGTCTCGCTCACCGGAGCAGCCCCTTCATCTCGATGGTGGGGAGGGCCTTGAGGGCCGCGGCCTCGGCCTCGCGGGCCGCCTCTTCCCGGTTCACCCCGAGCTTGGAGGTCTGGATCTTCTGGTGGAGCTTGAGGATCGCGTCCATCAGCATCTCGGGGCGCGGCGGGCAGCCGGGCAGGTAGATGTCCACCGGGACGATGTGGTCGACGCCCTGGACGATCGCGTAGTTGTTGAACATTCCGCCCGAAGATGCACAAACCCCCATGGAGATAACCCATTTGGGAGCGGGCATCTGGTCGTACACCTGCCGCAGCACCGGCGCCATCTTCTGGCTGACCCGGCCGGCCACGATCATCAGGTCGGCCTGGCGCGGGGAGCCGCGGAAGACCTCCATGCCGAAGCGGGCCAGGTCGTACCGCCCCGCACCGGTGGTCATCATCTCGATGGCACAGCAGGCCAGGCCGAAGGTGGCGGGGAAGACGGAGGCTTTGCGCACCCAGCCCGCGGCCTGTTCGACGGTGGTCAGCAGGAAGCCGCTCGGCAGCTTTTCTTCCAGTCCCATGGGAATTCAGTCCCTCAGTCCCATTCCAGGCCGCCGCGCCGCCAGACGTAGGCGTAGGCGACGAAGACGGTGAGCACGAAGAGCAGCATCTCGACGAGCCCGAAGATCCCCAGGGCGTCGAAGGTGACGGCCCAGGGGTAGAGGAAGACAACCTCGATGTCGAAGACGATGAAGAGCATCGCCGTCAGGTAGTACTTGATGGGGAAGCGGCCACCGCCGGCCGGCGTGGGGGTCGGCTCGATGCCGCACTCGTACGCTTCGAGCTTCGCCCGGTTGTACCGCTTCGGGCCGATCAGCGTGGCCATGACCACGGAGAAGATCGCAAACCCTGCGCCTAGGGCGCCGAGCACGAGGATGGGCGCGTAGGCATTCACGCTCCTCGCTCCTTCCAGTCGTCCTTGACCGTTGGACCGCTGCGCCGGCACCACTGCCCTGCCCCGCGAAGACCGCGCTTCTCGATCGAGCGCTTGCATGTGAGGCAGTTCACAAGCCGGGCTGCTGCGCATCCTATGCCCGCCGATCTGTGATCTGCGACACGGGTGACAACACCGAGTTTGTGATCTCCACCACCAGGCGAACGATCATGAAGTCCGATGAGTGGTGATCTTCATACGCAAGGCATCCACTTGATCACCAAACGTGACATCCGCCCCCGTTACCCCAGGTAGGAGGGGTCTCGCCCTATCAAACGATGAGGGGCGCAGGCAAATTTGGCTGAATTCAGATGTCCATGGTAAGGGGATTCGCGTCGCCCGGTCGGGGGAGCCCGCGGGGACGGAAGTGGACACGTGCATCCGTTCACGATCTCCAGCGGCTCCGGAAGGGGCCCTCGGGCGGCCCACCGACCATCACGCGGGCCGTCCGCGCCGGCGATCTTCCGACCGCTCGCGGCCGATCTTTCGACCGCTCGCCGCTGATCTTCCGACCGCTCGCCGCCGATCTTTCGATCCCTGCGTCGCCGATCTTCCGGTCCCTTCGCCGGCGATCTTCCGGCCACCTCCCGGCGGCATTCCGGCCATCCGCCCGCCCGCCGTTCCGGCCGTCCCGCGGACCGCCTCGGACGCGAGTCGCTCACGACGAGATCACGGACCGGCCACGAGGACCTCACGGCGCGCCCCTCGTGTGACCTGCGTCACCCCGAACCGACCCTTCCGAAGCGGGGCTTGGCCAACTGTCCGCGGGAATGGTAGGCGTGGGACCAAATAGGACTTATTGCGGAAACCCCATGATCACAGCCCTGTGAAGGGGTGTCCGATTCGTCCGTTACGGCGTCAATAAAAGCCGCGCCACGCCCGGTTGACTCACTTCCCGCGCAACTGTGGCGCACACCACGTTTCTTGAAGCGAGCCGCACCCCCCTGATAGCGGTTGTTCTCATGTCCCACACCGCTCACATACCCAGCCACCGGAAGCCCCGTCGCAGCGCCTCGAAGCTCGCGGTACGCGCCGGAGTCGCCGGTGGCGTTCTCGGCACCCTGGCGATGGCAGGCACGGCGAGCGCGTCCCCCGCCGCCGAGCCTGTGACCGAGACCCTCGAAATGCCGGTCCTCAACCTGGACCTGGCCTCCGAGGTCTCCTCCGCCGTCACCACCGCCGCGGAGAACAGCCGCGCGGCTGCCATCAACGGCGAGCTGCAGGCCGAGGAGGAGAGCGCCCGCAGCGGCGCCGCCGCCGAGGCGAAGCAGGCCAAGGAAGCCGCCGAGAAGAAGGCGAAGCAGGAGGCCGACCGCAAGGCCGAGGCCGAGCGCGCCACCCGCAACGCCGAGCGCACCTCGCTGAAGACGGCCTCCGCCGCCGGCTCTTCCACGGAGCAGGGTGTCGGAACCGTCACCGCCCCGAAGGGCTCCGCGGCCGCCATCGTCAACTTCGCCCGCGCGCAGGTCGGCAAGGCCTACGTCCTGGGCTCGACCGGCCCCTCCGCGTACGACTGCTCCGGCCTGGTCCAGGCCGCCTACCGGCAGGCCGGCATCACGCTGCCGCGCACCTCGCAGCCCCAGTCCTCGTACGGCACCTCCGTCTCGCTCAACGCCCTCCAGCCGGGCGACATCCTGTACTGGGGTGCCAAGGGCAGCGCCTACCACGTCGCGATCTACGTCGGCGGCGGCAAGTTCGTCGGCGCGCAGAACCCCAGCACCGGCATCGTCGAGCGCAACCTGAGCTACGACCGGCCGACGGGCGCCGTCCGCGTCCTCTGAGCCCCTGCCCCTCAGGGCACCCGGTTCGGCCGGAGGGCCGGTACTCCCCCGCTCGGGGTCGCAGTACCGGCCCTTCGCCGTGCGCCCGTACGGCGGCCCGGCCCGAAGTACCGCCCGTACGGGCGGGGCGCCTACCATCCCGGTGGAGGTGGGCGAGTGAACGCACCGCGGCTGCCGGAGCCGTACGAGGACCACGACGGCTGCGCGGACGGCCGCCCCGGTGGCGACGGTCCGGCCGGTGCCACCGCCCTCCCGGCCGCCGCCGGGCTCTTCCTCCTCGCCGCCGGCGGCCTGTTGCTGAACACCGCCCGCCCGTGGGACAAACCGGGACACCCCGCCCTGCTCGCGCTCGTGTGGGCCGCGGCCCTGGCGATGCTGGCGTACGGGGCCGCGCTGACGGCCCGCTGCGTGAGCGCCGTGCACGGGGCCGGCGCGCCGCCCGCGGAGCCCCCGAAACCCCCTCAGGCGCCCTCCGGGGCCCCGTCCCACGACGAAGCGGGCCGCACCGGGGGAACCCCGGCGCGACCCGCCTGACCCGCCTCACCGGGCCTGCATGCCCGTTGGGTCGGTTCGTCCGGTTGTCAGGCCCGGGGGGCCACCTTCGACAGGCCGTTGATGATGCGGTCCATCGCGTCACCGCCCGCCGGGTCGGTGAGGTTGGCCAGCATCTTCAGCGTGAACCGCATGAGCACCGGGTGGGTCAGGCCGCGCTGCGTGGCGACCTTCATGACCTTCGGGTTGCCGATCAGCTTCACGAAGGCGCGGCCGAGCGAGTAGTAGCCGCCGTAGGTCTCCTTGAGCACCTTCGGGTAGTTGTGCAGCGCCAGCTCGCGCTGCGCGCGCGTGGCCCGGGCGTTCGCCTGCACGATGACGTCGGCCGCGATCCGGCCCGACTCCATGGCGTACGCGATGCCCTCGCCGTTGAACGGGTTGACGAGCCCGCCCGCGTCGCCGACCAGCAGCAGGCCCTTGGTGTAGTGCGGCTGCCGGTTGAACGCCATCGGCAGGGCCGCGCCGCGGATCGGCTGCGTCATGTTCTCGGGGGTGTAGCCCCAGTCCTCCGGCATGGACGCGCACCACGCCTTGAGGACCTCGCGCCAGTCCAGCTCCCGGAAGGCGGAGGAGGAGTTGAGGATGCCGAGGCCGACGTTGGACGTGCCGTCGCCCATGCCGAAGATCCAGCCGTAGCCGGGCAGCAGCCGGTCCTGCGGGCCGCGCCGGTCCCACAGCTCCAGCCAGGACTCCAGGTAGTCGTCATCGTGCCGGGGCGAGGTGAAGTACGTGCGGACGGCCACGCCCATCGGGCGGTCCTCGCGCCGGTGCAGGCCCATCGCCAGCGACAGCCGGGAGGAGTTGCCGTCGGCCGCGACCACGAGCGGCGCGTGGAAGGTGACCGGGGTCTTCTCCTCGCCCAGCTTCGCGTGCACGCCCGTGATGTGGCCGGTGCGCGGGTCGCGGATCGGCTCGCCGACGTTGCAGCGCTCGTGCAGGCGGGCGCCGGCCTTCTGGGCCTGCCGGGCCAGGATCTCGTCGAAGTCGTCGCGCTTGCGGACGAGTCCGTATTCCGGGAAGGAGGCGAGTTCCGGCCAGTCCAGCTGGAGCCGCTGGCCGCCGCCGATGATCCGCAGGCCCTTGTTGCGCAGCCAGCCGGCCTCTTCGGAGATGTCGATGCCCATCGCGACCAGCTGCTTCGTGGCGCGCGGGGTCAGGCCGTCGCCGCAGACCTTCTCGCGCGGGAACGCCGTCTTCTCCAGCAGCAGGACGTCCAGTCCGGCCTTGGCGAGGTAGTAGGCGGTGGTCGAGCCGGCGGGCCCGGCCCCGACGACGATCACATCCGCGGAGTGTTCGGAGAGGGGCTCGGTCACTGCGGGGTCTCCCGAAGGCTCGATAGGGGGTGCCCATGGGCACGGGACGTGTGCAGTCTATGCAGCGAGAGAGATCGCGAATCCGAAGGGTTACCTGATGACAAGCTCGCCGACCTCGCCGACCTCGCCTTCCCGGCCGCTCCCCGCGGTCCGGCTGCGCGTTCCCACCGACGAGGACGCGCACGCCTGGCACGGCGTCTTCGCCGACCCGGACGTGATGGAGTTCCTCGGCGGCCCGGCCGAGCTGTCCGCGTACGAGGAGTTCACCGCGCGGCAGCGGATGCACGACGCACAGCTCGGCTACTGCCTGTGGACGCTCCTGGACGAGGACGGCGAGGTCCTCGGCTTCACCGGCGCACAGCCCTGGCCTGCGGAGAAGACCTGGGGGCCGGTCGGCGAGATAGAGATCGGCTGGCGCCTGGCACGGTCGGCCTGGGGCAAGGGGTACGCGTACGCCGCCGCGCTGACCACCCTGGAGCGGGTCCGCGCCGCCGGGGTGACCCGCGTCGTGGCGATGATCGACGACGCGAACGCGCGCTCGGTGGCGGTCGCCGAGCGCCTCGGCATGACCCTGGAGGAGGTCTTCCCGCTCCCGGGCGGCACCCGCACCGGCCGCCGCTACGCCCTCGCCCTTTGACCGCGGTCAGAAGACGGACAGTCCGGTCAGCGTGGTGAAACGGTCGAGGGCGGCCACGCCCGCCACCGAGTTGCCCCGGCTGTCCAGGCCGGGGCTCCACACGGCGAGGGTGCAGCGGCCGGGGACGACGGCGACGATGCCGCCGCCCACCCCGCTCTTGCCGGGCAGCCCGACGCGGTAGGCGAAGTCCCCCGCCGCGTCGTACGTCCCGCAGGTCATCATCACCGCGTTGATCTGCTTGGCCTCGCTGCGGGTCAGCAGCCGGGAGCCGTCGGCCCGGAGCCCGTGCCGCGCCAGGAAGCGCGCGGCACGGGCCAGGTCGGCGCAGCTCATCTCGATGGAGCACTGCCAGAAGTAGTGGTCGAGCAGGGCGGGCACCGGGTTGGCGATGTTCCCGTACGAGGCCATGAAGTGGGCGAGGGCGGCGTTGCGGTCGCCGTGCTCGTGCTCGGAGGCGGCGACCTCGGCGTCGAAGCCGATGTCCGGGTTGCCGCTCTCCCGGCGCAGGAACTCCAGCAGCTCGCTGCTCGCGTCGCCGGTCAGGGTCTGCAGCCGGTCGGTGACGACGAGGGCGCCCGCGTTGATGAACGGGTTGCGCGGGATGCCGTTCTCGTACTCCAGCTGCACCAGGGAGTTGAACGGGTTGCCGGAGGGCTCCCGGCCCACCCGCTCCCACAGGCTGTCGCCGCCCTCGGCCAGCGCCAGGGCCAGCGCGAAGACCTTGGTGATGGACTGGGCGGAGAAGGGGGTCTGCCAGTTCCCCACCCCGACGACGTTCCCGTCGAGGTCCGCCACGGCCATGCCGAACTGCGCCGGGTCCACCTCCGCCAGGGCGGGGATGTACTCGGCGGGAGTGCCGCTGCCGACCAGGGGTTCGACATCGGCCGCGATCCGCTCCAGCAGCTCCGCGTAGTCCAGGAACCCGGTGTCCACCGCCGCCGCCACCGCCGGCTAGGCCTTGAAGCCGCGGTGCAGTGCGACGATGCCGCCGGTGAGGTTGCGCCAGGCGACCTTGGACCAGCCGGCCTTCCGCAGCAGCGCCGCCAGTTCCGGCTGCTCCGGCCACTCGCGGATCGACTCGGCGAGGTACACGTAGGCGTCGGGGTTGGAGGACACGGCGCGGGCCACCGGCGGCAGGGCGCGCATCAGGTACTCCATGTAGACCGTGCGGAACGGCCCCCAGACGGGCTGGGAGAACTCGCAGATGACGACCTGGCCGCCGGGCTTGGTCACCCGGTACAGCTCGCGCAGCGCGGCGTCGGTGTCGTGGACGTTGCGCAGCCCGAAGGAGATCGTGACGGTGTCGAAGACGTCGTCCTTGAACGGCAGCTTCGTCGCGTCGCCGGCGGTCAGCGGCAGCCAGGAGTGGCGCTTCTTGCCCTCGCGGAGCATGCCGAGGGAGAAGTCGCAGGGCACCGTGTACGCACCGGTCGCGGCGAACGGCAGCGAGGAGGTCGCGGTCCCGGCGGCCAGGTCCAGCACCTTCTGCCCGGGGCGGGCGGCGACGGCCTTGGCGACCTCCTTGCGCCACAGGCGGGCCTGCCCGAGGGAGATCACGTCGTTGGTGAGGTCGTAGTTCGCCGCCACACCGTCGAACATGGAGGCGACTTCGTGCGGCTGCTTGTCCAGGGAAGCGCGGGTCACTGGCGTGGGCCCCTCAGGTGCGTCGTTGGTTCCGGTCCGTCTGCGTACGGGGCCATCCTCTCAGGCCCCGGGCGGTGGCCGGGCGGCGGCTCTGCCCGGCCGCCGCGGGGGCGCGTCCCCTCCGTTCCGGGGCCCCACCGGCCGGAATAAGCCATTCCGATTGGGTGTCGTCGGCAGCCCCAACCGAACTGGCCCCGAGGACAGTTATGCCCTGAGCGACAGAAGGGGTTAACTGGGCGGGCGCGGCCCGGTGACGGTCACCACCCGCCGGCTCCGGACCGCCCGGTGGCCGGATCTCGACGGGGGCCGCCCGAGCAAAGGGCTTCACCATGCCGGCAGGCCGTTCCACCGGTCGCTCCCCCCGCCAGTCCGCGAACCGCACCACCGCGGGAGGGACGGGCGCGCCCCGCGGTCCGCGGGCCCGCCGCCGGGCCGAACGGCGCCGCAGGCTGCGCCGCACCCTCCTCGCCTCGGCCACCGCCGTCGCCGCCGTCGCCGCCCTGTGGACGGCCTGGCCCGAACCGGAGACGACCACGGTCGCGGACCGGCTGACCGCCGACCCGCGCCCCTCCGACGCGTCCGAACGGGCCTCCCGGTCCGCCGGTGGCGCCCACGGCTCTCCCGTCCCCGGCCAGGCCGCCACCCCGTCCGCCCCCTCCCCCTCGGCCTCCTCGAAGCCGTCCGCCAGCCCCAAGGCACCGGTCCCGGCCGCCGGAAGCGGCGTGTTCACCGCCTCCAACCGCTCCGGCCAGCCACAGGGCAAGGGCACCGCGCGCCGCTGGCGCATCGAGGTCGAGGAGGGCAGCGGCATCGACCCGAACACCGCCGCCCAGGCCGTCGAGACGATCCTCGGGGACCCGCGCGGCTGGATAGCCGACCCGGCGTACGGCTTCCAGCTCGTCGGCGCCGGCAGCCCCGTGGACTTCACCGTGAAGATCGCCACCGCCACCACCACCGACAAGCTCTGCGAGGTGGTCACCCCCGAGCTCGTCGGCGAGACCAACTGCCGCGCCGGACACGACGTCGTCGTCAACCTCAAGCGCTGGCAGGAGGGATCACCGCAGTTCAAGGGACCCGTGGAGGAGTACCGGGCGCTGATCGTCAACCACGAGGTCGGCCACGAGATAGGCCGTGGGCACGAGACCTGCCCCGGCCCCGGCAAGCCCGCCCCCGCGATGATGCAGCAGATCAAGGGGCTGCTCGGCTGCGTCGCCAACGCCTGGCCGTACGACGGAAAGGGAACCTACCTGTCCGGTCCGCCCGTCCCTTAGGGCGGGGAGAGCCGGTGAGTCGACCGTCCGGGCCGTGAAGGCCGGGGGCGAGGAGTGGAAACGTGCGCGTCGTCAGCTTCAGCGTCCCTGCCTGGTTCCCGGCCTACAAGCCGGCGCAGAAGAAGGAGGGGCTGCGGCGCGCGGTGCAGCTCACCGAACAGGAATCCGCCGTGTTCCTGTGCCTGGCCACCGGGGCCTCCAACGCGGAACTCGCCGGCGAACTCCAACTGTCCGTCAGCACCGTCAAGTTCCACGTCCACAACATACGGACCAAGCTGGGCGGCATCAGCCGCCTCCAGGCCTGCCTGCTGGCCGCCCTGGCCCGCGAGGACGGCCGCCTCGGCGCCACCGGGCGCGGCCCGGGCGGGCTCAGCGCCGGCGGTGCAGCAGCCGCCCGCCGATGACGGTGGCCACACAGCTCGTCGCGCCCACCGCCGCCAGCTCCGGCAGGTCCGCCGCCGCGAACACCGCGAACCGGGCCGGAGCACCCGCCCGGAGCACCCCGTGGAAGGCCTCCTCGACCCGCTCCCGCCCCGCGAACGGGTCCAGCGAGACCGCAGGCCCGCCCGCACCCCCGGCCACCGGCGGCAGCAGCTCCAGCCCCGACCGGACCACGGCCGTGCGCACCGCCGGCACCGTCAGCCGTCCCGCCACCGCCACCACACCGCGGGCCAGCAGCCGCTGCGTCGCCCGCCGGGCGCTGTTGCCCCGACGGGCATCGGTCAGCCGCAGCGCGGCCAGCGCCGGCGCCCCGGTCACCGGCTCGGTGCCGAGCTCGGCGGTCTCGTACGGGTCGTCCGGGTAGTACGTGCCCTCCAGCAGCTCCTGCGCCCCGTGCACCAGCAGCCCCGGGGTCAGCACCCCGGGCCAGCGGCGGGTCCGCGCGTGCGGCCGGGCCGCGGCGAGCTCCTCGTACGGGCCGGTGCCCGCGATCCGGTCCCCCTCGACGAGGACGGCCCCGCCGGCCAGCGGCTCGGCCCCCCGCCCGACGACGAGGAGCCCGGCGACGTGCAACGTCAGCAAGGCCGGGTCACTCGGCCGGGATGAGCTTCAGCTCGGGGTGCGCCGTGCCGCCCTCCAGGGCGGTGGAGGAGATGTGCGAGACCACGCGGTCGTCGACCGGGTCGTTCGCCGGGTCGTCGTGCACGAGGAGGTGCTCGTACGTCGTCGCCCGCTGCGCCGGGGTGCGGCCCGCCTTGCGGATGAGGTCGATGATCTCCTGCCGGTTGGAGCGGTGCTTGGCACCGGCCGAGGAGACGACGTTCTCCTCCAGCATGACCGAGCCGAGGTCGTCCGCGCCGTAGTGCAGGGACAGCTGGCCCGCCTCCTTGCCGACGGTCAGCCAGGAGCCCTGGATGTGGGCGACGTTGTCGAGGAACAGGCGCGCGATGGCGATCATCCGCAGGTACTCGAAGACCGTCGCCTGGGTGCGGCCCTTGAGGCGGTTGTTCTCGGGCTGGTACGTGTACGGGATGAACGCGCGGAAGCCGCCCGTGCGGTCCTGCGTGTCGCGGATCATCGCGAGGTGCTCGATGCGCTCGGCGTTGGTCTCGCCGGTGCCCATGAGCATGGTGGAGGTGGATTCCACGCCCAGCCCGTGCGCGATCTCCATGATCTCCAGCCAGCGCTCGCCGGACTCCTTCAGCGGGGCGATCGCCTTGCGCGGCCGCTCCGGCAGCAGTTCGGCGCCGGCGCCCGCGAAGGAGTCCAGGCCGGCCGCGTGGATCCGCTTGATCGCTTCCTCGGCGGAGACCCCGGAGATCCGGGCCATGTGCTCGACCTCGGACGCGCCGAGGGAGTGGATGACCAGCTGCGGGAACGCCTTCTTGATGGCGGAGAAGTGTTCCTCGTAGTACTCCACGCCGTAGTCCGGGTGGTGGCCGCCCTGGAACATGATCTGCGTGCCGCCCAGTTCGACGGTCTCCGCGCAGCGGCGCAGGATGTCGTCGAGGTCGCGGGACCAGCCCTTCTTCGTGTCCTTGGGCGCCGCGTAGAACGCGCAGAACTTGCAGGCCGTGACGCACACGTTGGTGTAGTTGATGTTGCGCTCGATGATGTACGTCGCGATGTGCTCGGTGCCGGCGTAGCGGCGGCGGCGCACCGTGTCGGCGGCCTGGCCGAGGGCGTGCAGCGGAGCGTGCCGGTAGAGGTCGAGCGCCTCCTCCTTGGTGATCCGGCCCCCCGCGGCGGCACGGTCGAGGACAGACTGGAGAGCGGCCTGGTCGGTCACCGGTGCGTCACCCTTCGGCGGTGTGTCAAGAGATCCGGACCGATCCAGCCTACGCCAGGGCCCGGTGCCGGAATTCACCGGCTGCGGGTCAGGTCTCCCTCGGGGTTTCCGGCCGCGGCGTCCCCCGAGCGGTAGTGGAGCGTGCCGTTCGCGTTGAGGGCGAAACGCTCGTCGGAGGAGCCGTTGGAGCAGATTCCGGGGGCCGGGTTGGGGCCGCCGGAGGTGTCCAGGACCAGCGACCGGTCGGTGGCCGAGACGAGCTTCCAGTCTCCGGAGCAGTCGGTGCCCAGGAGGGGCAGGACCGACTTGTCGCGGCCGACGACCTCGCCGATCCGGCCGGCCTTGATCGTGATCTCGAACTCGCTCGGGACCCCCATGCGGGCCGTGGTGACCGTGCCCTTCCAGGTGCCGGTCAGCTCCTTCGGGACGTCGTCCCGGGCGGCGGGGGCCGGGCTCGGGGCCTTCGAGGCCGCTTCGGAGGGCTGGGACGCGTGGGACGGCGGTTCGGTGGCGTGGTTGCTCTGGCCCCCCGTCCCCGGCAGCAGGCCCAGCCCGTACAGCCCGCCGGACAGCGCCGCCGTCACCGCGGCCGCCGCGACCACCACCGTGCAGCTGAACCGGCGCCCGGCGGCGGTGACGGTGACCTTGCGGCCGGGGGCCGTGCCCTCGCCGCCGGGGGCGGTGCGCGGCTGCGGGACCCCGGCGCCACCGCTGCCGGCGCCGCTGCCGGCGGTCTCCGTCGGCGCGCCGTACGGTCCTGCCGGAGCGGCGGCGGCCCCGGTCCCGGCCGGACCCCCGTACGAGCCACCGTAAGAGGGGTCCGGCGCACCGAAGACACCGGCGCCGACACCGACGCCCGTGCCGCCGGCCGCCACCTGGCCCCCGTACGAGGGGGTGCTGAACGGAACCGGCCCCGAGGGGCCCTCCGGCTCCGCCGCCACGGCCTCCAGGTCGAGCAGCGCCACCGCGGCGCGGCTGGCCTCCTCCACCACGGGCGCGGGGAGCCAGCCGGGGGTGCGCAGGGCCCCGTCGAACGCGTCCGCGACGGCCCGGGGGGCCGGCCGGGCGTCGGGCGCCTTGGCGAGACAGGCCGCGACCAGGTCGCGCAGCTCGCCGGGCGGGAGGGCGTCCAGGTCCGGCGGCTCGTGGACCACCTTGTAGAGGAGGGTCGCCGAGTTGTCGCCCGTGAACGGGGGCCGCCCGGTCGCGGCGAAGGCCAGCACCGCGCCGAGGGAGAACACGTCGGCGGCGCCGGTGACGCCCTTGCCGAGGATCTGCTCGGGCGACATGTAGCCGGGCGAGCCGACGGAGACCCCGGTGGAGGTGAGGGAGGCGGTGCCGTCCGTGGCGCGGGCGATCCCGAAGTCGATCAGGCGGGGCCCGTCGAGGGTCAGCATCACGTTCGACGGCTTCACGTCGCGGTGGACGAGACCCAGTCCGTGCACCGCGGCCAGGGCGCGGGCCAGCCCCTCGCCCACCGCCCGCACGGCGGCCTGCGGCAGCGGCCCGTGCGCGGCCACGGCGCCGCCCAGCGAAGGGCCCGCCACGTACCCGGTCGCCACCCACGGCACTGGTGCCTCGGGGTCGGCGTCCAGGACGGGCGCGGTCCACTCGCCGCCGACCCGCCGGGCGGCCTCCACCTCGCGGCGGAACCGGGTGCGGAACTCGGCGTCGGCGGCGAAGTGCGGGTGCACGATCTTGACGGCGACCGTCCGGCCGCCCGCGCTGCGGCCCAGGTAGACCCGGCCCATGCCTCCCGCGCCGAGCCGGCCCAGCAGCCGGTACGCGCCGATGCTCCGCGGCTCACCGGACTCCAGCGGCTGCATCCCGTCCCCTCCCCCGTGGTCCCGACTGCGTGATCCACCTCGTGATCCACCTTAGGGCCGTCAGGGGGACGCCGGGGCCGTTCCCGCGGGCTCGACCCCAGCGCGCGCCCGGTGATCCCGACGGCCGGCGGCAGGTCCGTACGGGCCCCCGCACGCGCGGGGCGGGCGGGCGCGTCGGGAAATTCCCGGCAGCGGCCGCGCGAATTCACGGCGACGGCCGGACGGCGCCACGATGACGATAGGAAAAGCCCGGGAATTCCCGGGGAGGCCATGACCGGAACCCGGACCGCCGCCCGGTAATCCGATCAAGAAACCGAGCACGAAACGGAACGCGAACAGGCGCCCGAACGCACCGGGGAACCTTCAGGACCGCTTCAGCAGCTCCACCGCGACATCTGCCGGATAGCCCGTCGAGCGACCCGTGCGACGCGCGAATTCCCTTACGCCGGCGAGCTGTTCCGGCCCGAAGCGGAAGTCGAGGGTGGTGAAGTACCGCTCCAGCAGTTCGGCGTCGAAGGCCTCCCAACGGGCCGCCTGCTCGGCGACCTTGGTGACCTCCTCCAGGGAGATGTCCCGGGATTCGAGGAAGGCTTCGTGCACCTGCCGCACGACGGCCGGCTCACGGTCGAGATAGTCCTTGCGGGTGGCCCATACCGCGAACACGAACGGCAGTCCGGTCCACTCCTTCCACATCAACCCCAGGTCGTGGACGTCGAGGCCGAGCCGCGGCGCGTCGTGCAGCGAGGCGCGCAGCGCGGCGTCACCGATCAGTACGGCCGCGTCGGCCTCCTGCATCATCAGCCCCAGGTCGGGAGGGCAGGTGAAGTAGTCGGGGCGGACCCCGTACTGCTCGGCGAGCAGCAACTCGGCCAGGCGTACGGAGGTGCGGGACGTCGAGCCGAGGGCGACGCGGGCGCCGTCCAGCCGGTCCAGCGGCACCTGGGACACGATCACGCAGGACATCACCGGGCCGTCGCAGCCGACCGCGAGATCGGGGAAGGCGACGAGCTGATCGGCATTGCGGAGGAACTCGACCAGGGTGATCGGGGCGATGTCGAGACGGCCCTGGACGAGGTGCTCACTGAGCTTCTCGGGGGTGTCCTTGGTCAGCTCCAGGTCCAGCAGGGTGCCGGTTCTGGCCAGTCCCCAGTAGAGGGGAAGGCAGTTCAGGAACTGAATGTGGCCGACCCGGGGCCGGCTGCGATAGACGTCCACATCGCGAGACTAGCTGGCGGCCCCGCGTCAGCCTTCGAGCGGGTCTCAAACGTCCGGGTGACGTGATCTTTCCCTCTGGTCTCGGCCGCGGGGTGCGTGCTACGCTCAGACGCAAGTTGCAGTTTGGTTTCCCTTGCAGTACGAAGCCTGCGGAGAATGTGACCCGCGGGCTTTAGTAGTTTTCAGACTTCTTAGCAGGTTCTGGAGCAGGGCGACCCTTTGGCCCATAGGAGGGCTCATGGCTACCGGAACCGTCAAGTGGTTCAACGCTGAAAAGGGCTTCGGCTTCATCGCCCAGGACGGCGGCGGCCCGGATGTCTTCGTCCACTACTCCGCGATCAACGCCTCTGGCTTCCGCTCCCTCGAGGAGAACCAGACCGTGAACTTCGACGTCACGCAGGGCCCGAAGGGCCCGCAGGCGGAGAACGTCACCCCGGCCTAATCGCCAGGGCCAACCCCAACCGGTTGGATCGCAGTACCTGAGAGCAGTACCCAAGGAGCCCTGCCTCCCCGTTCGCCCTGCGAACGGCGGACGGCGGGGCTCCTGCCTTTTTGCCGCGCGGCAGGGCGGGTCGGGGCTGGACCGGCCGTGCGGCGACGGCACAACGGGGCCGAACGTGTGAAACGGGCCGGCCCCCCCCCCTCGGCGGGGGGGGGGGGCGGCGGGGGGGTCGGCCCGCGGGCGGGGTGTGGGGGGTTCGGGGCCGGCCCGGGGGGCGGGGGGGCGGGCGGGGAGCGCCGGGCGCCGCGCGGGGCGCCCCGCTCGCGGCGCACGGCGCGGGGGCCGCGGCCCCCCCCCCCGGGGGCGCGCCCCCCCCCCCCCCCTCGTCTCGGAGCCGGCCGGGCCGTTTACGGCTTGACGGCGGACTGCGTCGGGGACGGGGCGGGGGACGGCGTCTGCGGAGCCGGGGTCTCCGCCTTGGCGGTGACCTTCACCTCCAGGATCAGGACGACCTTCTCCTTGGTGATCAGCTGCAGGTGGTACGTGCCCGGGGCGACGTCCGCGGTCAGCAGCTCCGGCAGGGCGATCAGGCCCTCGGCACTGGAGGGGGCCAGCTCCAGGCTGAACAGCTTCTCGCCGTCCTTGGCCCCCTTGAAGTACGGGCCCTTCGCCTTCGCCGGGTCCACCGGAACCCACTGGCCGTCCTTCTGCTCCACCATCCCGGCGGTCGCCTGCGTACCGGCCACCGCCTTGCCGCCGGCGGTCGCCTTCACCTGGATGCCCGTGACGGCGGTCCCTGCGGCGACCTCCAGCGGCTTGCCCGCTCCCGCGTCCGCGCGCGTCAGCAGGTCGGCCACGGCCGGGGCGGGCTTCGCCGCGACGACGCCGTTGAAGTTCACCGTGAACTGGGTCGCCGTGCCGTAGCCGGAGGCCCGCAGCGTGAAGGTGCCCGGCTTGGCGCCGGCCACGAGGCCCGGCGCGGCGGCGATGCCCTGGGCGTCGGTCTGCACCACCAGGTGGGACCGGCCCTGGACGCCGAAGTACGTGCCCGTCGTGTCGTCCTCCACGGCGAACAGGACGGCCTGCCCCTTGGCCGGCTTGCCGTCGCTGAGCACCGCCTTGACCCGCGGCACCGCGGTGAACGCGGCCCCGGCCTCCGCCTTGAGCTCGGTGCTGCCGAGCACCTCCACCTTGGCCAGGTGCGGCGCGGGCTTCTCCGGCTCGGCCGGCTTGGACGGCTCGGCCGGCTTGGACGGGTTGCCGGGGTTCGTCGACGGCTTCGTGGTCGTCCCCGTGCTGGTGGACGGCTTCGGCTGCGTGGTCGTGGTGGGGCGCGGGGTCGGCAGCACCGGGTTGGTGGGCGTCGGGTAGGTCCCGGTGGGCGGGTTGGGCACCTCGCTCGTACCGCTCTGGTACTGCTTCATGAACCCGAGCACGGTGTTCACGTACTCGCGGGAGTTGTTGTAGCTGAGGATCGCCTTGTCCAGCTGTGCCTGGTCGGAGAGGTTGCGGTCGCCCGCACACAGGTACAGGCCGGCACCGAGGGCGGCGTCGTAGATGTTGTTCGGGTCGCGCTTGGAGTCTCCGTTGCCGTCGGCGCCCCAGGTGGCCCATGTGGAGGGGATGAACTGCATCGGGCCGACGGCCCGGTCGTAGGCCGCGTCGCCGTCGAACTCGCCCTTGTCGGTGTCCTTGATCTCGGCGAAGCCCTGGCCGTTCAGCTGCGGGCCGCGGATCGGCTTCTCGGTGTACCCGTCGGACTTGAGCCCGTAGCCGGAGGCGTGGACGGACTCGACCCGGCCGATGCCCGCGAGGAGCTGCCAGGGCAGCTGGCATTTCGGGAGCGCGGCGGCCACCGCGGTCTGCGCGCGCTTGTAGGCGTCGAGGGCGGTCGCGGGGATACCGCTGGCCCCCTCGCCCGCGCCGGCGGTCGGCGGCACCGCCGGGTCGGCGACGTCGCCGGGCAGATCCAGGCGGGCGTCGCCGCGGTCGGTGGCCTGGGGGCTGTCCGGGGTGGGCTCGGACTCGCCCGCGTCGGCCGTGGGCGGGTTGGTCACCACGGCGGCGGTCGTGAGGCTGGCCGCGAGCGCGGCCGTACACAGAACCTTGCGCGAGGTGTTGACGAGGTGGCGGTGAAGCGGCTTCACAGTGCGGCGATCCCCCCAAGGCGGCCGGCAAGTTGTACGGCGGGTCGAGCCGTGAATATTCACTGTCTATCAGGTATTCGGAGGCGACTCACCGGCGCCCCAGGAGATGTGACACACCATTCGTCTCGGCTTAAACCTGCACGACGACAGAACGCCCAAAGGGTGCCCGAATGTTGGGGTTATGCACCGATGAGTCGCCATTTGGCTGCTCTTGCCGGTTCTTTGATGGATTGAGATGAATAAAGGAGCAGCCGTCGTCGCACGCGTTCGACTAGATTCGGCGTTCATGACAGCAGAGGCACACGAGACGACCTTCCGCGAACGCGCGGACCGCAAGCGCACCCTGGGCGTGTTCCTGCTCATCGCGGCAGGCGCCATCTGGCTCTGGCTCGCCTACCAGTTGCTGGCCCCCTTCACCGTCAACTACGGCTCCAGCCGGAGCATCGACTGCGCCTCCCCCGTCTTCTACGACGAGGGCGACGGCAAGCGGCGCTCGTACGCCGCCACCGAGGGCGAACGCTGCGCCACCGAACGGGACCCGGCCGACCTGCTCGTCCTCCTCACCCTCTCCGTCCCGCTGGCCGCCGCCGGCACCTTCCACTACGCCCGGGGGACGGTGGCCCTGGACCTGCGACGGCACGAGGACGAGCTGGCGCAGCTCAGGGCGGAGCGCAAGGGCTAACGGCGGGGGCCCGACGGGTCTCCCGCGCCGCCCGGGTGCATTCCGCCCGTCCCCGACGACAGCCCGGCCAACATCCCCGCCAGTTCCGCCGGTCGGGAGAACATGGGCCAGTGGCCCGTGTCCAGGGTCAGCAGGGACCAGCTGTCGTTCTTGAGCAGTTCGGCCGCCGCGGGCGGTGGTTCCGGCCCGTCCAGCAGGCACTTCACGTACACCGCCGGGAGCTCGCCCAGCGGGCGGGCGAGTGCTGCCGGTTCCGTCAGGGCGGCGCCCGGGTGCGGGGTAGCGCCGGCCACGAAGCGGGCGATCTGCTCCTCGTCCAGGTCCTGGCCCGCGCAGTCGGCCGCCGTCAGCGCCGGCCAGAGGCCGCCGTTCGCCTCGATGGCCGCCGCCACCTCGACCCCGCCCGGCCAGCCGGAGACGAACGACTCCCCGTCCACGGGAACGTCGGCGTCGACGAAGACCACCCGGGCGAGCCGGTCACCGATCAGTTCGGCCGCCTGGCCCACCGGAATTCCGGAGTAGCTGTGGCCGACCAGGACGACGTCGCGCAGGTCCAGGCGCTCGACCGCGTCGACGATGTCGTACACGTGCGTCTGCTGGCCCGCCCACGACGCAGCCCCGTGCCGCTCGGCGAGCCCGGACAGCGTCAGCGCATGGGCGTCGTGGCCCGCCGCGCGCAGCTCCGCCGCCACCGCGTCCCAGGCCCATGCCCCGAGCCAGGCGCCGGGTACGAGTACGAAGTTCCCCATGAGGGGCACCGTATACGAATAAATGTTCGATCGCATGGTCGAACAGGGGCTCCACCTGCGGTCATTCGTCGGCGGGGCAGGACCGCGTGCCGGACGGCAGGCGGCCGTCTATCAGGAAGTGGTTGACGTAGCCGCGCACGCAGGGCGAGGCGGTGTAACCGGTGTGTCCGTCGCCCTTGTAGTCGAGGACGACGGCGGAGCCGAGGCGTTCGGCGGTCTCCTCGGTCCACCGGTACGGCGTGGCGGGGTCGCCGCGGGTCCCGACGAGGAGCATGCGCGGGGCGCCGGGCCGGTCGATCCTGCGGATGAAGTCGGTGCCCGCGGGGCGTCCGTAGCAGGCCAGGACGGTCAGGAGCTGCCGCGGTCCGAAGATCGGCGAGACCTGGCGGAACTGCTCCCGCAGGCCGTCGATCCGCTTCAGCACGACGGCCGGACTCGCCTTGTCCGCGCTGCGGTCCGGGTCGTCGGCACAGTTCACGGCAGTCATCGCGGCGACCGCGTTGTCGGCGGGGACGAGGCCGGGCGGCGGCTTGGCGCCGTCCTGGTCCGGGTCGGCGGGGGCGCCGAGGCCGAGCAGCCCGCGCGGGTCGCGCTTCCGCTCGGCCAGGTCGAGGGCGGCGGCGAGGTCGGGCCACAGCTCGCGGGAGTACAGGGCGATGGCGATGGCGGTGACGGCGTCGCCTCCGGTGAACACGCTGCCGCCCTTGTCGACGAGGGGGGCGGCTTCGAGCCGGGTGACCAGGGCCGCCACGTCTTCCTTGGCGGTGCGGGTGTTCGTCCCGTACACGCAGCCCGGCTGGCGGGCGCACCAGGACAGGAAGTTGTCCAGGGCCTGCTGCTGGCCCTGCGCGGAGACGAGGGCCTGCTCGACGAGGGGGTCACCGAGGGTGTCGACACCATCGAGGGCCATCCGGCCGACCCGGCGGGGGAATTGGGCGGCGTACACGGCACCGAGGCGGGTGCCGTAGGAGAAGCCGAGGTAGTTGAGCTTGTCCTCGCCGAGCGCCTGGCGGATGAGGTCCATGTCGCGGGCGACGTGCACGGTGCCGATGTACGGCAGGACCGGCCCGGAGGCCCGTTCGCAGCGGGCGACGACGGCCCGGAGGGCGGCGAGCGCCTCCGCGGGGTCGTCGGAGCCGACGGGCTCGGGCTCCATGGAGCCTCCGCAGCTGACGGGGGCGCTGTGGCCCACCCCGCGGGGGTCGAAGGCGACGAGGTCGTAGCGCTCGCCGAGCTCGGCGAAGGCCTTGGCGTGGGCGGCGAGGTCCCCGACGCCGGAACCGCCGGGCCCGCCGAAGTTCAGCAGCAGCGAGCCGCGGCGCCCGGCGCGGGGGCCGTTGGCCGGTATCTCGGCGAGGGCGATGCGGACGGTGCCCTTGGCGGGGGCGGAGTGGTCGAGCGGCACGGTGAGGGTGCCGCACCGCATCCCGGCGGGCACGGGCTGCTGCGGGCAGGCGCCCCACCGTATGCGGGGCCGGGCGGGCGACGGGGTCGCGGACACGGCGGCGGATGCCACGGCGGACGCGGTCGCGGCGGCAGGTGCGGTCCCCCGGGCGAGCACGGGCCCGGTCTCCGGGCCGGCGCCGGGTACGGCGGCGACGGCGGTGGACACGAGCAGGCAGGCTGCGCCGACCGCGGCTCCGGTGCGGGAACGGTGCACTGCACCCTCCTCGGGGCGGCCCCCCGATCCGTCTGCGCCCACGATAAGCGCCCGCGCCCACCCCCGCCGCCCGAGAACCCGGGAGCCACCCGCACCCCGCCCCGGACCTGCACGAACGCACCGCACGCTCCGCACGCCCCGCACCTCACTCCCCGCGGTACAGCTCCTCGATCTCGCCTTCGTAGTCCCGGGCGACGGCCGCCCGCCTCAGCTTCAGCGAGGGGGTCAGATGGCCCCGGGCTTCGGTGAACTCCCCCGGCAGGACCGTGAACCCGCGGATCGACTCGGAGCGGGAGACCAGCAGGTTGGCCTCGTCCACCGCCCGCTGGAGCTCGGCCCGCAGTTGCTCGTCGCGGACCAGTTCCCGCATCGGCACGCCCTCCTTCCTCCGCATCGCCCGCCAGTGCGCCAGCCCCTCCGGTTCGAGGGTGATCAGCGCGGTGACGTACGGCCGGTTGTCGCCGACGACCATGCACTGGCCGACGAGCGGGTGGGCCCGCAGCCAGTCCTCCAGCGGGGCCGGGGCCACGTTCTTGCCGGCGGAGGTGATGATCAGGTCCTTCTTGCGCCCGGTGATCGTGAGGTACCCCTCGGCGTCGAGCTCGCCGATGTCCCCGGTGGCGAGCCAGCCGCCGGCGGCGGCGAAGGGTGCGTACCCCGCGGCCGTGTTCCAGTAGCCGGCGAAGACGTGCCGACCCCGGAGCAGCACCTCGCCGTCCTCCGCGATCCGCACCGCCGTGCCGGGAAGCGGCCAGCCGACGGTCCCGAGCCGTGGTTTCTGCGGCGGGGTGACGGTGCTGGCTCCGGTCGTCTCGGTGAGCCCGTAGCCTTCGAAGACCTCGATGCCCGCCCCGGTGTAGAAGGCGGCGAGCCGCCGCCCCAGGGGCGATCCGCCGCTGATCACGTACCGCACGCTCCCGCCGAGCGCGGCGCGGATGCGCCGGTAGACGAGCGGGTCGTACAGGGCCCGGGCCGCCCGCAGGCCCAGCCCCGGGGTGCGGTCTTCGACGGTTTCGCCGTAGCGCTGCGCGATGCGCGCGGCCCGGTCGAAGGAGGCGGCCCGGCCCATGCGCTCGGCGGTGGCCCGGGCGGTGTTGTAGACCTTCTCCAGGACGTACGGGATGGCGAGCAGGAACGTGGGGCGGAAGCCGGCCAGGTCGGCGAGCAGGTCTTCGGTGCGCAGGCTCGGCGCGTGCCCGAGTCTGACCCGGGCGCGCAGGCATCCGACGGCGACCATGCGGCCGAACACGTGGCTGAGCGGCAGGAACAGCAGGGTGGAGGCGGGCTCCTTGCTCACGGATTTGAAGACGGGGTGCAGCAGTTCCACCGCGTTGTCGGCTTCGGCGAAGAAGTTGGCGTGGGTGATGACGCAGCCCTTGGGCTGGCCGGTGGTGCCGGAGGTGTAGATGAGGGTGGCGACCGAGTCGGGTGTACGGGCGGCCCGGCGGGCGTGCACGACGGCGTCGGGCACCTGCTCGCCGGCCTTGACCAGCCGTGCCACGGCGCCGGTGTCGAGCTCCCACAGATGGGTCAGCCAGGGCAGGTGGGGCCGTTCGGCGCTGACGAGGCGGGCCTGCGCGGTGTCCTCGACGGCGCAGGCCACGGCGCCGGAGTCCTGGATGA
Organism: Streptomyces sp. NPDC127106; assembly: GCF_042677605.1. NCBI lineage: Bacteria > Bacillati > Actinomycetota > Actinomycetes > Kitasatosporales > Streptomycetaceae > Streptomyces > Streptomyces sp. NPDC127106. The sequence continues at coordinate 64,009 of NZ_JBHXTC010000006.1, read as the reverse complement.
TCCAGCGGGCCTGGAGGGCGGAGGAGGTGGGGTAGACGGGCACGGTGACCAGCCCGGCGGCCCAGGCGGCGAAGTCCAGCAGGGTCCACTCGTAGGTGGTGCGGGCCATGATCGCGAGCCGGTCGCCTTCCCGCAGCCCCTCCGCGATGAGTCCCTTGGCGACGGCGAGCACCTCGGCGGCGAACTCGGCGGCGGTGACGTCGCGCCAGGTGCCGTCCTGCGCCTTGCGGGAGAGGACGGCGGCGCGGGGGGCCTCGCGGGCGTTGCGGAACGGGATGTCGCCGAGCGATCCGCTGTCCGGGACCCCGGCGAGCGCGGGCACCTCGACCTCCCGGACCATCCCGTCGACGACGGTCTTGACGGGTTCGACCAGCTTCGGGACGGTCTGCAGTTCCACGGCGCTCTCCTCGACTCACCACGGGGACGTGCGGTTACCGCCGGTAATGTACGCACGGGTATCCGCGTCGAACACCCCCCGCGCGAACCCGCACGGAACCGCCACCGAACCCGCACCCGCCCCGCCCCGGCTGTCTCCGCCAACCCCTCAGGTCCGGGGCCGGGTCCGGGGCCGGCAGGGGCGGCCCGGGCAGGGCCTGATCGCCCTACCCGAGGGCGCCCGGTGGCGGGCAGTCGCGGCAGCGGCCCGGCGCGGGGGCGCGGAAGGCGCGCTCGCAGCCGTCGCACGTCTGGAACGGGTCCGGCCGCGGGGCCGGTCGCGGCCCCGGGGCTGCGGGCAGGTGCGGCGGCACGAGCGCGGCCAGCCGGTAGGCCAGCACGCCCGCGGGATTGCGGAGGCCGTCGGGGAGGTCCCTGGACAGCAGCAGCGCGACGGCTTCGGGCGCAGCCCCCCGCTCCAGCCAGACCGAGACGCCGGCCGCGAGCCGGTGCACGTCCCGTTCGGAGAGCAGCAGCCGGGGGTCGTGCCGGCACAGGCCGGCGAGCAGCTCGAACGCGGCGGGATCGACCCGGGCACGAACCGGCGAGGGGCGCCCGCGCCCGCCTCCGGGCCCGGGTCGCGGCCCGGGCTCCGACCCCGACTGCCACCCGGGCTCGGGCGCCGGCTCGGACCTGGACTCCGGCCCGGACTTGGACTCCGGCTCGGACTTGGACTCCGGCTCGGACCTGGACTCCGACTCGGACCTGGACTCCGACTCGGGCTCCGGCTCCCACTCGGGCTCCGGCTCCCACTCGGGCTCGGGCTCCCACTCCAGCTCGGCCCCGGGTTCCTGCCCTGGCTCCCACTCGGGCTCCCACTCGGGCTCCCGTACGGGTTCACGGCCCGGCGAGGGCAGCGGCGGCGGAGCCGGGGTCAGGGGCGGCGGCGGGGACTGGGGCGGCGGCGGGGACTGGGGCCACTGCTGCCGGTACGTGGCCTCCGGCGTGTTGTACGAGTAGGTGCGGGTGACGAGTTGCCCGCCGGGCAGCCGCTCGACCCGCCGCTCCAGGTACCCGTACTGCTCCAGCTCCCGCAGGGCGGTGGCGATCCTGGCCTCGCCCTCCGGGGACCGCTTGGCGAGCTCCTTGACGCCGACCAGGGAGCCGGGAGGGAGCGACTGGATGTACACGGCGACACCACGTGCGGTGTACGAGAGTTCGTGGTGCCGGGCGAGACTGTTGCCGACCACCGTGAAGTGCGCCGTGTGCCGGATGTTGACGTGAACGACACCGGATCGGGGGGTCCCGGCGTGATTGCGGGACGATGCGCGCGGGGCAGCGCTAAGCTTCGAAAGAGCCATGGGAAGTGGGATGACTTCCTACTTGGTCAGGCCCCCGCCCGGGATTGCAGTCCCGCCGGGGGCCGTCTCATGTCTGCTGTTGTCGGCCCGAGCATATGCCCGGCAACGGGCGGCAAATCCAGCCCAGTTGCCACAGTTCACCCATCCGGGCGACGCGCCTCGCGCGCGCCTCGCGCGCCCCCGCGCAGGGTCAGACGAGGTGGGTCGGGTCGGTTGGTTCTTCTCCCAGGTCCTTGGCTTTATGCGTCCCGGATCACGGGTTCCCGGCGGACCGCGATCCGGTCCGAGCGGCACGGTGCGACGGGAGTGCGGCTCGGCACGGGTTCAGATGCCGGCCTTGGCCATCGCCGCGCCGAGCTCCGCTTCGCGGTCGCCGTCGGGGCACTCCAGGCCGAACTGGATGACCTGCGCGACCATCTCGGTGGTCCCCGCGAGGAAGATCGAACCGCTGTCCGCCCGGTAGAACCACGCCTCGTAGACGGATGTCCCGTCGGCCACCACGTCCCAGAGCTCGCAACCGTGCAGTACCGATTCTTCGTCGGACGTCTCCGAGGGGAGACGCTGCCCGGGCGACAGGTCCTCGCCGTCGTACGCCTCGCCGCACCGCCGGAGCTGTTCGATCTGGACGGGGGTGAGCTGGGCGAGGGAGGTGATCTCCCGCCGGTTGGTGAAATCTGCCATGCGCGGAAGCTAGCAGGGACCGCCGACAGGGCAGCAGCGGGCTGCGGCACGCGCGCTCACGACGAACACGCACGGTCACGACGGAGAAGGACGCACTGCGATGACGTACGGCCGCGAGAAAATCGACCTGCCTGAGGACCGGGGGTGCCTGCGCTGGGTGCTGGGGGTCCCGCTCGGGATCGTGCACCTGCTGAACGCCTTCTGCGTCTTCTCGGCGCTGGCCTTCGGCCCGCAGGGCGAGTGGGACGACCGCGGTTACACCCGGATCGCCGCCGCCTGCTTCATCGCCCTCTGCCTGAGCGTGATCGGGCTGCTGATCACCGCCGTGCCGTCGGTGCACCGGGCCATGGGGCTGTGGTGGTTCGCCCCGCCGCTGCTGCTCGGGGTGGCCGCGTACGCCCGCATGGCGACCCTGGAGTAGTCCTGCGGCGGCAAGGCCGCAGCCCCCTCCCGGACGTCGGACCGGGCGGGGGCTGCGGCGGGTGCGGGGGTGGCGCCTGTCAGGCGGCGGCCACCACCGGGGCGCGCTCGTCCAGAGGCGAGGACGACGCGCTGTCGTAGGCCTTCTTGTCCAGGATTCCCTCGCGGGCCGCGACCACGACCGGGACCAGGGACTGGCCGGCGACGTTGGTGGCGGTGCGGATCATGTCCAGGATCGGATCGATCGCCATGAGCAGGCCGACGCCCTCCAGGGGCAGGCCCAGGGTGGAGAGGGTCAGGGTCAGCATGACGGTGGCGCCGGTGAGGCCGGCGGTGGCGGCCGAGCCGACGACCGAGACGAAGGCGATCAGCAGGTAGTCGGTGATCGTCAGCTGCACGTCGAAGATCTGCGCGATGAAGATCGCGGCGAGCGCCGGGTAGATGGCGGCGCAGCCGTCCATCTTGGTGGTCGCGCCGAACGGGACGGCGAAGGAGGCGTACTCGCGGGGGACGCCGAGGCGCTCGGTGACCTTCTGGGTGACCGGCATGGTGCCGACGGAGGAGCGGGAGACGAAGGCCAGCTGGATCGCGGGCCAGGCGCCCTTGAAGAACTGGATCGGGTTGACCTTGGCGACGGTGAGGAGCAGCAGCGGGTAGACGCCGAACATCACGAGCGCGGAGCCGATGTAGACGTCGGCGGTGAAGGTCGCGTACTTGCCGATGAGCTCCCAGCCGTACGAGGCGATCGCGGTGCCGATGAGGCCGACGGTGCCGATGGGGGCGAGGCGGATGACCCACCACAGGGCCTTCTGCAGCAGCTGCAGGATCGATTCGGCAACGTTCAGGACCGGCTGGGCCTTGTCGCCGAGCTGGAGGGCGGCGATGCCGGCGACGGCGGCGAGGAAGACGATCTGAAGGACGTTCAGCTCGGTGAACGGGGTGACGATGTCCTTCGGCACGATGCCGGTGAGGAAGTCGATCCAGGAGCCGGTGCGCTTGGGCAGCTTGCCGTCCTGCGGGGTCAGGCCGGTGCCCGCGCCGGGGTTGGTGAGCAGACCGATCGCGAGGCCGATGCCGACGGCGACCAGCGAGGTGATCATGAACCACAGCAGCGTGCGCGAGGCGAGGCGGGCGGCGTTGTTCACCTTCCGCAGGTTGGTGATGGACACCAGGATCGCGAAGAACACGAGCGGGGCGACGGCCAGCTTCAGCAGCTGGACGAAGATGTCGCCCACCTTCTCCAGGGTGGTGGCGAGCCAGCTGACGTCCTGGGTGCGGGCGAGCCAGCCGAACAGGACGCCGAGCACGAGACCGGTGACGATCTGGGCCCAGAAGGGGAACTTGAAGGAGGCCTTGGCGGGGGCCTGAGGGGTCGCGGACACGAACACTCTCCGGGTGGGGGTAACGCGCAAGAGAAGAGGGGAAACGAGGGGGGTGCTGGACTCAGCGACAGCCGCAACAGGCCGCGGACGCGCGGCGGCAGAGGTCGACGTGCAGGCGCGCCACGAGCAGGATGCTCGCGGTCAGGTGGGGCGCAACTGTGGTCAACATGTTGAGCACGCTAACACTTTCCCTTTGAGAACCTCAAAGATGCACTTTGAGACAGAGTCGCACCGAACCCCTTCCCCCGCCTCCGGAAAACACCAAGCGCCCCTGCACTCGGGGGTGTTCCCGGTACAGGGGCGCTTCGGTGTGTGAGGAAGGTAACCGCGGGACCGCGGGACCGCGGACCGACGGCCGTCGGGTCCGGCGGTCGGCCGGAGGCGGCGGTGCTACTGGCTGACGCGCGCGGCGTCGTCGGCCGCGTCCTCCTGCGAGCGGTTCGCGGCGAGCCGCTCCTTCGCGCCCGCGACGCGCCCGGCGATCTGCGCGGACATCTCGTCGCGCTGCTTGCGCAGCAGGACGAAGGACAGCGGCGCGGAGAGCACCAGGGCGAGCAGGACGACCCAGGCGGCGTTGGCGTCCCCGAGCCCCGCGGGCACCCAGCCCAGGTTGACCAGGACGGCAACGAGGACGAGGCATCCGACGAAGACGCCCAGGCGCATCGCGGTGTAGCGGATCGTCGCGCTCGGCTTGAAGGACACGGTGACCCCTTCTTGTGTCGTCGGTACGTCGTCAGCGTGCCCGTCCAGTGAAGCACGTCCCCCACGGGCCCGGTGCCGCCGGGGTCATCGGCTCAGTGCAGCGGCAGCAGCATGGTGATGTCGTCGCGGTCGTCGCCGGGAGCCACCCGGATGGCGTCCGGGACCCGGCCGACCTCCTTGTAGCCGCAGGCCGCGTAGAAGTGCTCCAGCCCCAGGCCGCCCCGGCAGCCGAGCCGGACGGCCTCGATGCCGTCGAGGCTGCGCGCGGCGTCGGCGACGGCCTCCATCAGGGCGCGCCCGGCGCCCCGGCCCTGGAGGTCGGGGGCGACCATGACGGTGTAGGCCCAGACCCAGTGGGTCATCAGCCGGTGGGTGTTGAGCGCGAGGAAGGCGCAGGCGCGGACCCTCCCGTCCGGGTCGCGGCCGACGATCAGGCGGTGGCGCCCCTCGGCCATGGCCACGAGGTGCTTGACCAGCTCGGGGCGGATGTCGTCCACCGTGACGGGTGGTACGAATCCGACGGCTCCGCCGGCGTTGGACACCTCGGTCCAGAGCTCGGCGATGCCGTTGCGCAGGGCGGGGTCGACGACGGGATCGAAGGTGAAGGTAAGAGGCACACCCGGAGGGTATCCATTACAAGCATCCTCGGGCAACGACGAAGCCCCGGTCCCGCACACGGGACCGGGGCCGTCGGCCGGCAAGCGCCTCAGACGCGCATCGCCTGCGGCGTCTCGCGCAGGTTCGCGTCCGGGCCGGGGTACTCCCGGATGACCTCGTACCGGGTGTTGCGCTCGACCGGCCGGAAGCCGGCCTCGCGGATCAGCTCCAGCAGGTCGTCACGGCTCAGCTTGTTCGGGGTGCCGTAGTTGTCCGCGTCGTGCGTGATCTTGTACTCGACGACCGAGCCGTCCATGTCGTCCGCGCCGTGCTGGAGCGCCAGCTGGGCGGTCTGCACGCCGTGCATCACCCAGAACACCTTCACGTGCTGCACGTTGTCGAAGAGCAGCCGCGAGACCGCGAAGGTCTTCAGCGCCTCGGCCCCCGTGGCCATCGTCGTCCGCGCCTGGAGGGTGTTGCGGATCTTGCCGTCCTTCATGTCCACGAAGTCGTGCTGGTACCGCAGCGGGATGAAGACCTGGAAGCCGCCGGTCTCGTCCTGGAGCTCGCGCAGCCGCAGCACGTGGTCCACGCGGTGGCGCGGTTCCTCGATGTGCCCGTAGAGCATCGTGCTCGGGGTCTTGAGGCCCTTCTCGTGCGCGAGCCGGTGGATGCGCGACCAGTCCTCCCAGTGGGTGCGGTGGTCGACGATGTGCTGGCGGACCTCCCAGTCGAAGATCTCCGCGCCGCCGCCGGTGAGGGACTCCAGGCCGGCCTCGATCAGCTCGTCCAGGATGTCGGAGGCCGACAGCCGGGAGATCGTCTCGAAGTGGTGGATCTCGGTCGCCGTGAACGCCTTCAGCGAGACGTTCGGCAGCGCCTCCTTCAGCGCGGACAGCGAGCGCGGGTAGTAGCGCCACGGGAGGCTCGGGTGCAGGCCGTTGACGATGTGCAGCTCGGTGAGGTTGTCGCTCTCCATGGCCTTGGCCAGGCGCACGGCCTCCTCGATGCGCATCGTGTACGCGTCCTTCTCGCCCGGCTTGCGCTGGAACGAGCAGTAGGCGCACGAGGCGGTGCACACGTTCGTCATGTTGAGGTGGCGGTTGACGTTGAAGTGGACGACGTCGCCGTTCTTCCGCGTGCGCACCTCGTGGGCGAGCGCCCCGAGCCAGGCCAGGTCGTCGGACTCGTAGAGGGCGATGCCGTCCTCACGGGTCAGCCGCTCGCCGGAGCGAACCTTCTCCTCCAGCTCACGCTTGAGCCCAGCGTCCATCGGCCGGTCGCCTCCTTGTGTGTCCTGTGCCCTGTAGCGCTCTGCGCACTTTCGCCCCGTACGGGAGCGCTCCTTGCCCAACCCCGCAACCGTACTCTTAGCGCTCTTCGGGCAGATCCCCGACCCGGTTCTCCCACTTCGTGGAGAGCACGATCGTGGTACGGGTGCGCGAGACGCCCTTGGTTCCCGAGAGCTTCCGGATGATCTTCTCCAGGCCGTCCACGTCGCTGGCGCGCACCTTGAGCATGTACGAGTCGTCGCCGGCGATGAACCAGCAGTCCTCGATCTCCGCGAAGTCGCGCAGCCGCCGGGCCACGTCCTCGTGGTCGGCGGCGTCGGAGAGGGAGATACCGATGAGCGCGGTGACGCCGAGGCCGAGGGAGGCCGCGTCGACGGTCGCGCGGTAGCCGGTGATGACGCCGGCCGACTCCAGCCGGTTGATCCGGTCGGTGACGCTCGGGCCGGACAGGCCGACGAGCCGGCCCAGCTCCGCGTACGAGGCGCGTCCGTTCTCCCGGAGTGCCTGGATGAGCTGCCTGTCCACCGCGTCCATATACCTGGAGCCTTCCATTGTTCGGCGATCCTGCGATCTTACGTATAGAATCAAAGGCGCACAGGGGTCAACACCCTGTGAATCTTTCAACAGATCAATGACGATCTTCAGGAGTGGTTCACCCGTGTACACGATCGAGATGGCCTACGCGCACATGCGACAGCTCCAGGAGCTGGCCAACCGATCCCGCACCGACCAGCCCGCCGCCGCCTACCGCGTCGACCAGACCCGCAAGCCGCACACGCGCACCGCGAAGAAGCGCTAGTCACCGCTTGCCTCCCGGGGGCGGGAGCCTCCCCCGGCCACCGCTGCGCGGTGCCCCCTTCCGAGCTCCCCCTCCCACCGGCGGTACAGCTGGTGCGGCACCCCTGCCGCATCCAGCACCCGCCCCGCGACGAAGTCCACCAGGTCCTGGATGTGCGTCGCCCCCGCGTAGAACGCCGGAGAGGCGGGCAGTACGACCGCGCCCGCCTCGTCCAGCTCCACCAGGGCCTTGAGCGTCTGCCCGTTCAGCGGGGTCTCCCGCACCGCGACCACCAGCCGCCGCCGCTCCTTGAGCATCACGCTCGCGGCCCGCTGGAGCAGGTCCTTCGACAGCCCGAGCGCCACTCCCGCCACACAGGCCGTGGACGCCGGAACGATCAGCATCCCCTTGGCGGGGTACGAACCCGAGCTCGGGCCGGCCGCCAGGTCACCGGCGGACCAGTACCGCAGGTCGCCCTCCGGCACCTCGAACGTGTCCGGCTTCCCGTCGGCCCCGCGGGCCAGCCACTCCCGCAGGTCCTCGCGCCAGTGCGCGTCGCGGAAGGCGATCCCGGTCTCGTCCAACAGGGTGAGCCGTGAGGCCCGGCTCACCACGAGGTCCACACTCTCGCCCGCCGCCAGCAGTCCTCGGATCACCGAGGCCGCGTACGGCGTCCCGGAAGCCCCGGAAACCCCGACCACCCACGGGGTGCGCTTGCGCTCTGTCATAGCTCCGAGACTATCCGGCCACACCGGGCGGGCACTCGTTAAGGTGTGCCGGACGTTCCCCGAGGGAACGACGCACGACACACGGGGGGCGAAGCAGATGAGCAGCAACACGATCGAGCCGAAACGGACCCGGGTCTACCGGGCCAGGACCGCGGCCAAACTGATGCTGGGCTGGGTGGCGCTGCTGTGGGTCCTGGAGGCGGTCGACTACGCCACCGGGCACGCCCTCGACCAGTACGGGGTCGTGGCCCGCGACCCGGAGGGCCTGACCGGCATCGTCACCGGGTCCTTCCTCCACTTCGGCTTCGACCACGTCGCCTCCAACAGCGTCCCGCTGCTGGTCCTCGGCTTCATCGCGGCCCTGTCCGGGATCCGCCGCTTCCTCGCGGTGTGCGGGATCATCATCCTGGCCGAGGGCGTCGGCACCTGGCTGATCTCCCCGCCGAACACCATGACCCTGGGCGCCTCCGGGGTCGTCTTCGGCCTCTTCGGCTACCTGCTGGTCCGCGGCTTCGTGGAGCGCCGGGTCCTCGGCATCGCCGTGTCCCTGGGTGTGGCCGCCGTCTGGGGCAGCACCATGCTCACCGGCATCCTCCCGATCCACGAGGGCGTCAGCTGGCAGGGCCACCTGTGCGGCCTCGCCGCCGGCATCGCCACGGCGGTCTACCACCGCCGCCCGGCCCCGGCCCGCCCGACGGGTCCTCAGCTGATCAGCTGACGGGTCCCCGGGCTACAGCGTCAGGCCTCGGGCGAAGAGGTCCGCGAGGGTGGCCACGAACAGGCAGATGCCGATCACGCCGTTCACCGTGAAGAAGGCGCGGTTCAGGCGGGACAGGTCGTGCGGGGTGACGATGGTGTGCTCGTAGAGGAACGCCGCCACGACGATCACCAGGCCGATCCAGAACAGCACGCCCGCGCCGGTGGCCACCGCGTACCAGGCCAGCAGGGCCGTCGTGACCACGTGGGCGCCGCGGGCGCCCCACAGCGCCGCCGGGACGCCGAAGCGGGCCGGGACGGACTTGACGCCCTCCGCCCGGTCGGCGGCCACGTCCTGGCAGGCGAAGATCAGGTCGAAGCCGCCGATCCACACGCCGACCGCGAGGCCGAGGACCACCGCGTCCCAGGACCAGCTCCCGGTGACCGCGAGCCAGGCCCCGACCGGGCCCATCGCCTGGGCCAGGCCCAGGATGGCGTGCGGGAAGTTCGTGAACCGCTTGCCGTACGGGTAGACCACCATCGGCACCACCGCGACGGGCGCCAGCATCAGGCACAGCGGGTTCAGCAGCGCCGCCGACCCGAGGAACACCACCAGCGCGATCCCGGCCCCGGTCCACGCCGAGCGCACCGACACCGCGCCGGTGACCAGCTCCCGGCCGGCGGTGCGCGGGTTGCGGGCGTCGATCTCGCGGTCGATGATCCGGTTCGCGGCCATCGCGAAGGTCCGCAGCCCCACCATGCACACGGTGACGAGCAGCAGCTCCGTCCAGTGCATGCGGCGGTCGAGCTGGAACATCGCGGTCAGCGAGGCGATGTAGGCGAAGGGCAGCGCGAAGACCGAGTGCTCGATCATGACGAGCCGCAGGAACGACTTCACCCTGCCGGGGGCCTGCGGCGCGGCGGGGCCGGGTCCGACGACCCCGTCGGCGGTGGTCATCATGCGAGGTTCCTCCGGAAGTTCTCGAAGTCGGCACGCAGTTCGTCCGCGCCCAGATTGCCGACCTCCATGTCGAGGTGGACCACCGCGTCGTCGCCGTTCGGGGTGAGCCGGGCGAGGAACTCGAACCCGTCCTCCACCGGGACGGCCCGCAGGGTCAGCGGGTTGTTCCGGCCCGGTGTCAGCCGGACCGAGAACGACTCCGCGTCGGCCATGCCGGTGATCAGCCGGTCCACGAAGGCGACGACGTACTCGCGCTCGACGTGCTCGACCTCGAACCGGGCGGACAGCTCCTTGTACGAATCGGCCGTCAGCAGCCAGCCGTCCTCCAGCTCGGGGCGGGACTCGATCGTGAGCCAGGCGCGGCCGTACCCCAGGGTGAGTGCCGCGACTGCGGCACCCTGTGCGTCGGTGGTCATGCCAGGCTCCCTCGGAAGGCCGCGAGGTCGGCCAACAGGTCCGCGGTGACGACCGGGCCGGCGGTGAGGGTCCGGGCGGGGGTGTCGTGGCCCTCGGGCGGGGTCACGTGGGCGGTGAGGGCCCAGCCGTCCCCGGCCGGGGTGCCGTCGAGCCGCAGCACGGCCCCGGCCTCCACGGTGAACGGCTCGGCGGCGGCGACGGCGGCCTGGAGCTGCTCGGCGAAGCCGTCGGCCTCGACGTCGCGCAGGCCCGGCAGTTCGAAGCCGTCGCCCTCGGCGCCGTCCTCGACGAGCAGGGCCCAGACGTCACCCGGGCCCGCGAACTCCTCCGGGGAGACCCCGGCCTCGCCCGCGGCCCGGACCACGTCCGGGTCGGACGGGTCGAGCTGCGGGCGCACCAGGGCCACGTACGCGGTGTCGTCACCGATGAAGAGGGCCGGCCCGGCCACGGCGTCGGCGCTCACAGCCCGTATTCCTTCCAGCGGCGGTCGACCAGGGCGGCGGTGGCCGGGTCGGACTCGACCATGTCGGGCCAACCGCCGTCGCGGGTGTAGCCCTCCTCGGGCAGCTTCTTCGTGGCGTCGATCCCGGCCTTGCCACCCCAGAACTGCTGGTACGAGGCGTGGTCCAGGTGGTCCACCGGGCCCTCGACCACCGTCAGGTCGCGCGCGTAGTCGGTGTTGCCGAGGGCCCGCCAGGACACCTCGTGCAGGTCGTGGACGTCGCAGTCGGCGTCGACCACGATGATCAGCTTGGTCAGCGACATCATGTGGGCGCCCCAGATGGCATGCATGACCTTCTGGGCGTGCTTGGGGTACTTCTTGTCGATCGAGACGATCGCGCAGTTGTGGAAGCCACCCGACTCGGGCAGGTGGTAGTCCACGATGTCCGGCACGATGATCTTCAGCAGCGGCAGGAAGAACCGCTCGGTCGCCCGCCCCAGCGGCCCGTCCTCGGTCGGCGGCCGGCCGACCACGATCGACTGGAGCAGCGGCCGCTTCCGCATCGTGATGCAGTCGATCTTCAGCGCGGGGAACGGCTCCTGCGGCGTGTAGAAGCCGGTGTGGTCGCCGAACGGGCCCTCCGGGAGCATCTCCCCCGGCTCCAGCCAGCCCTCGATCACGACCTCGGCGTTGGCCGGGACCTGGAGCGGGACCGTCTTGCAGTCCACCATCTCGATCCGCTTGCCCGCGACGAAGCCGGCGAAGAGGTACTCGTCGATGTCGCCCGGCAGCGGCGCGGTCGACGCGTACGTCACGGCCGGCGGGCAGCCGAACGCGATCGCGACCGGGAGCCGCTCGCCGCGCTGGGCGGCGACGGCGTAGTGGTTGCGGCTGTCCTTGTGGATCTGCCAGTGCATGCCGATGGTGCGCTTGTCGTGGCGCTGGAGGCGGTAGAGGCCCAGGTTGCGCACACCCGTCTCCGGGTGCTTCGTGTGCGTGAGACCGAGGTTGAAGAAGGAGCCGCCGTCCTTGGGCCAGGTGAACAGCGCCGGCAGCCGGTCCAGGTCGACGTCGTCGCCGGTGAGGACGACCTCCTGGACGGGCGCGGCGCCGCCCTTCACCTTCTTCGGCGGGACGTGCACCATCGAGCCGAGCTTGCCGAAGGCCTCGCGGACGCCGATGAAGCCCTGCGGCAGCTCCGGCTTGAGCAGGCCGCCGATCTTGTCGCAGATCTCGCCGTACGACTTCAGGCCGAGGGCCTTGAGCAGGCGGCGGTCGGTACCGAAGACGTTCATCGCCAGGGGCGTGTCCGAGCCCTTGACGTTCTCGAACAGCAGGGCCGGACCGCCCGCTTTGTTCACTCTGTCGACGATCTCCCCGACTTCCAGGAACGGGTCGACTTCGGCCTTGATGCGCTTGAGGTCGCCCTCCCGCTCCAGAGCCCGGAGCAGCGAGCGGAGATCGTCGTAAGCCATAGGGGCCAGTATCCGTCACCGACTAACCTGGACCCGTCACCGGGGCCCCGCGCGGGTCCCCCGTCAACGTCGGGGAGTCGGTCCCACACCGTGCTGCGCTATCTGCCGTTCCTGCTGATCATCGCGCTGACCATCTACGCCTTCATCGACTGCCTGAACACGCCGGAGGAGGAGGTCAAGCACCTCCCCAAGCCGGTCTGGGTGCTCATCATCCTGCTCTTCTCGATCGTCGGCCCCGTCGTGTGGCTGGCCGCCGGCAAGCAGCGGTCCACGGTGGGCGGCGGCGGCCGGGCGCGCCGGACGCAGTGGGTGGCGCCCGACGACAACCCGGAGTTCCTGCGGTCGCTCGGCGAGGAGCAGCAGCAGAAGAAGAACGGGGACGCGGACGGGAACACCGACAAGGACGCCGGCAAGGACCCCGACAAGGACTGACCGGCTCCCGGCCGCCCGGGCGGGGCCGGGGCGGCCGGGCTACGTGTGGGAGAAGGCCGCGTACGAGGCGCGGAGCTCCGCCCAGCGGGCGTCGGTCCACTGCGACCAGTCGGCCGGGTGGCCGTGGAGCGCGGCCTCCAGCAGTTCGAAGTGGTGGTGCCAGCCGGCCAGGGCGTCGAGCCGGTCCTCCTCGGAGCCGCTGCGTTCCGCCAGGAAGCGGATCACCGTGGAATCCGTGCCGACGGGGTCCAGATGGAAGCGGAGCCGGCCGTGTTCGGCGACGGTGTACTCCACGACCCGTTCCACGTCCCAGGCCGTGACCCGGCCGGAGACGGCGGTTCCGGTGTTCAGCCAGCGCAGGGTGACCGCCCCGCCGAGTCGGCGCTCCAGGACGTCCGCGGCGGCCAGCCAGCCGCGCAGTCCGGCCGCCGTGCTCAGCGCGGGCCACAGGTCCTCGTACGCGCAGGGCAGGTGCACCTCGAAGCGCAGGAGCCAGTGGTTCTCGCCCCGGTTCTCGCTGGTGGCATGAGTCACAGGGGTCATGCCACCAGCGTGCCACCGTCGCGGCTCAGACGCCCGCGTACGAGTGCTTGCCGCTGAGCAGGATGTTCACGCCGTAGTAGTTCCAGATCCAGCAGGCGAAGGCGAAAAGGGCCAGGTAGGCGGCCTTGCGACCCTTCCAGCCGGCGGTCGCGCGGGCGTGCAGGTAGCAGGCGTACGCCACCCAGGTGACGAAGGACCAGACCTCCTTCGGGTCCCAGCCCCAGTAGCGGCCCCACGCGTCGCCCGCCCAGATGGCGCCCGCGATGATCGTGAACGTCCACAGCGGGAAGACGGCCGCGTTGATGCGGTACGAGAACTTGTCCAGCGAAGCCGCTGACGGGAAGCGCTCCAGGATCGAGGTGGCGATCTTCGAGGGGGTGCCGCCGGAGGCGAGCTTGGCCTCGTACGAGTCGCGCAGCAGGTACAGGACCGCACCGGCCGCGCCGATGTAGAAGACCGCGCCGCAGAAGATCGCGGTGGAGACGTGGATCCACAGCCAGTACGAGTGCAGGGCCGGGACCAGCTGGTCGCTTTCGGTGTACAGCCAGGTGGTGGCGATGCCGAGGTCGAGCAGGACGGTGGTGACCAGGATCAGACCGAGCCAGCGCACGTTCTTCTTCAGCGCGAGGAGCACCAGGTACGCGCCGACGGCCACCGTGGAGAAGGTGATCGAGAACTCGTACATGTTGCCCCAGGGGGCCCGCTGCACGGACAGCGCGCGGGCGACCACGCCGGCCGCTTCGAGCAGGAAGCCGAGGACGGTCAGCGAGACCGCGATCCGGCCGTACAGGTCGCCCTCGGCGGTGCCGCCGGCGGCGCCGGGGCCGTCGGGGACGTCGCGGGTGCCGGGCGCGGACCGGGTGACGACCTTCGGCTTGTCGAGGACCGCGGTGCCTCCCTGGGAGCGGACCTGCACGGCGGGCGCGGCGGCAGCACCGCCCGACTGGGCGGTCAGCGCGGCGGCCGTACGGGCCACCTTGCTGCGGCTGCCGAACGTCCACTCGGCGATGTGCGCGAGGAAGGCGAGCGTGTAGACCGCCATGGACGAATAGATCAGGTAGTTGCTGATCTGCGCCAGGTTCTCGTTGACTTCGGCTGCGAGCGGCGTCATCCGCGCTCTCCTTCGACGGTTTCCTTGACGGGTCGGTCGGGCGCGGTGGGCGCCTGGTCGTGCAGGGCGGCGGCCAGCTGTCCCAGCTCCTGCGGGACCTTCGCCGACTCGCTGCGGCCGAGGCCGGCCATCTCGACGACGGTGGTGCCGTCCTCGCCGCGCACCGCGCGGACCCAGACGCGGCGGCGCTGGATGAACAGCGACGCGGCCAGGCCGCCGATGGCGGCGACGGCGCCCGCGAGCGCGAGCCCGCTGCCGGGCTGGCGGGTGACGGAGAACGTCGCCCAGCGTTCGATGCCCTCGAACTTCACCACGCCCGCCCCGCCGGGCAGCTCCATGGCCTCCCCGGGCAGCAGGCGCTTCTTGAACAGCTGCCCGTTCTCGTCCTTGAACTCCTGCATCTTGGAGGTGTTCAGCTGGTACACGTTCTGCGGCAGGCCCGAGTCCACGCCCAGGCTGCCGTGGTAGGCGCTCAGGGCGAGGACGGGGAAGTCCAGTTCCGGGAACTGGGACAGCATCGTGCCCTTGCCCTCGCCGGCGAAGGTCGGCACGAACATGGCGTTGAAGCCGAGCTGCTCCTGCTTGCCGTCCTTGTCGCGGTAGCCGTCGTTGACCTTGACGGCGCCGGAGGAGCTGAGGTTGTTGTCGAACGGCAGCATCGGCACGGCGTCCCGGAAGATCACCTTCCCGGTGGGGTCGGTGACCGAGACGACCGGCGCGTAGCCGTGGCCGAGGAGGTAGACCTTGGCGCCGTCGACCTCCAGCGGCTTGTTGACCTGGATCTCGCGCTTCTCCGGCGCGCCGTCGACGCCCTTGCTGAAAGTGACGTGCGCCTTGAAGTCGCGGGCCGTGCCCTTCTGCGGGCCGGACCTCTCGAACGAGGCGTCGAACCTGTCGAGGGTGAACGAGAACGGCGGCAGGTCGTCGGGGGTGAAGAAGCTGCCCGACTTGAAGTCGTCGTACTGGGTGAGCGTGTTCGCGAAGCCCTTGCCGCGCAGCACCAGCTTGCCGCCCTCGGACTTGAACAGCTGCCCCCAGGCGAAGGCCACCAGCATCACGATCAGCGCGACGTGGAAGGCCAGGTTGCCGGCCTCGCGCAGGTAGCCCTTCTCGGCGGCGACCGAGGACGAGCCCGCCTCGGTACGGAACCGCCGCCCGCCCAGCAGCTTCCGGGCATGCGCCAGGACCTCGTCGGGGGACGTCTCGGTCCGCCAGGTCGCGTACGCGGGCATCCGGTCCAGGCGGCGGGGCGCGCCCGGCGGGCGACCGGTGAGCTGGCCGACGAACTGCCAGCTGCGCGGCACGATGCAGCCGATCAGCGAGATGAACAGCAGCAGGTAGATCGCGGAGAACCACACCGAGCTGTACACGTCGAACAGCTGGAGCTTCTCGGCGACCGGAACCCAGAACTCGTTGTTCCGCTTCCACTCGGCCACCTTCATCGCGTCGACCTGGGTCTGCGGGATGAGGGAGCCCGGGATGGAGCCCAGGGACAGCATGAAGAGCAGGATCAGCGCCACCCGCATCGAGGTGAGCTGCCGCCAGAACCAGCGGACCCAGCCGACCACGCCGATGCCGACGGGCCCGCCGGACTCCTCCTCGGGCGCGGTGGACAGCTGCGCGCCGGCCGCGGCGGCCTCGACGGAGTCCGCGGCGCCGGGGTCCGGGGTGTCCTCGGACGGGTTGGGCGCCTCCGTGGACGCCTTGTCGGTCGTACTCATATGCGTGTAGTCCTCAGATCCCCACCGTGAAGCTTTGGGTCCAGCTCTGCATCTCGCTGACGATGCTGCTCCACACACCTGTGACGAGCAGCAGACCGGTCAGGATCAGCATGCCGCCGCCGATGCGCATCACCCAGGCGTAGTGCTTCTTCACCCAGCCGAACGCACCCAGCGCCTTGCGGAACGCGACCGCGGCGAGGATGAACGGCAGCCCCAGGCCCAGGCAGTACGCGACCGTCAGCAGCGCGCCCCGGCCGGCACTGGCCTGGTCCAGGGAGAGCGTGTTGACGGCGGCCAGCGTCGGCCCCATGCACGGCGTCCAGCCGACCCCGAACAGCACCCCCAGCAGGGGTGCGCCCAGCAGGCCGCTCGCCGGCTTCCGGTGGAACCGGAACTCCCGCATCGTCAGGCCGGGGATCGCCCCCATGAAGAACAGGCCGAGCACGATCACCAGCCCGCCCATGACCCGGGAGATGATCTCCTTGTTGCCGAGCAGGACGTTGCCGAACTGCCCGAACAGCGCACCCGACGAGACGAACACCGCCGTGAACCCGAGGACGAACAGACCCGCACCGGCGACCATGCGCCCGCGCCGCGCCTCCGCGAGGTCGGCGCCGCTGACCCCGGTCACGTACGAGAGGTAGCCCGGCACCAGCGGCAGCACGCACGGCGAGAAGAACGAGACCAGGCCGGCCAGCACCGAGATGGGCAGGGCCAGCAGCAGGGCACCGCTGAGGACCGTGCTGTTCACGCCGGCCTGCTCGGCCGCCAGGGTCAAAAGAGGGGGGACCACGCGGTCACTGCTCCGCGAGCAGCGGGTCGATCATCGAGCGCAGCTTCTCCTCGCTGACCGCGGCCAGCGTGCGGGCGGCGATCCGACCCTCCTTGTCGAGGACGATCGTCGAGGGGATGGCCTGCGGGTTGAGCGTGCCGGCGGGGAAGCGGAGCATCAGCTTGCCGTCCGGGTCGTACAGGCTCGGGAAGGTGATCCCGAAGTTCTCCTCGAACGCGGCCGCGTTCTGCTTGCTGTTGTCGCGGGTGTTGATCCCGACGAAGGCGACCGGCTGGCCGGCGTCGGCGAGCTCCTTGGACACCTTCGCGAAGGACGGGGCCTCCGCCCGGCAGGGCGGGCACCAGGAGCCCCACACGTTGAGGACGACGACCTTGCCCTTGAGGGCGGTGGTGTCGAGGCTCTGCCCGTCGATGGTCTCCCCGTCGAGCTTCGGCGCGGCCGCCCGCTCGCCCCGGGCGACGGTGGAGATGCCGCTCGACCCCGTCACGTAGTTGCCGCCGCCGGATCCGGACGGCTTGCCGTCGGAGTCGGTGCACGCCGTGAGGGTCAGGGCGCCCACGGCGGTCACCGCGGTCAGCAGGAGGGCGCGGCCGCTGGTCGAGCGGCGGCGGGAGGCGCGGCCAATTCTCATGTGAAAAGTTTCGCATGAGCGATTTGCCGATCTTTCGCGCCCCCCGCAGCCACTGACAAGCCGCTGGTCAGACCAGCTCGGCCCGGCGGCGGCCGCCACCAGGCGGCCGGCGCCAGGCGTCAGGCGTCAGGCGTCAGGCGTCAGGCGCCGAACGCCTTCGACTTGCCCTTCACCGGCTTCGCCCCGGCCAGCAGGTGCGGCGGAACCAGGTCCCGGGCCGGCTCGCTGTAGCCCACCGACACCAGCCTGTCGTCCTGGAACGTGAACGACGTCAGCGAGGCCAGCGTGCACTGGCGGCGCCGCGGGTCGTGCCACAGCCGGCGCTTCTCCGCGAAGCTGCGCACGATCCAGATCGGCAGCTGGTGCGAGACCGCGACGGCCTCGTGGCCGCGCGCCGCGTCCCGCGCCGCCTCGATCGCGCTCATCATCCGGACGACCTGGTCCACGTACGGCTCGCCCCAGGACGGCTTGAACGGGTTCGTCAGGTGCTTCCAGTTGCCCGGCTTGCGCAGCGCGCCGTCGCCGACGCCGAAGGTCTTGCCCTCGAAGACGTTCTCCGCCTCCAGCAGCCGCGCATCGGTCGCCAGGTGCAGGCCGTGGCTCTCGGCGACCGGCGTCGCCGTCTCCTGCGCCCGCTCCAGCGGCGAGGACACGACGTACGTGACGTCCCGCTCCTTCAGGTGGTCCGCGACCCGCTCCGCCATGCGGCGGCCCAGCTCGGACAGGTGGTAGCCGGGGCGGCGCCCGTAGAGGACCCCGTCCGGGTTGTCCACCTCGCCGTGGCGCATCAGGTGGACGACGGTGATGTCGCTCATGCGCCGGCCTCCGACTGCGCCTGCGCGGCGGCGCGGGCCGCTGCGGGCAGCGCGGCCGCGATCCGCTCGACGGCCGCCTCGTCGTGGGCGGTGGAGACGAACCACGACTCGAAGGCCGACGGCGGCAGGTAGACGCCCTGCGACAGCATCGAGTGGAAGAACGCGTTGAAGCGGAAGGCGTCCTGCGTCTTCGCGTCGTCGTAGTTCCGGACCGGCTCCTCGGTGAAGAAGACGGAGAACATGTTGGACGCCGTCTGCAGCCGGTGGGCGACGCCCTCCTTGGCGAGCGCGCCCGTGACCAGGCCCTGGATCTCCGCGGACACCGCGTCGACCTTGTCGTACGCGGCCTCGTCGAGCAGCCGCAGCTGCGCCAGGCCCGCCGCCGTGGCGACGGGGTTCCCGGAGAGCGTGCCCGCCTGGTAGACCGGGCCGGCCGGGGCCAGGTGCCCCATCACGTCGGCGCGGCCACCGAACGCCGCGGCTGGGAAGCCACCGCCCATGACCTTGCCGAACGTCATCAGGTCGGGCTTGACGCCGTCGACCCCGTACCAACCGGCGCGGCTCGTCCGGAAGCCGGTCATGACCTCGTCGGAGATGTACAGGGCGCCGTTCTCCCGGCACACGTCGGCCAGCCCCTGGTTGAAGCCCTCGGCGGGCGTGACGACACCCATGTTGCCGGGCGCGGCCTCGGTGATCACGCAGGCGATCTCGCCGGGGTGCGCGGCGAACGCCGCCCGGACCGCTTCGAGGTCGTTGTAGGGGAGCACGATCGTGTCGCCGGCCTGCGCGCCGGTGACGCCGGGCGTGTCCGGCAGCGCGAAGGTTGCCAAACCGGAACCGGCGGCGGCCAGCAGAGCGTCCACGTGCCCGTGGTAGCAGCCGGCGAACTTCACGACCTTCGACCGACCCGTGAACCCGCGGGCCAGGCGGATCGCCGACATGGTCGCCTCCGTACCGGAGGAGACCAGGCGGACCTGCTCGACCGGCTCGATACGGGCGACGATCTCCTCGGCGAGCGCGACCTCGCCCTCGCCGGGCGTACCGAACGAGGTACCGCGGGCGACGGCGGCCTGGATCGCCTCGACGACGGCCGGGTGGGCGTGGCCGAGAATCATCGGCCCCCACGAACAGACGAGGTCGACGTACTCGCGGCCGTCGGCATCGGTCAGGTACGGACCGGTACCGGACACCATGAACCTGGGCGTTCCCCCCACGGCGCGGAAGGCACGCACCGGAGAGTTCACGCCGCCAGGCGTCACGAGGGACGCACGGTCAAAGAGAGTCTGCGAGACTTTGGCTTCATACGGGTACGGGTAGCTCACACCAGCCATGGTCTCATCAGGCCGCGACCGACTTGCGGACGGGCGTTTCACCGCGCCGCCCCGGGGGAGGTCACTGCCATGATGATCGGGCTGCGGGGCGGGTCCCGCGCGGCCGTGACAGGCAAGACCAGTCGGGTGGAGATATGCAACGCGGTGGTGGACCGGGCGAGGGTACGGACGACCTCGACCCGAAGCGCGCCCGCGAGGCCCGCGAAGCCCGCCGCCGGGGCAGGCACCGCCGCCGGGCCGCGGACGCTGCCGAACCCGTGCCGGCCCTGCCGGAGGATGCGGAAGACGACACCCTGCCCAAGGGCCGCGGCATGGGCGTGACCTACAAGTACTTCGGCGCTCCGGACGGGGCGACCGCCGCCCGGGTCCCGGTCACGATGCGCCCGGAGGAGCTCGGCGGCGACGAGCTCGGCATGGGCGGCATGTTCACCAAGATCAAGCCGGAGACCATGGCCGCCATGGTTCTGACCGGCATCCAGGGAATACCCCTGCACAAGGTGCCGCCGCTGGAGCTGGTCGTGCTCCACCCCGACTACGCCGTGGTGAAGCTGCCGATGACGGTGGTCGACCCGCTGCGCGACGTCGGCGAGGAATCCGTCGGCGCGGCGGCGTTCATCTGGTCGACGGTCCCGGACCGCGGCGGCCCGCGGGACGCGTTCAACGTGTACCAGTTGCTCCACGAATGGCAGGATTTCAGCCAACGCCTCCACGAAGCGGGACACCAGCCGTACTGCCTCGTCTGGCCCTGACCCGCCCCCGCCGCCCGCGGCGGGCCCCGCACGGGAGCCCGCCCGGCCCCCTCCCGACCCCGTAAATCCGCCGCACGCGCCGGCCCCGCAATGGCATGCTGGCATGCGTGAACGGACCCGGCATTCACCTCACCCTCGCCCCCGAACTGCGCCTGTTCGCGCCGCCCAGCCGGCGCGCGGACCGCGTACCGACCCCGACGGACGGGGCCTCCAGCCTCGGCCACGTCGTCGAATCCGCCGGAGTCCCGCTCACCGAGGTCGGCCGGCTCCTCGTCGACGGCGACGAGGTACCCGTCTCCTACGTGCCCCGGGCCGGACAGACCGTCGAGGTGTTCGGCGTGGACCGCCCGCAACAGATCGCCGGCGCGCCCCTCCGCTTCCTCCTCGACGTACACCTGGGCACGCTCGCCCGCCGCCTGCGCCTGCTGGGCGTGGACGCCGCGTACGAGAACGAGGACATCGGCGACCCCGCCCTCGCCACCCGCTCCGCCGACGAGCACCGCGTCCTGCTCTCCCGCGACCGCGGCCTCCTGCGGCGCCGCGAGATCTTCGCCGGGGCGTACGTCTACAGCGACAACCCCGACGAGCAGCTGCGCGACGTCCTCGGCCGCTTCGCCCCGGCCCTGGCCCCGTGGACGCGCTGCACCGCGTGCAACGGCCCCTTGCGGGAGGCCGACAAGGACAGCGTCGGCGACCGCCTGGAGAGCGGCACGCACCGCTCGTACGACGTCTTCGCACAGTGCACGGAGTGCGACCGCGTCTACTGGCGCGGCGCCCACCACGCCCGCCTGGAACGCATCGTGACGAACGCGGTCGAAGAATTCGGCGGCGTCACCGCCTCCTGACCCCGCCCTGCCCGTTCCCGACGGTCGGCCGCTGATCGGGGCGAGCCACGTAGCGATCTGTTGCGCTCAGCAACCCCAGGGGACGGCTGGCCGCTGCTCGGGGCGAGCCATGTAGCGATCTGTTGCGCTCCCCAGGCTTCAGACGGCGGTCGGACGCCGAGAAAAGGGGAGCGCGTAGCGATCTGGGGCGTTTGCGGTGCGCGGACGGGCTTGTGGTCGACATTTGGTACGGGTTGAGTCCCGAGGTGGGCCGGGGCCTTGCCGGGCGAGGCCGGGGCCGCCGGGGCCCTGCCGGGGCCGGGGTCGGGGTCGGGCCCGGGCGTTGGTGGTCCTGGGCGCACAGCGCCGGGGCGATGCGTAGCCGGGGCCTGCGGCTCTGATGGGGCCGTTTCTGCCTCTTGTGCCCCCTGGCCATCCTTCGGGGGCTTCCCGGCAGTCTGTTGGCATTCCGGGGCGGGTCGGCCTGTCAAGGGTGGAGCGGAGCGACATCGCGCAAGCGACGCGACGAAGGAGCGCCCTTTACAGGCCGGCCCGAACCGGAAGGACAATGGGCTGCCGGGAACCCTCGGACACCCCTCCGACCCCGGTCGACGCGCACCCCGCCGCGCGGCTCCCGCCCAGCAGCTCAGCGCCGCTTCGCGCGCCTCCACCGTCCCCGCAGCCACTGCCCAGCAGTCCGCCTCAGAACGTGTAAGCGTCGCCCGTGTCCAGTGCCAGCACCATGTGCTCGTTGTTCGACAGGTTCCGGTCGGCCGCACCGCCGTTCCACCCTGTGTCGACCCGGACCACCACCTCCGCCACCCGCTCCCGCAGGTCCAGCACGAGCCCGATGTGGCGGCCCTGCCCGTGCATCGGCAGCGGTCCGGTTTCACACACCACCTCGCGCATTCCTGCGCGTACGCAGCCGTCCGCGAGTTCTTGCTGGTCCGCGAGCTCGGCCGATAGGCGCAACCGCACGGTTGCGTCGGGGAGGGCGGCAGGCCCTTCGTTCTCGGGGACCATCCACACCCGCAGGTTGCCATGCGACAGGGTCACCTGTCCGTGGTAGGCCACATCGGCCTCGGGACCGCTGCCTTGGGCCTGCGCGGCCCCGGCAACACCGAGCACCAGCAAACCCGCAACCACCACACTGCGAACGGCGCCAGGGCGCACCGCCACCACCTCCTCCACGCGCGGAGGCTAATCGGCAGCGACCACGACCAGTCGGACCATCACACGAACGAGGGCGAGCCGTGCTCCGGCCGGCGGGCGGTGAGGTGTGATCGGTGCGTCGATCGGGATGTGCTGGAGGCGCGCGAAGCGGCGCTGAGCTGCTGGGCGGGAGCCGCGCGGCGGGGTGCGCGTCGACCGGGGTCGGAGGGGTGTCCGAGGGTTCCCGGCAGCCCATTGTCCTTCCGGTTCGGGCCGGCCTGTAAAGGGCGCTCCTTCGTCGCGTCGCTTGCGCGATGTCGCTGCGCTCCACCCTTGACAGGCCGACCCGCCCCGGAATGCCAACAGACTGCCGGGAAGCCCCCGAAGGACGGCCAGGGGGCACAAGAGGCAGAAACGGCCCCATCAGAGCCGCAGGCCCCGGCTACGCATCACCCCGGCGCTGTGCGCCCAGGACCACCAACGCCCTGCCCCGACCGCGCGGGCCCGGGCGGGGCAGGGCTCCGGCGGCCCCGACCCCGGCAAGGCCCCGGCCCCGCCCGGCAAGGCCCCGGCCCAGCCCGGGACTCAACCCGTACCAACTGTCGACCACAAGCCCATCCACTCACCGCAAACGCCCCAGATCGCTACGCGCTCCCCTTTCTCGGCGTCCGACCGCCGTCTGAAGCCTGGGGAGCGCAACAGATCGCTACACGGCTCCCTCGGATCAGCGGCCGACCGTCGGGAACGGGCAGGTCGGGGGCGGACGGCGGCTGCGTGGGGTGGGGACGCTTGCCGTGGTCGTGTACGCCCCGCGGGGGTGCTGGGGTCCTGCTTATGCTGGCGGATATTCGCCCGTACGAACGAGGAGCCCGTACATGAGCACCCGGACCGCCGTAGTCACCGGCGCCAGCAGCGGCATCGGCGCGGCCACCGCCCGGCAGCTCGCCGAGGCCGGCTACCACGTCGTCCTCACCGCGCGCCGCAAGGACCGCATCGAGGCCCTTGCGGACGAGATCGCCGCCGGCGGCGGGTCTGCCGTGGCGCATGCGCTGGACGTCACCGACCGGGGCGCGGTCGACGCCTTTGCGGCCTCCCTCGCACGCTGCGACGTGCTGGTGAACAACGCCGGCGGGGCGCTCGGCGCCGATCCGGTCGCGACCGGTGACCCCGGTGACTGGCGCACCATGTACGAGGTCAACGTGATCGGGACGCTGCACATGACCCAGGCGCTGCTGCCGGCGCTCGTCGCGTCCGGCGACGGGACCGTCGTGGTGCTGTCCTCCACGGCCGGGCACGGCACGTACGAAGGCGGCGCCGGATACGTCGCCGCGAAGAACGGGGCCCGGGTGCTGGCCGAGACGCTGCGGCTGGAGATCGTCGGGCAGCCCGTGCGGGTCATCGAGATCGCGCCGGGCATGGTCAAGACCGAGGAGTTCGCCACGACGAGGTTCCGTGGCGATGCCGAGAAGGCCGCGAAGGTGTACGCGGGCGTGGCCGAGCCGCTGACCGCGGAGGACGTGGCGGAGACGGTCGCCTGGGCGGTGACCCGGCCCAGTCACGTCAACATCGACCTGCTGGTGGTACGGCCCCGGGCCCAGGCCTCGAACACGAAGGTGCACCGGGCGCTCTGAGGTGTGCGGCAGGGCCCGGACCGTCGGGGTCCGGGCCCTGCCCCCTGATCAGCCCTTGACGCAGATGACCTGCTTGAGCTTGGCCACGACCTCGACCAGGTCGGTCTGCTGGTCGATGACCTGCTCGATCGACTTGTACGCGCCCGGGATCTCGTCGACCACGCCCGCGTCCTTGCGGCACTCCACGCCCCTGGTCTGGTCCGCCAGGTCCCGCGCCGAGAAGCGCTTCTTCGCTGCCGTACGGCTCATCTTCCGGCCCGCTCCGTGCGAGGCCGAGTTGAAGGACTTCTCGTTGCCGAGGCCCTTCACGATGTACGAGCCGGTGCCCATCGAGCCCGGGATGATCCCGTAGTCGCCGCTGCCGGCGCGGATCGCGCCCTTGCGGGTGACCAGCAGGTCCATGCCCTCGTACCGCTCCTCCGCCACGTAGTTGTGGTGGCAGCTGATCTCCTGGTCGAAGGAGACCTTCGCCTTGCGGAACTCCTTGCGGAAGACCTCCTTGAGGAGGCTCATCATCACGGCCCGGTTGTACTTGGCGTACTCCTGCGCCCAGAAGAGGTCGTTGCGGTACGCGTCCATCTCGGGCGTGGCGGCGAGGAAGACCGCGAGGTCGCGGTCGACCAGGTTCTGGTTGTGGTCGAGGCCGCGGGCCACGTTGATGTGGAAGTCGGCCAGCTCGTTGCCGATGTTCCGGGAGCCGGAGTGCAGCATGAGCCACACGGAACCGGAGGTGTCGATGCACACCTCGCAGAAGTGGTTACCGCTGCCCAGGGTGCCCATCTGCCGCAGCGCCCGGTCCCGGCGGTACTTCACCGCGTCCGCGATGTAGTCGAAGCGTTCCCACAGGTCGCCGAAGCCCGAGTCCCGGAAGCCGTACAGGCGTGCCGGGTCCAGGGCCTCCCTGTGCATGCCCGCGCCCACCGGGATCGCCCGCTCGATCTTGGAGCGGAGCGCCGACAGGTCACCGGGGAGGTCGCCCGCCGTGAGGGAGGTCCTGACCGCGGACATGCCGCAGCCGATGTCCACGCCCACCGCCGCCGGGCAGACCGCGTCCTGCATGGCGATCACGGAGCCGACGGTGGCGCCCTTGCCGTAGTGGACGTCCGGCATGACGGCCAGGCCCTTGATCCACGGGAGGGTCGCGACGTTCTTCAGCTGCTGCATCGCGCCCTGCTCGACCGACGCCGGATCGGTCCACATCCGGATCGGAACCTTCGCGCCCGGAACCTCTACGTACGACATAACGTCTTAATCCCCCGAAACCCACGGAAAAATCTGATGAGGCAAAAACCCTCGCTTCTGGCCCCAAAACAGACAGGGGACCGGCGCCGGTACCGGCGTGTGCGATAGACATTGTGTCCAGCCGCGTCCGAAGCGCGGCAACGCATTTTTCCTGACCGCCGGGCGGCCGGCCGGTCGAAGGGAGCCAGTGGACGTGCAGCGCAAAGCGGTACGGCGGATCCTGCCGGGCATCGCGATGCTCACCGCGCTCGTCGCCGGGGTGGCCGGCCTGACCGGGTGCACGAGCGGGACCGGCGGCGCCGGCACCACCGACTCGAAGGCCGGCGACAGCTCCCCCACACCTGCGCCCGCCGGCAAATACCGCAGCCTGCCCGCCCCCTGCAAGGCCGCCGACGGCAAGCGCCTGAAGGCCATGCTCCCGGCCGCGCCCACCCTCACCGAGGAGCAGCGCACCCAGTTGTACGCGGGCACGGCGGACACCTCCTACGACGCCGACCGGCACGTCGGCTGCCGGTGGACGGCGACGACCCCGGAGGAGACCCGGCTGCTGGCGGTCCGCTTCGAGCGGGTCGTCTCGTACGACCGGACCGCGATGAGCGACGACGACAAGGCCAAGCAGGTCTACGTCCGCCGCCTGACCGACGCGCACCTGCCCTTCCCGGGCCCCCCGGCGACCCCCACCGGCGCGACCCCCACCGGCGCGGCGCCCACCGCCGCGGCCCCGAGCGGCCCGGCTCCCTCGGCGAGCCCGTTGCCGTCCGGCACCCCGACCGCCCCGGCCGCCCCGCCCGCGGGCGCCTCCGGCACCCCTTCGCCCGGCGGCAGCACCGGCGCCACGCCAGCGCCCGAGCTCGGCTCCCGCGTCCTCGAAGGGCTCGGCACCGAGGCCTTCATCGAGGACAAGCTGAGCGCGGCAGGCGCCAGCACCGTCCAGGCGCGGAACGTGCGGATCGTCCTGCGCACCGCGAACGTCATCGTCACCGTCGAGTACAGCGTGCAGCCCGCACTGCCCGGCACGATCCCCTCAAGCCCCGAAACCCAGGACAAGGCGCGGCAGTTGGCCGCCGCCCTCGTCGAGAGGTTCAACGACTGAACGCGGCCGCGGCCACCCCTGAGGTGACCGCGCGCACAGCAGGCGTCCTCCGGATCGGGCTACCGTTGCTCGGGTCCCGCGCCCGCACCGCGTTCACCACGACGCGCCCACAACGTACTGAAGGAACCATGCACCGATCTGCTTCGCGTCTCACCCGCGTGCTCGCCTGCGCAGCCGTCATACCGGTGATCCTCGCCGCCGCCGGATGCTCCTCCGACTCGGACAAGGGCAAGGGCAAGGGCTCCGACAGCGGCAAGGGCAACGCCTCCGCCTCGGCCTCTGCCAAGCCGAACGGCAAGCCGTCGACGGCCCTGGAGAAGGCGGCGTTCGCGACGCTGCCGGAGCCCTGCAAGACCGTTCAGGAAAAGACCGTCGACACCCTGGTCCCCGAGGCCAAGGACAAGAACGGCACGGCCACCAAGTCCAACGACCTGGCCACCCGTGCCAGCTGCTCCTGGAACGGCCTCGACGAGGACGGTCTGAAGGGCTCGCAGTACCGCTGGCTGTCGGTCTCCCTGGTCCGCTACGAGTCGCACGCCTCGCTCGGCAGCGCGAACAAGCGCGCCGAGGAGCAGTACACCAAGCAGATCGAGGCCGCGAAGGCCACCGAGGGCGCGAAGGACGTGAAGGCCGAGCAGGCCGGCGGTGTCGGCGACCAGGCCACCTCCGTCATCTTCGGCGTGAAGAAGGACGTGGAGTTCTTCAACACCACGATCGTCGCCCGCACCCAGAACGTGGTCGTCACCCTCGACTACAACGGTGCCGCGTACGAGGGCGCCGGGGCACCGGATCACGCCAAGCTCCTTGAGAACGCGATCAACGCGGCCAAGGAGGTCGTCGCATCGGTCGGCTCCGCCGGCCAGCAGCCGAAGCAGCCTGACCAGCAGGCTTCCCCGTCGGCCCAGTAGGCATCGGCCCATTCGCGGGAGATCCGCAGCGGATCGGCGGGACCGAGTGGAGGGTGACATTCAGTCACCCGTACAGTCGGCCGTACGCTGTGCCTGCCGTAGCTCGACAAGGGGAGGGGATCGCGGGTGGCCGCGATGCAGCTGACTCGAACGCACCGGATACTCATCGGCGTCGTGGTCGCGGGAGCCGTCGTCATCGCGGGCATCGGCTTCGCGGGCTCGTACGCCGCCGTCCGCGAGCTCGCGCTGAAGAAGGGGTTCGGCAGCTTCTCGCTGGTGTTCCCGATCGGCATCGACGCGGGCATCTGCGTGCTGCTGGCGCTGGACCTCCTGCTGACGTGGATCCGGATCCCCTTCCCGCTGCTGCGGCAGACGGCCTGGCTGCTGACCGCGGCGACGATCGCGTTCAACGGCGCCGCGGCCTGGCCGGACCCGCTGGGCGTGGGCATGCACGCCGTGATCCCGATCCTGTTCGTGGTCACCGTGGAGGCGGCGCGGCACGCCGTGGGCCGGATCGCGGACATCACCGCGGACCGGCACATGGAGGGCGTCCGCATGACCCGCTGGCTGCTCTCGCCCGTCCCCACGTTCAAGCTGTGGCGCCGGATGAAGCTGTGGGAGCTGCGTTCGTACGAGCAGGCGGTCGGCATGGAGCAGGACCGGCTGATCTACCAGGCGCGGCTCCAGGCCCGGTACGGGCGCGCCTGGCGGCGCAAGGCGCCGGTGGAGGCGCTGATGCCGCTGCGGCTGGCCCGGATCGGCGTACCGCTGTCGCAGACGGCCCCGGAGGGGCTGGCGGCGGCGGGCATCGACCCGGCGCTGCTGCCTCCGGTGGCCGCGGCGACGCGGACGCCGGCCCTGGCGGCGGGCGAGGCGGCCGCGCCCGTACAGGGGCAGGGGCAGGCCCAGGCCCCGGTTCCGGGGCAGGCCCAGGTCCAGGCCCCGGTTCCGGGGCAGGCGCAGGCGCTGGTGCAGGCGCCGGGCCAGCCGCAGCAGATGCTCCCGGGGCAGCTGCCGGGCCAGGCCCCGGGGCCGGACCGGGCGCAGGACCCGGTACCGCAGCACTACGCGCACGCGGCGTTCGCGGTGGACCCGACCGCCATGCCCGCGGCTCACGACAGCGCCTGGTTCGCGGGGCCGAAGGCCCCGCAGGCGGCGTACGAGGGCGGCTACAACCCGCAGTACGTGGAGGGCCTGGAGCCCACCCCGGTGATGGCCCCGGCCGGCCCCGAGCTCCCGGAGGCGGAGCAGGCGGCCGCCGCCCAGCAGGCGCTGGCCGTCCAGCGGCAGGCACGGGCCGCCCAGCAGGCGCTGGACGCCCAGGCGCAGCCCGAGGGCCAGGACGCCCAGGACGCCCTGTTCCCGGCCCCGTCGGACGGAGCGGAGCCGCAGGAGCCCGGGCAGCAGGGGCCGGAAGCCGTCGACGAGGCGAAGTTCGAGGAGGCCGCGTACGAGGTCTTCCGGGCGTACATCGACGAGTACGGCGAGTTCCCGAACCCGGAGCAGGTGGACATACACCTCGCCGACCGCCTCGGGATCGTGCACCCGCGCAGCGCGTCCATGCTCCGCCGTCTGGTGCCGGAGCTGAAGCAGCGCTACCAGCGCGAGCTGGAGAACGAGCACATCGCGTAGGGCGCACCGCCACCGGCGCGTCCGGCCGCAGCACTAGGGAGCCGGAGCGCTCCAGCCCCGCCGCGTAGTCGGGCCACAGCGGCAGCCGGTACCGGGTGAGCTCGACGGGCCTGGGCAGCTCGGCGCCGGCCCGCTTCCCGGAGGCCTCCAGCTCCTCCTCGGTCGCCCGAGCGCGGCCAGCGCCGGCTCCCGCAGGTGCGGCGGCGCCTGCATCCCGCGCAGCAGGTCCAGCTGGCGCAGCCGCTGGTCCTCCCGGCGCTCGCCCTCCTGGCCCTCCGGATCGCCGCCCGAAAAAACGGGAGGGGGGGGCGCCGCGGGAGCGCGGGGCGCCCCCCCCGCCCCCGGCGCTGGGGCCCCCCCGGCGGCCCGCGGCCCGGAAC
>NZ_JBHXTC010000006.1:30767-34704 GCF_042677605.1 Streptomyces sp. NPDC127106 | reverse complement strand
GGGGGGCCCGGGGGTTCCCCCCCCGGCCGCCCCCCTCCCCCCCCCCCGCCCCCCCCCAAAAAAAAGGGGGGGGGGCCCCCCGCCTCCCCGCGGGCCCCCCCCTCCTCGGCCACGGTCAGGCCGCCAGGAGCTTGCGCACCCGGTCCGCCCCGACCGCCAGCAGCAGCGTGGGCAGGCGCGGACCGGTCTCCCGGGTGACCAGGAGGCGGTAGAGCAGCGCGAAGAACTGGCGCTGGGCCACCTTCAGCTCCGGCGTCGGCTTGGCCTCGGGGTCGAGACCGGCCATGACCTTCGGGACGCCGTAGACCAGGGTGGTGAGCCCGTCGAGGGACCAGTGGGAGTCGAGGCCCTCCAGCAGCAGCTCCAGCGAGCGGCGGCCCTCGTCGTCCAGGGAGGCCAGCAGCTCGGTGTCGGGCTGCTCGCGGACCAGGGTGCGCTGGTCGGCCGGGACCTGGGTGGTGATCCAGTTCTCGGCGCGGCCCAGACGCGGGCGGACCTCGTCGAGGGAGGTCAGCGGGTTGGCCGGGTCCAGGTCGGAGAGGATGCGCAGGGTCTGCTCGTCGTGGCCGGCGGTGATGTCGACGACGGACGCCAGCGTCCGGTACGGCATCGGGCGCGGGGTGCGCGGCAGCTCGTGCGAGGCGACGCGGACGGCGCGGCTGTGCGCGGCGGCGTCGGCGGGCAGCACGGAGCCGTCGGCGACCTTGGCCTCCAGCTTGTCCCACTCGTCGTAGAGCCGCTGGATCTCCTGGTCGAAGGCGATCTTGAAGCTCTGGTTGGGCTTGCGGCGGGCGTACAGCCAGCGCAGCAGCTGCGGCTCCATGATCTCCAGCGCGTCGGCCGGCGTCGGGACGCCGCCCTTGCTGGAGGACATCTTGGCCATGCCGCTGATGCCGACGAACGCGTACATCGGGCCGATCGGCTGCTCGCCGCCGAAGAGGCCCACGACCTGGCCGCCGACCTGGAAGGAGGAGCCGGGCGAGGAGTGGTCGACGCCGGAGGGCTCGAAGACGACGCCCTCGAACGCCCAGCGCATCGGCCAGTCGACCTTCCAGACGAGCTTGCCGCGGTTGAACTCGCTGAGCTTGACCGTCTCGGTGAACTCGTCCTCGGTGCAGACGTAGGTCATCTCGGTCGTCTCGTCGTCGTACGAGGTGACCTTGGTGAAGTCCTTGCCGCACTCGCCGCAGTACGGCTTGTACGGGAAGTACTCCGCGCCCTCGGCGCTGCCGTCGTCCTCGTTGGCGGCGCCGGAGCCCTCGGCGGCCTCCAGCTCGGCCTCGTCGACCGGCTTCTGCGACTTCTTCGCGGCCTTGGGCTTGGTGCGGTACTGGGCGAGGATCGCGTCGATGTCGCCGCGGTGCTTCATCGCGTACAGCACCTGGTCGCGGTAGGCGCCGGTGGTGTACTGCTCGGTCTGGCTGATCGGGTCGTACTCGACGCCCAGCTCGGCCAGGGCCTCGACCATGGCGGCCTTGAAGTGCTCGGCCCAGTTCGGGTACGCGGAGCCGGCCGGGGCGGGCACGGAGGTCAGCGGGCGGCCGATGTGCTCCGCGTGCGACTCCTCGGTCACGCCGGGGATGCCCTTGGGCACCTTGCGGTAGCGGTCGTAGTCGTCCCAGGACAGGACGTGGCGGACCTCGAAACCGCGGCGGCGGATCTCGTCGGCGACCAGGTGCGGGGTCATGACCTCGCGGAGGTTGCCGAGGTGGATCGGCCCGGAGGGGGAGAGTCCGGACGCGACGACGACAGGTTTGCCGGGTGCTCGGCGCTCCGCCTCGGCGATGACCTCGTCCGCGAAACGGGAGACCCAGTCGGTCTCGGTGCTGCTCTGAGCCACGACACGTCCTTCTATCTCGAATGCTGGCTTCAGCCATTCTCCCAGACGGAAGCGGGCGGTTCGGGGTTGCTTTGCCGGGGGCGCGGTAGTCGCCCGGATATCCCGGGAAACGGGACGCGGGCGCGTGGGATACTCGGCACTTGTCGGAACACCCAAGTGCACGCACCCCGCACACCTCACAGGAACGGCAGCTCATGGCCTCGGTCCTTTCCCTCGCTTCCTCCGTCCATCAGCGCGTCGCCGACGCCCTCGTCTCCGCCCTGCCGGAGGCCGGTGCGGCCGACCCGCTGCTGCGACGAAGCGACCGGGCGGACTTCCAGGCCAACGGCATCCTGGCGCTCGCGAAGAAGGCGAAGGCCAATCCGCGCGAGCTGGCGACCACGGTGGTCGGGAGCCTGGACAAGGGCGGGGTCATCGAGGAGATCGAGGTCTCCGGGCCCGGCTTCCTCAACATCACCGTCGCCGACCGGGCGATCATCGAGACGCTGGCGGCGCGCGCCGCGGACGCCCGGCTGGGCGTCCCGGTCAACGAGAACGCCGGCACCACGGTGATCGACTACGCGCAGCCGAACGTGGCCAAGGAGATGCACGTCGGCCACCTGCGGTCCGCGGTGATCGGCGCCGCGATGGTCGAGATCCTGGAGTTCACGGGCGAGCAGGTGGTCCGCCGCCACCACATCGGCGACTGGGGCACCCAGTTCGGCATGCTCATCCAGTACCTGATCGAGCACCCGCACGAGCTGGACCACAAGGCCGCGGCGGCGTCGGCCACCGAGGACACCGCGGCGTCCGGCGAAGAGGCCATGTCCAACCTCAACCGCCTGTACAAGGCCTCGCGCGCGCTGTTCGACTCCGACGAGGAGTTCAAGACCCGCGCCCGGGCCCGGGTGGTCGACCTCCAGGCCGGCGACGAGCAGACCCTCGCGCTGTGGCAGCGGTTCGTGGACGAGTCGAAGATCTACTTCTACTCGGTCTTCAACAAGCTGGACATGGACATCCGGGACGCGGACATCGTCGGCGAGTCCGGCTACAACGACATGCTGGTGGAGACCTGCCGGCTGCTGGAGGAGTCGGGCGTCGCCGTCCGCTCGGAGGGCGCGCTGTGCGTGTTCTTCGAGGAGTTCAAGGGCCCGGACGGCAACCCGACCCCGCTGATCGTCCAGAAGTCGGACGGCGGCTTCGGCTACGCGGCCACCGACCTGTCGGCGATCCGCGACCGCGTCGGCAACCTGAAGGCGAACAGCCTGCTGTACGTGGTGGACGCCCGCCAGTCGCTGCACTTCAAGATGGTCTTCGAGACGGCGCGGCGGATCGGCTGGCTGAACGAGGACACCAAGGCCGTGCAGCTGGCGTTCGGCACCGTACTGGGCGCCGACGGCAAGCCGTTCAAGACCCGTGAGGGCGAGACGGTGCGGCTGGTGGACCTGCTGGACGAGGCCGTCGACCGGGCCACGGCCGTGGTCCGCGAGAAGGCCGAGAAGGTGGGCCTGACCGAGCAGGAGATCGTGGAGAACGGCCAGTACGTGGGCATCGGCGCGGTGAAGTACGCCGACCTGTCCACGTCCGCCGCCCGCGACTACAAGTTCGACCTGGACCAGATGGTGTCGCTGAACGGCGACACGTCCGTGTACCTCCAGTACGCGTACGCCCGTATCCAGTCGATCCTGCGGAAGTCCGGCGACGCCAAGCCGGCCGCCCACCCGGAACTCCCGCTGGCCCCGGCCGAGCGGACGCTGGGCCTGCACCTGGACGGCTTCGGCGAGCTCGTCGCGGACGCCGCCGCCGAGTACGCGCCGCACAAGCTGGCCGCGTACCTGTACCAGCTGGCCTCGCACCTCACCGCGTTCTACGACCAGTGCCCGGTCCTGAAGGCCGACACCCCGGAGCAGAGGGAGAACCGCCTCTTCCTGGTCGAGCTGACCGCCCGGACGCTGAGCAAGGGCATGTCCCTGCTGGGCATCCGGACCCCTGAGCGCCTCTGACGCTCCCGGTTAAACGGGTTCCCACGCCCCCGCCCCCCCGCGCGGGGCCGCGCGGGGGCGGCGGGGGGGGGGGGGGCGGGGGCCGCCGGGCGAGCCGCCCGACGCTCCGGCCCGC
>NZ_JBHXTC010000006.1:17528-30757 GCF_042677605.1 Streptomyces sp. NPDC127106 | reverse complement strand
TTACGCGTGTTCTCGTGGGTTGTTTTTTTTTTTTAACCCACCCCCCCCCCCCCCCGCTTCCAAAGGTGCCCCGGGGGGGCGGGGGCGTTCTGCGTCCTCTGCGTTCTGCGTCCTCTGCGTTCTGCGTCCTCTGCGTTCTGGGCCTCGGGCTTCGGGCTTCGGGCTTCGGCGGTGGTCAGGCGGGCACGTCCGCTTCCCGGTGCATGCCCATGCACAGTGCCCAGATGACGAGGACGTTGATGGCGATGAGGATCAGGGCCCACAAGGGGTAGTACGGCAGCCACAGGAAGTTGGCGATCGCCCCGAGGCCGGCAATGGCCACGCCGAAGTAGCGTGCCCACAGGGCTCCGTTGACCACGGCGAACCCGGCGAAGACCAGGATGATGCCGAGGATCAGGTGGATCCAGCCCCAGCCCGTCAGGTCGAACTCGAACACGTAGTTGCGTGTGGTGACGAACAGCGAGTCCGTGGCGATGGCCGAGATCCCTTCGAAGACCGCCATCGCACCTCCGAAGATCATCAACGCTGCCGCCAGGGTGGTCGTGCCGGATGCCGGGGCGTGCGTGGGGCTCGGGTACGCGGGGTTCGGCGGGGTCGGCGGGTTCGTCCGGGATCCGGCGGCGTCGCTGGCCATCTCTTTCTCCTTCTGGCAGGCCGGCCTGCCCCGCCAGGACGGCGATCCCCTGTTTCAGCGTGTCACGGGGGTCTGCCGTCGGCATTCCGGCCTGGCCCGCCCGCCGGGCGGCGCTTGCGGTGGCCGGAGTTCACCCGTGCGGCCCGATCCCGGGCGGCGGTCTCCGGGTAGAGGAGGCTGCGTCCGATCCCCGTGCCCCTCCCCCACCCCGGAGGCCTCGTGCCCGTCATGACCGGCTCCTACAGACCCGGCACCCCGTGCTGGATCGACCTGATGGTGCCCGACCAGCAAGCCGCCCTCGACTTCTACGCAGCCCTCTTCGGCTGGTCCGGCGAGATCGGCCCGCCCGAGACCGGCGGGTACTCCGTCTGCCTCTACAAGGAGCAGCCGGTCGCCGGGATCATGAAGGCGGTGAACCCCGACGGGTCCACCCCCGACCCGATGCCCCCGGCCGTCTGGACCACGTACCTGGCCGTCCACGACGTGCACGAGGTGGTCAGGGCGGCCGCCGCGGCCGGCGGCAGCACCATCATGGACCCGATGGAGGTCATGGACCTCGGCCGGATGGCCGTCCTGGCCGACCCCACCGGGGCCGTCTACGGCATCTGGCAGGCCGGCACCTTCCCCGGCGCCGGGATCGTCAACGAGGACAACACGCTGACCTGGAACGAGCTGGCCACCTCCGACCCGGAGGCGGCCGCCCGCTACTACAGCACCATCCTCCCGATCACGCCCGCCCCCTCCGAGATCCCCGGCGCCGAGGGCTACACCGAACTCAAGGTCAACGACCGGTCCGTCGGCGGGATGATGTCCCTGGACCAGCACCCGAAGGGCACACCGCCCCACTGGCTGGCCTACTTCCGCGTGGCCGACGCCGACGCGACGCAGGCCGCCTGCGAAAAGGCCGGCGGTAGCGTCATGGCCCCCGCCTTCGACATGCCGGTCGGCCGGATGGCCGTCCTCGCCGACCCACAGGGCGCGGTCTTCGCCGTGATCAAGCCCAGCGAGGCCCCCGAGCAGCCCGACCCGATGTGACGGGGCCGACGGGCCGCCGCCGACCGGGTGCGGCGGCCCGGAGGACCGACCGGGCAGGGGGAAGCGCCGATGGGGCGTCAGCGCGCGCAGTACCGGCTCGTAGGCCCGGGTCCAGCGGCCGGCGATGTACCCCGCGGGCCGCACTCAGTAGTGGTAGCGCGCCTGGGCGATCTCCACGGCCTGGTCCTTCATCCTGTACACCAGCCGATGCTCATCGGTGATCCGCCGGGACCACCAACCCGACAGGTTCTCCTTGAGCGGTTCCGGCTTTCCGGCTCCTTCGAACGGGGTGCGCTGGATCTCCTTGATCAAGCGGTTGATCCGCTTGAGGATCTTCGGGTCGGCGGTTGCCCAGTACGTGTACTGCGCCCAGGCCCGACCCGAGAAGACGACCTTCACGCGGCAGACCCGGTTCCTTCCGCATCCTCCACATCGATCAGCTCTCTGGCCTGGCCCTGCCCGGCGTCCAGCTCTGCGATGGACTCCATGAGGATCTGTGCGTTGCGCGGCGAGCGGAGCAGGTAGACCGTCTCCTGCCAGGACCGGAAGTCCTCGGCAGACATGATCACAACGTCGCCGTGCTCCCGGGAAGTGACCTCTATGGGCACGTGGTCCTCGTTCACCTGCCGGATCAGCGGGTAGAAGCGCTGCCGGGCCTCGTTGGCCGAGATCGACATGGGCTGACCTCCTGATGCGGGACTGCACACGGAGTCGTACGGAATTACCGTACCAGTCTCGGCCGACAGGCGAACCTGGACCGGTCGGGCTCCCTGGGTGGCGCCGGTCATCACATCCGCACCGGCCCGCCGAACTCGCACCACACCGACTTCCCCGGCGACCTCGGCAGCGCACCCCACCGGTCCGAGACGGCCTCGACGATGCGCAGGCCGTAGCCGTCGCCGATGCGGGTGCCCGACAGGCCCGGGCCGCTGTCGTGGACTTCCAGCCGCACGGTGGTCGCGGAACCGATGAGCCGGACGCGGTAGTACCGGCCGGGCGCGACGCCGTAGCGGAGGGCGTTGGTCGCCAGCTCGCTCACGCAGAGCAACAGGTCGTCGCGGTGGTGGGTGACACCCCACACGTCAAGTGTTTCCGCCGTGAACTGCCTGGCAGTGGCGACCGTTTGGCGGGAGCGCGGGAAGTAGCGGTCCCGCATCAGGGCGGGTTCAATCTCCTGGATCACGGGGCGATCGTCGCGGTGCGTGACTAACGTGGAGCAGTGCGACCACCCGTACCGATGCATTGGTACGGGTCGGTACGGGTACATCGCGGGCGCAGGTGGGGAGTCCGAAAAACATGCCGCCGAGGAAACGCGTACCGAAGAACGGCACCGCCTTGAAGATGGTCGGGGCACAGGTGGCCGTACTCCGGATCAGGAAGGGCCTGACACAGCGCCAACTGGCCAAGTTGGTGCGGATGGAAGAGGAGACGATCGCCTCGATCGAGCAGGGCAGACGGGCCCTGATGCCGGACGTGGCCGAGGCCATGGACCGGGTGCTGGAGTCAGGTGGGGTACTGGCGGCGGGGGTGGAGAAGCTGCCGGCGGTGGATCAGGTGCCGGTGTGGGCTGAGGAATACCTGGACCGCGAGCGCGATGCCCTCGCGATCTCCTCTTACGAGAACCAGGTGCTGCCAGGACTGCTTCAGACCGACGGCTACGCGGAGGCGGTGTTCCGTAGCCGCGTTCCGCTCCTGCCGAACGATGTGATCACCGCGCAAACGGCAATCCGCACGGAACGACGGGGGATACTGTGCCGATCCGTCCCCGTCACCCTCAGCTTCATCGTCTGGGAGCCGGTTCTGCGCCTGAAGTTGGGCGGCCCGAAGGTCTACCGGGAACAGCTCACACATCTGATCAGCTGCTCGGAACTGCCGGGTGCGTCCATCCAGGTCTACCCCCTGGACCGCACCAGCCACCCGGCGCTCGACGGCCCCTTCGTGCTCCTTGAGACCCCCGACTACCAGCGCCTGGCGTACACGGAAACGCAGCGAGGGAGTCAGCTCATCTCCGACATGAACGAGGTGAGCATCTTGGAGCGCAGGTATGCGATGCTGCGGACACAGGCCCTCAACCCGGAGGAGACGAGGGCCGAGTTGGACCGGCTGCTAGGAGAGCTATGAGCACCGCACTGACGTGGTTCAAGTCCAGCTACAGCGGGAGTGATGGCGGCAACTGCGTCGAGGTCGCCGCCTGCCCCGGCGCCGTCCACGTCCGGGACTCCAAGGTCACCGGCGGTCCGGTGCTGGACCTGGCTCCTGCCGCCTGGACGGCACTGACCGGCTGGGTCGCCGGCCGGTAGCGCGGGACGGTGGGCCTTGCGCGCCGTCCCGCGCTACCGGACCCGTGAGGTGTAGGACTGCCTCCCCCGGGCGGGGGAGGCAGCCAGAACCGCAGGGGGACGCGGGCCGGCGGACCCCAGGGCGACCCTGACAGGGCAGCAACGCCTCGAAGGAAGCCACGGAGCCCGCCATGAGCCTCGCCACCGCCCGCACCCCGCGTCCCGGGACCGACCCGCGTCCGCGTCCCCGTCCGCACAGCCGGAGCGGCGTACCCGTTTCTCAGGTGCCGCGCGCCGCCGTGTGGGCCGCATACGCGATCCCGCTGTGCGCCCTGCCCTCGGGACTGTGGCGGATCGCCCTCGTGGCGGGCTGGCCCGACTGGTACGCGCCGCACGCCTGGCAACCGTGGGAGCGCCCGTACGTGCTGTCGCTGTCGCTGGTCGCCGAATGCCTCGCCCTGCTGAGCCTGGCGCTGGTCAAACCCTGGGGGGAACGGGTTCCGGGCTGGGTGCCGCGGCTCGGCGGGCGCGCGGTACCGGCGGGAGTGGCGGTCGTCCCGGCAGCCACGGGTGCCTTCCTCGCCACCGCGTTCTGCGCCTACGTCGTCCTCAACCACTTCTTCGCGTTCGTGCCGCCCCTCAACGACACCGGCGAGACCTTCCCCACCAGCGGGCCCGGCGCCTGGGCCCTGTGGATCTGCTACGCGCCACTGCTGGCCTGGGGCCCGCTCCTCGCGTACCTCACCCGCGCCTACTGGCTGCGACGGCGGGCGGCAACCACCGGCGCGGCGCGGACCACGACCCCCGCCTGATGTCCGAGGAACGGCCTGCTCACGCCCCCGGTGGGGCGTGAGCAGGCCTCGCATGCGGCTTCAGCGGTAGCGGGTCATCGGTCAACGGGGTCAGCGGGTCAGCGGGTATGAGTGCCGACCGGTCGCCTCATCGATCTCCGTGTGCGCCTTCTGCAACATCTGGGACGCGAGATCCATCAGCGCGCGTGCGCCGGCGATCTCTTCTCCGACCCGCAGCTGCTCCGGGTCGGAAGGGTGACGCATGGCGTAGCCGCGCGCCCGCATCTCGGAGCCGTCACCGAGTCTGACCATGGCCGCCGCAGTGGTGCGGTGACCGTCCTCGGTGAATTCGAGCTCCACGTGCCACCCGACGAGTGTGGACATGGTGCATCACCTCCAGGGCTCAGCCTTGTCACTCCAGGGTGCGCCCGGGGGGACGGGAGCGCGAGCGGGCTGGGCAGGGGCGAGGCGAAGGCGCGAGAGGCGGGCAGGAGCCGAGGGTCGGGGTAGTGGCCGACCAGCGTCGGAAGAGTGCGATCGCTACGCACTGCGGTCGAGTCGGCGACTGGCCCCCGTCCGGGAAGGGGAGCGCGGCAGGTCGCTGCTGCGAGGAGCGAACGCGTCAGGCGGGGAGGGGGATGCCGGTGATGGTGAGGCCGCCCGGCGGGGTGGTGGCGCCGACGCCTTGGACCTTGGCGAAGACAACCTTCAGGGTGGTGGCCTTCGGCTGGGCGCGGTCCCAGGTCTCGATCACTCCGGTGAACGAGCCGTGGGGTGCGAGGTTGCCCGGCCACTGGGTGAAGGCGGGGTCGTTCGACGGGGTGTAGACCTGCCCTTGGTCGTCGACGGCCGT
Source organism: Streptomyces sp. NPDC127106 (assembly GCF_042677605.1). Classification (NCBI taxonomy): domain Bacteria; kingdom Bacillati; phylum Actinomycetota; class Actinomycetes; order Kitasatosporales; family Streptomycetaceae; genus Streptomyces; species Streptomyces sp. NPDC127106. The sequence continues at coordinate 25,165 of NZ_JBHXTC010000006.1, read as the reverse complement.
GAAGTTGCCGAAGAGCTGCAGCACCCGGCCGGACGAGGAGTGGTTCACGGCTCGCACGTGGAGGCGGAGGGCACGCACCGGTGTCTTCTCCACTTCCTTGACCGTGACCGTGATGTCTCCGCCCGTGGCGGACCAGCTTCCGGTGATGGACCGTTTCGCATGGTTCGCCGGGGGTGGCGGAGTGGCGGGGCCAGGAGTGGACGTGGCGGGCCGGGGCGGGGTCTCGGGCTGGTCACCGTCGGAGACGCTGACGGCGATGGCGACCGCGAGGCCGATCACGCCGACGATGCCGCCGATGCCGGCCCAGCCGGGGTGGCTGAGGAATTTCCCGAGCCAGCGGCGAGGAGGTTCGGGCTGCTGCATCGGTCACAGGGTGACGGCAGGGGGCCGGGGAGTCGAGCGTCGAAGGCGGCGTGTCGCCCCTTGAGGAAGGTCAGGGGGAGGTCTCGTAGCGGGCTACGCGCTCCGAGACGGAGTTCAGGAGAGGGGTGAGGCGCTCGACCAGGCGCTGGTAGTCGCGGGTGGCGCCGTCCGACCACTGGCCCAGGCCGACCACCATGGCCCGGCCCTGGCCGGTGAACGCCTGCACCATGCCGCTGTCCGGCGGGAGGGTCTTCAGACCCGACGCCGGCGGCGGGGCCTGGGCGCCCACCTGGTAGTCCATGGGCGCCGATCCGAGCCGGGTCACCAGGCTCACGGTGTCCATCGGGTCCTTCATCGTGAAGACGGCCAGGTTGAACTGGTTGTTCTTGGCGTCCTTGTACAGCGCGACCTGCTCGCCGACGCACCCCTTGCCCTGGGCTATGTAGTCGGCGAGGAGCGGTCCGACCGAGTCGGGTTCGGTGCACGACTTCAGTGCGACCGCCCCCACCTTGGTGTACGTACCGCCGGCGGGGTCGGTCACCTGGTCGGGGAAGACATCGGCCAGCCCGATCATGGGCCGGTCAGCCACGGAAGGCGACGGGGCGGCAGCCTTGGGCACGTCGACGCTCTCGTCGGTCCCGGACCGCAGGACGAAGAAGACCACTGCGGCGACCACCAGCCCCAGCGTCACGTTCAGGACCCAGGCCCTCTTCCGGAATCCGCCCACCGGCGTCGCATCGCTCACCCCGACACCCTAGTGATCACCCCCGAACGATTGAACATTCGCAGGTCACAGCATCATCACGAGCAAGGGGCAGCAGCCGCACACACCCCACAGATCACCAAAAACGGAACATCACCCCTCCGGCAGCGCAAGCACCATCAGGATGACCGCGGCAGGCGGCAGGACCGCACCCCACGCAGCAGCGCGCCGCACCCTGTCGAACCGGCTGCTCCGCGGCAACAGCCAGACCCCCAGCAGCAGCCCGGGCGTGACCACGATCGTCGCCACCCATCCCGCCATCACAGCCGCGAGGGCCGCGTCCAAGGCTGCCGAACAGTTGTCGGGTCCGCAGCTGTCCGCGGCCATCGGCGCGAGTCCGCCGAACATCAGGGCCACCGGCACGAGCAGGACCGCAATCACCGTCGGCCAGACCTGCGAGAAACCGGGCGCGAGCTCATCGTTCATACCTGTCAGTGAACGCCGCCTCCCACTCTCCCCGCCTCAGCTCCCCTACTCGACTCACCCCCGTACACGTACTCACCACGCCGTCCCCAGCGACCTCGACGACCGTCAGCCGCCAACCACCCGCAGTACGTAGCGATCTGTCGCGCCCACCGGCCCCAGACGGCCGCCAGACGCCGAGACGAGAGAAGCGCGTAGCGATCTGGGGCGCCTGACCGGCCCCGATGGGCTTCTGGTCAGCATTTCGTGCAGGTCGGAGGCCTCATCGCTCCCGAACGGGCCCTGGTGTCGGCCTTCGGGGCGGCTGTCTCGTGCCCGCACCCCCGGCGCCGGGCGGCCCTGGTGGCCCTGGTGGCAGGGGAATGTTGCGAGGCGGAGCCGTGGACCCTGCGTCTCTGACGAGACCCGTCCCTTGAACTGTCCCCCTGGCCATCCTTCGGGGGCTTCCCGGCAGTCTGTTGGCATTCCGGGGCGGGTCGGCCTGTCAAGGGTGGAGCGAAGCGACATCGCGCAAGCGACGCGACGAAGGAGCGCCCTTTACAGGCCGGCCCGAACCGGAAGGACAATGGGCTGCCGGGAAGCCCCCGAACACTCCCCCGACCCCGAGTACACGGACCCCGCTCACCGCACCCGCCGTGCAGCCTCCCGCCCCCGAGCTGCCGAGCTGCCGAGCTGCCGAGCTGACGGATTCCCCCGCCACCCCGCCCTCCCCCACCGCACCCGCCGTACCGTGCACCGCATGGGCAGAGCGCGGCACGCCAGGCCGCAGACCAGGCGGCGTGCCAGGCCGCAGACCAGGTGCCGTGCCAGGCAGCAGACCGGGTGGAAACCCTGGGCCCGCGCCGCCGCCTGGTGGCGGTGCTGGCGCACCGGGCCGCAGCCCGGCCTCTCCGGCCACGTCTGGCCCCTCCGTTAAGCGGGACGGCCTCCTTCCCCGCTGCTCACCCTCCCCGCCCTCCCCCCCCTCCCCGCCCTCCCCCGCCCGGGTTGATTCCGCAAGGGAACCCGGTGAATTCGCGTGACGCGGACCCGGCCGCCCCTGGGCCGCCACCGGCCCGGTGCCACATTCCTCTCGCACACAGCACAGCCGACGCGAACAGCAGTCGGAAGGAGAGGGATGAGCAGAGCCAGAGAACGGGGCGACGCACGGTGAACCACACCCATCGCGGACGGCCCGACGACCAGTCTCACCGGCACCCCACCCGACGGCGCCCCGGCCCCGGCACCGGCCCCGGCACCGCCACCACCACCGCCCTAGCCACCACCCTCACCACCCTCACCACCCTCACCACCCTCGCCGCCCTAGCCACCCTCGCCGGCACGCTGCTCCTCCTGCCGGTCCTGGCCGTCCTCGGCTCCGCCTCGCCCGCCCACGCCGGCGACGACCGGAGCCTCGGAAACACCGGCTACGAGCCGCACAACGCCACCGCCAACCCCCGCCGTCCGAGCCAGGTCGCCGTGATGCAGGGGTGCACGGTCCGGATCGACAACAACTACGGCAAGGACAACTTCCCGATCACGCGGACGTCGACGCTCCCGTGCAGCAGCGACCCGGTCCTCGCCTTCGACTCGCAGGGCCGCCTCTTCGTCAGCCACCTCTCCACCAGCTTCAACACCGCCGGCCGCTTCGGCGTCGGCGCGGCCCGGATCAACGACACGACCACCCCCGGCACCCAGACGTACACGGCCACCCAGGTCAGCGGGAACAGCCCGAGCAACCACGACAAGCAGTGGCTGGTGGCCGACACGAATCCGGCGAGCCCCCACCGGGACAACCTGTACCTCGTCTGGACGCACCTCACCGGCCCCCCGTGGGAGATCCAGTTCTCCCGCCTCACGCCCGGCGCCACCCGCTGGTCCCCGCCGAGCGTGCTGTCCAGGGCCGCCGAGGGGAGCACGTGGCCCTCCCACGCCGCCGTCGCCGCGAACGGCGACCTCTACGTCGCCTACCACGCCGACCTCTGCCGCGAGGGCTTCGACGGGACCGCCACCCAGGGCACCACCATGCTCCTGCGCGACGGCTCCGGCGGTGCCGACTTCGCCGCGGGCACGGTGCTCCAGCGGGAGGCGGCGTTCGCCGCGGGCCAGTCCACCGTCACCTGCAACGTGCAGAGCGACCCGGGCAACGACGTCCCCGGCACCGATTTCTGGCTCCAGGGCAGCATGCAGCCCTGGGTCCTCCCGGACCCGGCCCGCCCCGGCAACGTCTACGTCGTCGCCAACGACGACCCGAACGACACCTTCGCCAACGCCGACGACGCCGACGTCGTCATCGCCCGCTCCACCGACCACGGCCGGACCTTCACCCGCGGCCGGGTCGACCACGGCCCGGGCCAGACGTTCGCCGTGATGCCCACCGCCCACATCGACCAGGACGGCAATGCGGTCGTCACCTGGTACGACAACCGCAGCGGCCGCCGCAACAACGGCACCGGCGCGAACGGCGGCAGCAACTTCCTGCTGGAGCTGTACGGCACCACCAGCCGCGACGGCGCGCAGACCTGGTCGCCGGACTTCCGCGTCAGCGACGCCCCCTTCGACCCCGACCTGAACGCGCCCTGCCGTTTCTCCTGCGCGACCGGCTCCACCCAGCAGACCCTGCGCATCGGCGAGTACAACGGGCTGTGGACCGTCGACGGGATCGGATACGCGTCGTGGACCGGGAACACCACCCCGCCCACGCCCACCACGCAGGCCCAGGGCACGCAGACCACCTACTTCGACGTGTTCTCGACGCTCGCCGCGTTCCCCGATCCCGCCGAGCCGAACGAGTCGATCGACGCGGCGGTGGCCGCCGCCCTCGGCTCGGACGACCGATTCAACCGGGCACGGCTCACCCTGCACACCGCCACCGACGTGGACTTCTTCCGGATCGAGCCGCGCCACACCGGCCACGTCACCGCCGAGATCACCTTCAACGAGGTGGTCTCGCCGCTCCTCGTCCGCGCGTACGACAAGTTCGGCACCCTCGTCGCCTCCGGGACCACGGCCACCGCCCGCCCCGGCACCTCGACGTCCCGGCTCGCGGTCCCGGTCGTCCAGGACGAGCCGTACTTCCTCGCGATCAGCGACGCAGCCGTGGCCGACCCGACCCGCCCCGGTGACGCCTCGCCGACCGACCCGCCGCAGGCCGTGTACGACCTGGCCGTCGCGAACCGGGCGGCGCCCGAGCCGTTCGGCCTGGACCTCAAGCGGGAGTCGGACTCGGGCCGCTTCGACAACGACGACGTCACCAGGATCGCCGGCCCGGACCTGTTCCTCCGCGTGAACGACGCGGAGCTGCGGGCCGCCGGCATCGCCCCGTCCCCGCAGAACGCCACACCGCAGCTCGACGACGACGCCCCCGGCTTCAAGGTGGCCGTGGAGCGGGACGGGCAGCGGGTGGGCTTCGCCCAGCCGGTCGACCCGGTCGCCAAACCGGGGCTGTACCGGATCCGCCTGGATCCGGTCCTGACGGAAGGGGAGAACCTGATCACCGCCGAGGTGATCGTCGTCGACCCGTCCGACGACCCCCGTACCGCCGGCACCTCCCACGTCACCGGGTCGGGAGCGGAGAGCACGCACCGCCTCCTCGTCACCCTCGACACGACCCCGCCGGCCACCCCGGCCACCGCGCCCGACCTGCTGTCGTCGAGCGACACCGGCGGCAACGACGCCGACAACATCACCACCCTCGTCAAGCCCGCCTTCCAGGGCGCGTCAGTGGAGCCGAACGCGCTGGTACGGCTGCTGGCCACGCCGGCGAAGGGCGGTGCAGGGCCGACCGTGGTCGGGAAGGACACCGTGACGTCGGGCGGCGAGTACCAGGTCGTCAGCTCCGCGCTGCGCGACGGCCCGTACGGCATCGGCGTGCAGCTGGAGGACCTGGCGGGCAACGTGGGCCGGACCTCGCCGGTGCTGGGCGTGACCATCGCCCAGCACGCGCTGCGGCTCACGGGCGCGACGTCCGACCTGGTGGTCGACATCGCGGACGGCCGGGTGACGGGCTACCCGGGCGTCCCGGGCGGGTTCGTCGGCATCCTCGGCATCCCCCTCGTACACCTCGACGCGAGCGGGCACGGCGCGGCCGTCCTGGGCGGCGCCCGGGACGACCAGCTGACGTTCACTCCGACCGGCACCGACAGCGGCCGCCTCACCCGGGCGGCGTCCGCGCAGACGGTGAACTTCTCTCACGTCAAGGGCGATGTGACGGTCAGTCCGGAAGGCGGCGACGACGAGGTCACCATCGTCGGCACCACCCGGGGCGACCGGATCCGCGGCGTCGTGAGCGCGTTCACGACCCTGCGGGTGGAGGCGCTGCCGCTGGACCTGCGCGCCCCGCAGAAGCTGCGGGCGCTGCTCGGACTGCGGATCACCACGGGGCAGACCGAGCGGATCGGGGTCCTGGCCCGCGGCGGTCAGGACACGGTGGACATCACCGTCGACGACACGGTCGGCGCCCAGCTGTCCGTCGACGGCGGGGATCCGACCGGGGTCGAGCCGCAGAAGGGCGACGAGCTGGTCGTGCGGGCGGGCTCGCCCCACGCCGTGCTGCACGAGGACCGCGCCAAGCAGTCGGGGTCGGGCTCGGTGTTCGTCAGCTACCCGGAGACGACCCACGCCAAGACCCGCGTGGACTTCTCGGACGTCGAGTCCGTCACGCAGAACAACGACCGCCCCGAAGGCAAGGAGGACAAGCGGGCCGGGCGCAAGCCCTGACCCGGACGCCCTGACCGGGGCGCCCTGACCGGCACACCCTGCCAGTTCAACGGGAACGGAAGAGCCCCCGTCCCCTCCCGCTGCGGCGGGAGGGGACGGGGGCTTCGTCACGTCGGACGGTCCCGGACGCTCAGCGTTCGTTGCGGAGCCAGCCGGCGACCTCGGTGGCCCAGTACGTGAGGATCGTGTCGGCGCCGGCCCGCTTGATGCCGGTCAGGGTCTCCAGGACGGCCCGGTCGCGCTCGACCCAGCCCTTCTCGGCGGCCGCCTCGATCATCGCGTACTCGCCGCTGATCTGGTACGCGGCCACCGGCACGTCCACGGCCTGCGCGACCCGGTACAGGATGTCCAGGTAGGGGCCGGCCGGCTTGACCATGACCATGTCGGCGCCCTCCTCCAGGTCGAGTGCGAGCTCCCGCAGGGACTCCCGGGCGTTGGCCGGGTCCTGCTGGTAGCTCTTGCGGTCGCCCTGGAGGCTGGAGGCGACGGCTTCGCGGAAGGGCCCGTAGAAGGCCGAGGAGTACTTCGCCGTGTAGGCGAGGATCGACACGTCCTCGTGCCCGGTCTCGTCGAGCGCGTCGCGGATCACGCCGACCTGGCCGTCCATCATGCCGCTCGGGCCGACGACGTGGACGCCGGCGTCGGCCTGGACCTGCGCCATCTCCGCGTACCGCTCCAGGGTGGCGTCGTTGTCGACGCGGCCCTGTGCGTCGAGCACGCCGCAGTGCCCGTGGTCGGTGTACTCGTCGAGGCAGAGGTCCGACATGATGACGAGGTCGTCGCCGACCTCGGCCTTCACGTCGCGGATGGCGACCTGGAGGATGCCGTCCGGCTCGGTGCCGGCGGTGCCGAGCGCGTCCTTGTTCTCGTCCGCCGGAACGCCGAAGAGCATGATCCCGGCGACGCCGGCCTCGACCGCCTCGACGGCGGCCTTCCGCAGCGTGTCCCGGGTGTGCTGGACCACGCCCGGCATGGCCGAGATCGGCAGCGGCTCGCTGATGCCTTCCCGGACGAACGCCGGGAGGATCAGGTCCGAGGGGTGCAGTCGGGTCTCCGCGACCATCCGCCGCATCGCCGGGGTGGTGCGCAGCCGGCGGGGCCGCGAGCCGGGGAAGGATCCGTACGCGCTCATCTTCAGTCGCCTCTTCGAGCTTCGACAGCAGTCGGCACCAGCGTAGAGCCCTGGCCGGGCGGGAAACGGGGCGGGCACGACCGAGGGGACCCGGGCACGACCGGAGGGGACCCGGACACACCCGGAGGGACCCGGACATGGCACAGGGGCCGGGGGGGGGGGGGGGCCCGGGCCCGCCGCCCGAGCGGCCGGGGGGGGGGCGGGAGGGCGGGGGGGCGCGGCGCGCGCGCGCGGGGGCGCGCGCGCGGGCGCGAGCGC
>NZ_JBHXTC010000006.1:0-17518 GCF_042677605.1 Streptomyces sp. NPDC127106 | reverse complement strand
GCGCGTTGGGGTTTGGGGGGGGGTTTTTTTTTTGCACCCCCCCCCCCCCCCGGGGGCCCCCCCCCCGCGCCGCGGGGGGGGGGGGCCCCCCCCCCCCCCCCCCTGCCGCATCAGCGCGCTGCGTGTCAGGTCGTGCGCCGCCTGCGCGCGCCGGGGCGGCGCTCGCTCGGTCGGGACACGGTCTCGCCGGCCGCCCGGGCCGCCTCGCGGCGGGCGGCGCCGTACTCGGCGAGGGCCTCGGCGAGCTTGCTGACGCTCGGCTCCGGCGAGAGGACGTCGACGCGGAGCCCGTGCTCCTCGGCGGTCTTCGCGGTGGCCGGGCCGATGCAGGCGATCACGGTCACGTTGTGCGGCTTGCCCGCGATGCCGACCAGGTTGCGGACGGTCGAGCTGGACGTGAAGAGAACGGCGTCGAAGCCGCCGCCCTTGATCGCCTCGCGGGTGTCCGCCGGTGGCGGCGAGGCCCGCACGGTCCGGTAGGCGGTGACGTCGTCGACCTCCCACCCGAGCTCTATCAGGCCCGCGACCAGGGTCTCCGTCGCGATGTCGGCGCGCGGCAGGAAGACGCGGTCGATGGGGTCGAAGACCGGGTCGTACGGCGGCCAGTCCTCCAGCAGCCCGGCCGCGGACTGCTCCCCGCTGGGCACCAGGTCGGGCTTGACGCCGAACTCCACCAGCGCGGCGGCGGTCTGCTCGCCGACCGCCGCGACCTTGATGCCCGCGAAGGCCCGGGCGTCGAGCCCGTACTCCTCGAACTTCTCGCGGACCGCCTTGACCGCGTTGACCGAGGTGAAGGCGATCCATTCGTAGCGGCCCGTCACCAGGCCCTTGACCGCGCGTTCCATCTGCTGCGGGGTGCGCGGCGGCTCCACGGCGATGGTCGGCACCTCGTGCGGGACCGCGCCGTACGAACGCAGCTGGTCGGAGAGCGAAGCGGCCTGCTCCTTGGTGCGCGGTACGAGAACCCGCCAGCCGAACAGCGGCTTGGACTCGAACCAGGCCAGTTCATCGCGCCGCGCGGCGGCGCTGGGCTCCCCGACCACGGCTATCACGGGGCGGCCGCCCTCGGGCGAGGGCAGGATCTTGCCCTGCTTGAACACCTGGGCGATGGTGCCGAGGGTGGCGTTCCACGTCCGCTGCCGGGTGGTCGTGCCGGCGACGGTCACGGTCAGCGGCGTGTCGGCCCCGCGCCCGGCGGCGACGAGTTCGGCGCAGGCGGCGGGCACGGTCTCCAGCGTCGCGGAGACGACCACGGTGCCGGTGCTGGCGCCGACCTCGCTCCAGCAGCGGGCGGAGGCGTTGCGCGCATCCACGAACCGCACGTCGGCGCCCTGCTCGCCGCGCAGCGGCACACCCGCGTAGGCGGGTACGCCGACGGCGGTCGCGACACCGGGCACCACCTCGAAGGGGATTCCGTCGGTGGCGCAGGCGAGCATCTCGGAGGCGGCGTTGCCGTCGAGTCCGGGGTCGCCGGTGACGGCACGCACGACCCGCCTGCCGGAGCGCGCGGCCTCCATGACAAGATTGGCCGCGTCCCGGATCACCGGTACACCGGCGGCTGCTGACGCCTCGTCAGCAATCGTCAGCTGCGGCGTGTCCACTCCGGCGCGCGCGTGCGTGCGGACGACCTCGAGCACCTCGGGTTCCGCGATCAGCACGTCGGCGGAGGCGAGCGCCTCCACGGCGCGCAGCGTCAGCAGACCCGGATCGCCGGGGCCGGCGCCGAGGAAGGTGACGTGCCCGTGGCCTGCGGCGGCGACCGGAAGAGCGGAGGTGGTCGGACGTGAGGGGTTCAAAGGGATCGCTCCCCCATCAGACCGGCCGCGCCCTTCGCCAGCATCTCGTCCGCGAGTTCGCGGCCGAGCGCCATGGCTTCGTCGTACGACTGGGGCACGGGTCCGGTGGTGGACAGCTGCACGAGCGTGGCGCCGTCGAGGGTGCCGACGACGCCGCGCAGGCGCATTTCATTGACAATCTCCCCGGCGGCCTGGGAGTCCCCTCGCTCGAGCGGAGCCGAGAGCGGGGGAAGGTCGGCGAGCGCGCCCACGGGGGCGCTGCAGCCGGCCTCCAGGGCGGCGAGGAGGGACCGCTCGGCGGTCACGGCGGCCCGGGTGTGCGGGTCGTCGAGCCGGCCGAGGGCGGCGATGAGGTCCGTGTCGGACGCGAGGCACTCGACGGCGAGGGCGCCCTGGCCGGGGGCGGGCAGCACGCTGTCGACCGGCAGGTATTCGGTGACCTCGGCGCTGCGGCCGATCCGGTTGAGGCCGGCGGCGGCGAGTACGACGGCGTCGAGCTCTCCGCTGCGGACGTAGCCGATGCGGGTGTCGACGTTCCCCCGGATGGCGACGGTCTCGATGCGCTTGCCGAGGGCACGCGCATGGTGGTTGAGCTGCGCGGTGCGGCGCGGCGAACCGGTGCCGATGCGGGCTCCGTCGGGCAGCTGCTCGAAGGTCAGGCCGTCGCGGGCGACGAGCGCGTCGCGCGGGTCCTCGCGCGGCGGCATGGCCGCGATCACGAGGTCGTCGGGCTGTGCGGTCGGCAGGTCCTTGAGCGAGTGGACGGCGAAGTCGACCTCGCCGCGCAGCAGGGCGTCGCGCAGGGCGGTGACGAACACGCCGGTGCCGCCGATCTGCGCGAGGTGCTCGCGGGACACGTCGCCGTACGTGGTGATCTCCACGAGCTCGACGGGGCGGCCGGTGATCTCCCGGACCGCGTCGGCGACGTGGCCGGACTGGGACATGGCCAGCTTGCTGCGCCTCGTGCCGAGCCGGAGGGGCTGGTCGGACCGTGAATTCATGATGCCCGTCCTGAGTCGTGGTTCTGGTCTGCCGTGCCGGCTGCGCCTGCTGCGGCGGTCGCGCCGGGGGTGCCGGCCGCGTCGGCCCGGCTGACGGAGGCCACCGTCTGCGGGTCGAGGTCGAAGAGTTCCCGCAGCGCTTCGGCGTACCCGGCGCCGCCGGGCTCGCTGGCGAGCTGTTTGACGCGCACGGTCGGCGCGTGCAGGAGCTTGTCGACGACGCGGCGGACGGTCTGGGTGACCTCGGCCCGCTGCCGTTCGTCGAGCTCGGGCAGGCGTCCGTCGAGGCGCGCGACCTCCATGGCCACGACCTCGGCGGCCATCGCGCGCAGGGCGACGACGGTCGGGGTGATGTGCGCGGCACGCTGGGCGGCGCCGAACGCGGCGACCTCGTCGGCGACGATGCCGCGTACGGCGTCGACGTCGGCGGCCATCGGCGCGTCGGCGGCGGCCTCGGCGAGGGACTCGATGTCGACCAGGCGGACGCCGGGGATGCGGTGCACGGCGGCGTCGATGTCGCGGGGCATGGCCAGGTCGAGCAGGGCCAGCCGGACGGGGGCGCCGTCGGCGTGGCTGCGGGTGCCGCGGCGGGGCTGTCGCTGGGCGGCGGCCTCGCCCTGGTCGGCCCAGGTGCCGTGGAGTTCGAGGGCGTTGGCGTCGACTCCGGTGAGCGCGGCGCGGCCGGCGGGAGCCGGGGCGTCGACGGGGCAGCCGTCGCGGTCCGTGCCGGGGCCGGTGGCGCCGGCGGCGGTGATGGTGCGGGCGCCTCCGGCGTCGGCGAGGCGGCCGCCGGCCGCGGCGACGGCGGCGAGGCGGGCCACGACCTCGGGGTCGAGCCCGGCGACGGCCGGCTCGGCGGTGGCGGTGGCCTGTTCGGGGAGGAGGCCGGCCGGGCCGCCGTCCGCGACGGCGGTGGCGATGTCCTCGCCGGTCAGGACGAGTCCGGTGGCGCCGGTGCAGGAGACGACGACGTCGACTCGTGTCAGCTCGCCGGCGACGCCGGCCATGGGCACGGCCCGGGCGGCCACCCCAGTGCCTGAGGCAACCAGAATCTCGACCAATCGGTCCGCGCGCTCCACGGTCCTGTTCGCCACGACGATCTCGGCGACGCCGGCCCGCGCGAGGGTGGCGGCGGCCAGCGAGGACATCGAGCCGGCGCCGATCACGAGGGCGCGCTTGCCGGCGGCCCAGGCCTCGACGGTCTCGCGGCCGGCGGTCAGCTGCTCCAGCCCGAAGGTGACGAGCGACTGCCCGGCCCGGTCGATGCCGGTCTCGGAGTGGGCGCGCTTGCCGACCCGCAGCGCCTGCTGGAAGAGGTCGTTGATGAGGCGGCCGGCCGTGTGGAGCTCCTGGCCGAGGGCCAGGGCGTCCTTGATCTGGCCGAGGATCTGGCCCTCGCCGACCACCATCGAGTCCAGGCCGCAGGCCACCGAGAAGAGGTGGTGGACGGCGCGGTCCTCGTAGTGCACGTACAGGTAGGGGGTGAGCTCCTCCAGGGCGACCCCGCTGTGCTGGGCCAGCAGCGTGGACAGCTCGGCGACGCCGGCGTGGAACTTGTCGACGTCGGCGTACAGCTCGATGCGGTTGCAGGTGGCGAGGACGGCCGCCTCCGTCGCGGGTTCCGCGGCGACGGTGTCGTGCAGCAGCTTCACCTTGGCGTCGGCGGACAGCGCGGCGCGCTCCAGGACGCTGACGGGGGCGCTGCGGTGGCTCAGGCCTACGACGAGCAGACTCATGCCGGCATCACCGCCGGGACGTCGCCGTCGGGGCCGCTCTTGCGGGTGCCGGCAGCGGGGGACGCGGCGGTGCGGGGTGCCTGGGCGGCGGCCGGGTCGGTGCCGGCGGCGGGGGCGGCCGGGAGCGCGCCCGTGTCGCCGGCCGGACCGGTGCCGGGCTCCTCGCCGGCCTTGCGCTGCTCGTGGAAGGCCAGGATCTGCAGCTCGATCGACAGGTCGACCTTGCGCACGTCGACGCCGTCCGGCACGGAGAGCACGGTCGGCGCGAAGTTCAGGATGGAGGTGACGCCGGCGGCGATCAGGCGCTCGCTGACCTGCTGGGCGGCGCCGGCCGGGGTCGCGATGACGCCGATGGAGACACCGTTCTCCCGGATGATCTTCTCCAGGTCGTCGGTGTGCTGGACGGGCATGCCGGCGACCGGCTTGCCGGCCATGGCCGGGTCCGCGTCGATGAGGGCGGCGACCCGGAAGCCGCGGGAGGCGAAGCCGCCGTAGTTGGCGAGGGCCGCGCCGAGGTTGCCGATGCCGACGATGACGACGGGCCAGTCCTGGGTCAGGCCGAGCTCGCGGGAGATCTGGTAGACGAGGTACTCGACGTCGTAGCCGACGCCGCGCGTGCCGTAGGAGCCCAGGTAGGAGAAGTCCTTGCGCAGCTTGGCGGAGTTGACTCCGGCGGCCGCCGCGAGTTCCTCGGAGGACACCGTGGGCACCGAACGCTCGGAGAGCGCGGTGAGGGCGCGCAGGTACAGCGGAAGCCGGGCGACGGTGGCCTCGGGGATACCTCGGCTGCGGGTCGCCGGTCGGTGAGTTCGGCCAGTTGCCACGATGCTCCTGCGGGATGAGCGGGGCTGAAGGCGGTCACTCGTCCCTGGACCGCCCCGTCGACAGCAGGCTATGTCTTTGTGAACGCGTGCACAAAGATTGTGTCCGCTTTGTCCGACCAAAGTGACCGGGGTCACGCGGTCCGGGCGGAGGGGGCAGGGGCCCACAACGTACCGAACCCGTTCAAATCCAGTGGGGGGCAAAACGGTGCACACTCCTCATGAATACGCCCCCGAGACCCCACAAATCGCCCATGATGGTAACCGGCCGAACGGTCAGCCCTGCAACGCCCGGCGCAGCCGGTCCGGGTTCACCCTCCAGAAGGTGTGCTGTTCCCCGTCGATGAGCACCACCGGGATCTGCTCCCAGTGCCGCCGGTAGAGCTCCTCGTCCTGCGTGATGTCCTTCTTCTGCCACTGCGCCCCGACTTCGGCGCACACCTCCTCGACCACCGCCTCGGCGTCGTCGCAAAGGTGGCACCCGGGCTTCCCGACGAGGGTGACCAACCGCTCGGCGGGACTCTTCTTTTCCTTACGGCGCAGCAAAGGGCTCATGGGCCCCATTCTCCCGCGCCCGCACGTCACACCGCGGCACCGAAGAGTTCACGCGCCCGGCATCGCCGCGGTTCGGGAACTCCCGAACACAATGGCTATGCTCGCGTCATGGCCGCTCTGGGATGGCTCACCCCCCGTAGGCGCTCCGCCACCGCGCGGAGCGTACTGGCAGGCGAGGCCTCGGCCGAGGCCGCCCGCAAGACCGCACAGGCCCTCGAAGCGGAGGCCGCCCCCGGCCCCGTCGCCGCGGAGGAAGAGGCGCCGCAGGCCGGCGAGCCGGAGTTCCCCGTCGCGGGCGATGCCCTCGCCGCCGCCTTCTTCGACCTCGACAACACCGTCATGCAGGGCGCGGCGATCTTCCACTTCGGTCGCGGCCTGTACAAGCGGGAGTTCTTCCGCCGCCGCGAGCTCGCCCGCTTCGCCTGGCAGCAGGCCTGGTTCCGGCTCGCCGGGGTCGAGGACCCCGACCACATGCAGGACGCCCGCGACAGCGCCCTGTCCATCGTCAAGGGCCACCAGGTCAGCGACCTCATGGCGATCGGCGAGGAGATCTACGACGAGTACATGGCCGAGCGGATCTGGCCGGGCACCCGCGCCCTGGCCCAGGCCCACCTCGACGCCGGCCAGAAGGTCTGGCTCGTCACGGCCGCCCCGGTGGAGACCGCCACGATCATCGCGCGCCGGCTCGGCCTGACCGGGGCGCTGGGCACGGTCGCCGAGTCGGTCGACGGCGTCTACACCGGCCGCCTGGTCGGCGAGCCGCTGCACGGCCCGGCGAAAGCGGAGGCGGTCCGCGCGCTGGCCACGGCCGAGGGGCTCGACCTCGCGCGCTGCGCCGCGTACTCCGATTCGCACAACGACATTCCCATGCTGTCACTGGTCGGGCATCCGTACGCGATCAATCCGGACACAAAACTGCGCAAGCATGCCCAGGAGCACGACTGGCGGCTGCGCGACTATCGGACCGGCCGCAAGGCCGTGAAGGTCGGCGTCCCGGCGGCCGCCGGGGTCGGTGCGATCGCGGGCGGCGCGGCCGCCGCCATCGCCCTGCACCGCCGCCGCAAGTAGCCCGGCACGCACCCGCCTTCGGGCCGCCGCCTGCACCGGAGCAGGCCCGGGCCCGCCCCGCCGTCCGCCCGACGGTTCCCTGTCCACCGCCCGGCGGACATTCCCTCTCCCTTACCCGCGCCCACGCGAGGGCACGCACGCATGCCCGACTCGGTCGCGAGCCAGCGCGGAACCGCCCATTCCGAGTCGCGAAGCGATCGGCAACCGATCACGAATTGCGACCGAAAACGCCTTCGACACGCAACAGAAGTGTCGGAATCGATGATTTGAGCAACTGGGTGTAGTGCTGCCTGTACGAAGCGTTATTCTCCTCAGACGCATGCCGCCGCCCATCTGTCGCCACGACGGGTGAACGGTCTCGCACTGCACGTGATGGAAGCTCTGCCTCTGGGAGTCCCGTGTACCCACCTGTCGGGGTTGACGCCTCGGGCCTGGCTACGCTGCGCGCAACGGTCCTCGGCCACCTGCGCGGCTTCGTCCCCACCGCGTACGCCGTACCCGCCTTCGCCGCCGGCCTCGGCCCGGCCGGCCCTTGCTATGCCCTGGCCGACGGCGGAGCGACGGTGGGCAGACGCGGTCGCACGGGCGGCGGCACCGCGACCGGCACGAACACACCGGCCGCGCGCCGCCCCACCGCGGACAGCGACCAGGCCCGCATGATGGACCTGGTCGAACGCGCCCAGGCCGGCGAGGCCGAGGCGTTCGGACGGCTCTACGACCAGTACAGCGACACGGTCTACCGGTACATCTACTACCGCGTCGGCGGCAAGGCGACCGCGGAGGACCTCACCAGTGAGACCTTCCTGCGCGCGCTGCGCCGCATCTCCACCTTCACCTGGCAGGGCCGCGACTTCGGCGCCTGGCTCGTGACGATCGCCCGCAACCTGGTCGCCGACCACTTCAAGTCCAGCCGCTTCCGCCTCGAAGTGACCACGGGCGAGATGCTGGACGCCAACGAGGTGGAGCGGTCCCCCGAGGACTCGGTCCTGGAGTCCCTCTCCAACGCGGCCCTGCTGGAAGCCGTCCGCAAGCTCAACCCCCAGCAGCAGGAGTGCGTGACCCTCCGCTTCCTCCAGGGCCTGTCGGTCGCCGAGACCGCCCGGGTGATGGGGAAGAACGAAGGCGCCATCAAGACCCTCCAGTACCGGGCGGTGCGCACCCTGGCCCGCCTGCTCCCCGACGACGCCCGCTGAGCTTGTCCCCCGCCGGACCGCGCCGCCCACCCGCAGTGCCGCCCCTCCCCCCACCCCTCCCGACCGTCGCACCATCCACACAACCGGTGACCCCTCGATGACGCTGTGGTCCGATCATCCTTCGTCCGTAACCCAACTGCCGCGCCGCTCGTTGTGCGGAATGCAGGCTCCCTTTGGACACGCCCTGCCGAAAGCCGCTCACTCGAAAGTGTGGATGTGCTCAAGGAAGGCAACCTTCCGGACACCTTGGGGAGTCGATCGTCATGACGAGAGGAGGTGCCGCCAGTGATCGCGAACGTGACTCCGCACCGGCGGGCGAACGCCTTCGCCCAGGCCCTGGAGGATCGGAACCCAGCGTCCGACCTTTCCGAACGGGACCCGGCGGCCGAGCAGTCCGAGGCACCTGCCGAACCTGCCGACCACGAGCGGTTGTTGGCCCTGGCGAGCGTGCTCGGCGACCTGCCGCGCCCGGTGCTGGACCCCGAGGTCAAAGTGGTGCAGCGAGCACAGCTCGTCGCCGCCATGGAGGCCATGGTGATGGAGGAGAGAGCCGGAGGCGGTGCCGCCCCGGACCCTCAACTGCCCGAACAGCGGGCCGGCCGCGGCGCCCACCGGGCGACACCGCTCCGGAAACTGCGGCCCCGCTCCCGCTGGTCCAAGGGCATCGCAGCAGGCGGCCTCACCGTGGGTGTGGCCGCGGGGGCCTTCAGCGGCGTGGCCGCTGCCAGCACGGACGCCCTGCCCGGTGATGCCCTCTACCCCGTCAAACGGGGCATGGAGGACCTGAAGCTCGGTATGGCCGACGAGGACGCCGACCGGGGCGAGCTCTACCTCGACCAGGCGTCCAACCGCCTGTCGGAGGCCCGCAGACTCATGGAGCGCGGCCGCTCGGGCGCGCTCGACCACGAATCCCTCGGAGCCATCCGCCGTGCCCTCGCGGGCATGAAGCACGACGCGGCGGAGGGCCACCGGCTGCTCCAGGCGGCCTACGAAAGGGACGGCTCGCTCGGCCCGATCCAGGCACTGTCCACGTTCTCCCGGTCGCACCGGGACGCGTGGGGCAAGCTGCGCGGCCAACTCCCGGCCCAGCTCACCGACGTGGGCGGGGAGGTCGAGTCGGTGTTCCAGGCCATAGACGATGACGTGGCACCCCTGCAGAGCCTGCTCCCCAAGCCCCCGGAACCCAGCGGGGGCACGGGCGGGGCACCACCGCAGCCGAGCGCCCCGGCCGGACAGCAGCACTCCGCGCCCGGAGCCGGCGCCAGCGCACCCCCGGCCAGCCAGGCTCCGGCCACCCCGCCCCCCGCCGGAAAGTCGTCCCCGGCCCCGGGCGGCCTCCTCGGCGGCGCGGGCGACCTGCTCCACCCTCCGGCGGGCCAGAGCCCCCCTGCCCCGTCGCCCTCGCCGGAGGCGGCACACCCGGAGATCACCCTCCCGCCCCTACTCCCGGGTCTCCTCCCGGGCCTGGGCCTGTCAGCGGAGGATGCCGGCTAGGGCACACCCGGCGCCGCATGACGAGGTGCCCGGCCCCTGCGGGGGCCGGGCACCTCGTCATGCCGTGTTCCCGTGCCGTGTTGCGGTGACCGTCAGAAGAAGACGGACCTACGCTGCACCAGCAGCTTGTAGAGCGTGTGCTGGATCTGCTCGCGCACCTCGTCCGTGAGGTTGAACATCAGCATCGGGTCCTCCGCCGCCTCCGG
Organism: Streptomyces sp. NPDC127106; assembly: GCF_042677605.1. Classification (NCBI taxonomy): domain Bacteria; kingdom Bacillati; phylum Actinomycetota; class Actinomycetes; order Kitasatosporales; family Streptomycetaceae; genus Streptomyces; species Streptomyces sp. NPDC127106. Next base: position 7,648 of record NZ_JBHXTC010000006.1, on the reverse strand, counting down.
CGGATACCCGTCCGTCGCGATCGGCTCCCCGAACTGGATCGTCCACTTCGTCGGCAGCGGCACGGCACCCAGCGGCCCGAGCCACGGGAACGTCGGCGTGATCGGGAAGTACGGAATCCCCAGCAGCCTCGCGATGGTCTTCGCGTTGCCGACCATGGGGTAGATCTCCTCCGCCCCGACGATCGAGCACGGCACGATCGGCGTGCCGGCCCGCAGCGCCGTCGACACGAACCCGCCCCGCCCGAACCGCTGGAGCCGGTACCGGTCCCCGAACGGCTTCCCTATCCCCTTGAAGCCCTCGGGCATGACCCCGACCAGTTCCCCGGCCTCCAGCAGTCGCTGGGCGTCCTCCGAACACGCCAGGGTGTGCCCGGCCTTGCGGGCCAGCTCGTTGACGACGGGCAGCATGAACACCAGGTCCGCCGCCAGCAGCCGCAGGTGCCGCTGCGCCGGGTGGTGGTCGTGCACCGCCACCTGCATCATCAGCCCGTCCAGGGGCAGCGTCCCGGAATGGTTCGCGACGATCAGCGCCCCGCCTTCGGCCGGGATGTTCTCGACGCCCCGGACCTCGACGCGGAAGTACTTGTCGAACAGGGGCCGCATCAGGGACATCAGGACCTGGTCCGTCAGCTCCCGGTCGTAGCCGAACTCGTCGACCTCGTACTCCCCCGTGATGCGCCGCCGCAGGAACGCCAGCCCGCCCGCGAGCCGCCGGTCCCAGCCCGGCCGCCCACCCCCGCCCGGGCCGGCCTCGGAACCGGCCCGGCCGGCTGCGCCCCCGGCGGGCTCCCCGGCCGGCACGACCGCAACGGCCGCCTCCGGCGTCGGCGCCGGAGCGGGCACCGCCCGGACCCGCCGGGTCCCGGTGACCCGCCGGCGCGGCCGGTCCTCGTCGAACGGAATGACCTTGGCGTCCGCCACTATCGCTGCGCTCCCTCTTCGGCGCCGGCAACCCCGACGTTCAGCACCCGCGCGACCCGGTCGACGGCCTGCCCCACCCGATCCGGCGGCAGCAGACCGTTCCCGCGGCTGCGCGCGAAGTCGGCGAAGGTCTCGGCGGTCGTGTACATGGGCTTGAATCCCAGCACCTCCCGCATCTGCGCGGTCTCCACGACCCGCCCGTGCGTGAGAAGTCTGATCTGCTCGGCCGAGAACTCCGTCACGCCGACCGCCCGCAGGGCCGCCCCCACCCACGTCACCGCGGGCAGCGCCAGCGGCACCGTCGGCCGGCCCAGCCGCCGCGCGCACTGCGACAGCAGCAGGACGCCGTCCCCGGCGATGTTGAACGTACCGCTGTTGAGCGTGCCGCGCCGGGACTCCTGCGCCGCCATCCGCAGCACCTCCAGCACGTCCTCCTCGTGGACGAACTGCAGCCGCGGGTCATAACCGAACACGGTCGGCAGGACGGGCATGGAGAAGTACTCGGCGAGCGCGGAGTCCGCGTGCGGCCCCAGGATGTTCGCGAAACGCAGCACGCACACCGCGACATCGGGCCGGCGGCGCGCGAAGCCCCGTACGTACGACTCGACCTCGGCGGCGTCCTTCGGGAAGCCACCCGGCGGCTGCGTCTTCGGCTGCGTGGTCTCCGTGAAAACGGCCGGATCCCGTGGGGCGCCCCCGTACACGCTGGTGCTGGACTTCACCACCAGGCGGCGTACCGTCGGGGACTTCTGACAGGCGCCCAGCAGCTGCATCGTCCCGATGACATTGGTCTCCTTGACGGCGCTGCCCATGCCACCGGTGCCGGCGCTGCCCCCGGTGACCGCGAGGTGCACCACCGTGTCGACGGCGTGCTCGGCGAGGACCCGGGCGATCGAGGACTGCCTGATGTCCATCCGGACGAACTCGGCCGACCCCAGGCTGCGCGGCGGCGGGGTCGCGTCGACCGCGATCACCCGTTCGACCTCGGGGTCCCGCTGGATCCGCCGCACGAAGCGGCCCCCCAACTGCCGGGCAACCCCGGTCACGAGCACGACCTTACCCACGAGCCCAGCGCCTCCCTCGTCGTCCCCGCCTGTCCCGGCTACACCACAGCCCCTCCACCCAAGGATGGTGGAGGGGCTGCGGAGAACACGTACAGCTGCCGTTTACTTCTTGTTACGGCGCTGGACGCGGGTGCGCTTGAGCAGCTTGCGGTGCTTCTTCTTCGCCATCCGCTTACGCCGCTTCTTGATAACAGAGCCCACGACTACCCTCGCTCACTTCTCGGAACATCCCCGCGCCCGCGGGGATCGGTGCGGGGCGTCTGGGCCCACACGACCTACGTCGGCCTAGCCTACCCGCCCAAGCTCGGAGCTTGTAATCCGAGCCGTCCTCAAAGTGACCCGAAGGTGTCGCGGGCCCCACTCTCAGGCCGACTCCACCCCCACATAGGACTCTCGGAGGTACTCGTGAACCGCGTTCTCGGGGACCCGGAAGGACCGGCCCACCCGGATTGCGGGCAGATGACCGTTGTGCACCAGGCGGTACACGGTCATCTTCGACACTCGCATCACCGAGGCGACCTCCGCCACGGTCAGGAACTGAACCTCACTGAGAGGCCTCTCGCCAGCAGCCATGACACACCTTGACCTTCCGCGCATGACGGGCACCGGCTTCCCCTCCGGTTACTCCTCGTCGTCGCACGCTCACTCCCCAGAGTAGGGGCGTGTGATACGAGTGGGGAAGAGGAGCTACGGCCACTCCTGCGCGCCCGGCAGGCGCGCCCGGTCCAGTAGATACCGTGTGAGCGGCCGGTAGTAGTCCGCGCGCACCGCGTCATCAAGCGGAACAGCGACCGATACGCGCCCCTCGGCCTCGCCGACGAACAGCGCCGGATCGTCCGTATCCGCCAGCCCGATGGCCTCCACACCCAGCTGACCTGCACCGCAGACCCACCCGTGGTCCCCGACCACCAATTCCGGCAGCGGTCCACCTCCCTCCGCGAGCGCGCCCAGCGCGATCCGAACCGGCAGCGGTGAATGGGTGTGCGCGCCGGTGGCACTGGCAGGGGGCCGCGCGCCGGGCTCTCGCACCAGCGCGACCCCCCGTACGTAATCGAGGCTGTGCGTGCGTACCCCGAACCGGGTCGCTATGTCGACACGTACCCCCTGCGCCGGGGTGAGGACATCACAGCCGGCCGCCGACATCGCCCGCGCCAAACTGGCGTAGAACCCCAGGAGACGGTGAGGGTGACCGGTGCCGAACAGAACGGGCGCCCGCGCCGCGGCCACTGCCCGCAGTCGTTCCGCGAAGGCCTGTAACGCCGTCAGCGTCCGCTCCGGATCGATCACGTCCGGCCCGCTGACGTGCGTCGGATCCGCCGAGACCCCGCATTTCTGCGCCATCAGCCCCAGCAGCTCACCCTCGCCCCAGCGGCGTTCCGGATCCAGCCCCAGCAGCACGCGCGGATCCCCGGCCGCGAACAGCCGGTAGCTGCGCAGGCTCTCCTCCCGGGAGGTGGCGACGGGCCCGGCCAGGCGGGCGGCCAGCAGATGCGCACGCAGCGCGCCGGTGCTCAACACGCTCCGATGCTGCCGCAACGCCTCTGTCGGATCCTCGATTCCGGCCGAGCGCCCCACCGTTGGCGTAACGATGCGGCAGACTGCGGCGGCCGGCCCCGGCCTGGCCCGGCCAGCCGGCCGGGCTGCTACGTGAGCATGCCGCGCAGGGGGAACACCGCCCGCCGCGTGGCCAGGACCGCCTGGTCGACCCGGTCGGCCGGGTCGTAGCCCGCCTCCCAGTCCCGCCAGGCGACCGTCCGCCCGTCCGTCATCCGGCCCGGCGCCAGCTGCCGGGTCCGCGCGTACACCTCGTCCCGCCAGGATGCCGGTACGGCCGATTCCGGGTCCACGGGCCGGTGCGCCGCGATCCCGACCAGGTGGGTCCACGACCGGGGGACGACGTCCACGACCGCGTACCCGCCGCCGCCCAGCGCCAGCCACTTTCCGCCGGCGTGCTCGTGCGCGAGCCGGTGGCAGGACTCCTGTACGGCGCGCTGCGCGTCCAGCGACACCGCGAGATGTGCGAGCGGGTCCTCGAAGTGCGTGTCCGCCCCGTGCTGGGTCACGAGGACCTGCGGCCGGAAGTCGGCGAGCAGTTCGGGCACGGTCGCGTGGAAGGCGCGCAGCCAGCCCTCGTCGCCGGTGCCGGCCGGCAGGGCCACGTTCGCCGCGGAGCCCTCGGCGGCCGGCCCGCCCGTCTCGTGCGGCCAGCCGGTCTGCGGGAACAGGGTGGCCGGGTGCTCGTGCAGGGAAACGGTCAGGACCCGCGGGTCGTCCCAGAACACTTCCTGCACGCCGTCCCCGTGGTGCACGTCCACGTCCACGTACGCGACCCGCTCCGCCCCGAGTTCCAGCAGCCGCGCGATCGCGAGGGCCGCGTCGTTGTACACGCAGAACCCGGAGGCCCCGCCCGGCATCGCGTGGTGCAGCCCGCCCGCGAAGTTCACCGCGTGCTCGGTCTCGCCCCGCCAGATCGCCTCCGCGGCCGCCACCGACTGGCCGGCGATCAGCGCGGACGCCTCGTGGATCCCGGGGAAGGCCGGGTCGTCGACCGTGCCGAGCCCGTACGAGCCGTCGGCGTTGCCCGGGGCGGCGGACACCTCGCGGACGGCGGCGACGTAGTCCTCCCGGTGCACGAGCCGCAGGGTGGAGTCTCCGGCCGCCGGGGCCGAACGCACCTCCACCTCCCGGTCCAGCCCGAAGGCCCGTACCAGACCCATGGTCAGTGCCAGGCGCACCGGATCCATCGGATGGCTCGGCCCGAAGTCATACCCCGTGACCGCCTCGTCCCACATCAACAACCCGCGGCTGCTCATGCGGGACACCGTATCGGGCGCCTTCCGCGCCGAACGAACGGGCGTGCAGAAGCGTCATCAGCACCAACACCGCCGGCACGAGCATCGCCCCCCGGTAGCTCCAGGCGTCGCCCAGTGCGCCGACGAGCGGCGAACCGACCAGGAAGCCCACGTAGTTGAAGATGTTCAGCCGGGCGACGGCCGTGTCGGAGGATCCGGGGAACAGCCGCCCCGCGGCCGCGAAGGTCTGCGGCACGATCACGCACAGCCCGAGCCCGAGCAGGGTGAACCCGGCCATCCCCGCCCACGGGCCGGGCGCAGCAGCGACGACCGCGAACCCGCCGGCGGCGAGCAGCGTCCCGGCCCGTACGACGGCCGCCGCGCCGAACCGGCGCACGCCCAGGTCTCCGACGGCCCGGCCGAGCAGTGTGGTGACCATGTAGACGTTGTAGGGGACGGTCGCCAGCTGCTCGGAGCTGCCCAGGACGTCCTGGAGGTATTTGGCACTCCAGTGGGAGACGGTCGAGTCCCCTATGTACGCGCACGCCATCACGAGGCACAGCGGCAGCAGCGGCCGGAAGCCGCGGGCCTGCGGCTCCTTCTCCTTCTCCTTGCCGGGGGACGCCGCCACCTCCTGCCCGGTGGCGTAGAAGCGGCTGCCGGCGAGGGCGAGCGGCAGGAGCACCGCCACCGCGGGCAGGTAGGAGGTGAAGAGCCCCAGCTGCCAGTGCGCCCCGGCCCAGGCTGCGGAGGCCCCGACGATCCCGCCGAGGCTGTAGGCCGCGTGGAAGCCGAGCATGATGCTGCGGCCGTACGCGTGCTGGAGGCTGACGCCGAACATGTTCATGGACGCGTCGAGCGCGCCGACGGCCAGCCCGAACGCCCCGAGGGCGGCGGCCGCGTGCCACAGGGAGTTCCCCGCACCGACGCCGAGGAGGGCCAGCAGGACGAGCGGCTGCGACCACCGCAGGACGGCGGCCGGCCCGACCCGTCGGACGAGGTGCTCGGTGGCGACGCTGGCGGCCGCGGCAAGGATCGGCACGGCGGCCAGGAACACGGGCAGCAGCCCGTCGGATATCCCGTACCGGTCCTGGATCGCGGGGATCCGCGTCACGAGGAGGGCGAAGGTGACGCCCTGTACGAAGAAGCTGAACCCCAGCGCGCCGCGCCCGCGCCGCAACCGCAGATCGTGCGTCATGGCGGCACAGCGTAGGCGCGGGCCCTACCGGTGGGTAGAGATCTCACACGGGTAGTTCGAGCAGGGCGGGCAGCTCCTTCATGTCGGCGAAGTGGGCGGTGGCCCCGGCGAGCCGCTCGACCGGCATCATGCCGGTGAAGCCGTACACGTCCATGCCGGCGGCGACGGCGGCCCGGACGCCGAGCGGGCTGTCCTCGATGACGGCGCAACGCGCCGGGTCCACGCCCATGGTGCGGGCGGCGTGCAGGAACAGGTCGGGGGCGGGCTTGCCCCGGCCGACGTCCTGGGCGCTGAAGATGACGTCGCCGCCGAACCAGCGGGTGAGCCCGGCGGCCCGGTGCCCGACGCGGATCCGCTCGTGGCTGCCGGAGGACGCCAGACAGTAGGGCACGCTCTGCGCGGTGAGCGCTTGGAGCACCTCGACGACGCCGGCGACGGGCACGAGCTCGCGCTCGAACGCGGCGAACGTCCGCGCGTGCAGCGTCTCGTCGAAGTCGGCCGGCAGCCGCTGCCCGGTCCGCTCGTGGACGAGGTCGTGCACCCGGTGCAGGGCGCCGCCCATGTAGTCGCGGATCGATTGCTCGTAGCTGGTCGGATGCCCCAACTCGGTCAGATACCCGGCGAGGATGGTGTTGGCAAGCGGCTCACTGTCCACCAGCACACCGTCGTTGTCGAAGATGACGAGGTCATAGCCCATCCCCCTAACGTAGACGCCCACCCCACGCCGGCTTGGAACCAGGAGATGCCCATGGCCGACCCCATGCCCGAGCAGATGCGTCGGCTGCACGCGTTCGCGGAGCACCTCGCGGAGCTCGCCGAACACCAGGAGGACCGCTGGAGGGTGGAGACCGCCGAGAGCCGGATCGTTCTCACGATGACGAACCCCACCGCGGCCCGTGGCCTCAACGTCGTACGACTGCGCCGGCAGATCGAGGCTCAGACTCCCGAGGCCATCGCCCTCAACGACACGAACATGGGCGATCCGGAGACCGGCCTCACCAAGGTCCCCGACCTCATGGTCATCGCGGAGGAGGACGTGGACGACACCGCGAAGGCCATCAACTCACGCGACGTGCTGATGGTCGTGGAGGTCGTCTCCCGTACGAACTCCCTCACCGACATCCGCGACAAGCTGCACGACTACCCGAAGATGGGGGTGCCGCTGTACGTCGTCGTGGACCCGCGCAAGGACAAGAGGACGGTCACCGTGCACAGTGACCCCTCCCGAGGGCCCGACGGTATCCGCTACCGCAAGAAAGTCCCCTACGCCTTCGGCGACACCGTCACCGCCGGCCGCTGGACCCTCGTCACGAGCAGCCTCAAGAGCTACCTCGCCGACTGGTAGGCGCGGTCGGCCCTGGCCGTAAACGCAGAAAAGCCCCGCACCACACCCTGAACGGGCTGGTGCGGGGCTTCCCGCAATGATTGTTCGGCGGCGTCCTACTCTCCCACAGGGTCCCCCCTGCAGTACCATCGGCGCTGAAAGGCTTAGCTTCCGGGTTCGGAATGTAACCGGGCGTTTCCCTAACGCTATGACCACCGAAACACTATGAAGTTGAACTCAAGCCGGCATGGCGAGTTCGTTGCTTCAGAACTAACACAGTGGACGCGAGCAACTGAGGACAAGCCCTCGGCCTATTAGTACCAGTCAGCTCCACCCGTTACCGGGCTTC
>NZ_JBHXTC010000005.1:241025-249531 GCF_042677605.1 Streptomyces sp. NPDC127106 | reverse complement strand
TTCCCGTCCTTCACCCAACGCCAGGCGGTCTGGTAGCTCACGCCCTGCTGCCGCGCCCAGTCCGAAAGCTTCACAAGGCCAAGGTATTCGAGACGTACGGCTAGAGGTGATTATGAATGACCAGAAAACCTGTAGCAGCTTTCACCCCCCGCGGTGGCCCGTCCCTCCCGCTCCGCCCATCCACGACTCCGCCCTGTTCGCGCGGGCAATGCGGGACATGCGCCTGACGTGGCGGGCCCGCGGGGTCCTGGCTGAACTTGCCGTTGGCTACGCTCCTGGGCAAGAACCCACGATCAGTGAGCTGGTCTCCCTCACCCGCGATGAGCGCCTGGCTGCCGAGGGCCGCGAGGCCTTCCGCAAAGCGGTCGGTGAGCTGCGCAGCCTCGGCTACCTCTGCCCAGACGCCACCACGGCCTCCGGTGTGGGGGAGCGTCTGGTCGTGGATCTCGCCCCGGCTGCAGAAGCCCGTCTGATCCCGCAGCGTCACGGCCACGGCCTGTTCGCGGACGGGAGCTGACCATCCCTGTCGGGCCAGTAGGACTTCCGTCCTCATGGTCTGTAGGAACGGCAGCGGTCGGGCGCCCTGCTGCCTCGTAACGCGTTCCGGCCCCACGGGCGTGTACCGCGGGGCCGGAGCCGAATGACGGTGGCGAGGGACCAGAAGAGCCGTACGCAACCGCCAGGTCCGCCTGACGTTCCTCGGGTAGCGGCCGGCTCCGGGGCGTCGGGCCGTCAGGTCGACTCCGGGTGGGCGAGGACCGGGCCGGGCGGGCGGCGGCGGGACACGGCGTAACGGCTGGTGATGAACGCCACGACGGAGGCGATGACGATGAGCGGCACCTGGTTGTGCGCATCGGCGCCGAGCAGCAGCGACCCGAGCACCGCACTGGTCAGCGGCAGGCCGCTGACCACCGCGGTCGCGGCGGCGATGCCGACGCCGAGTGCCGGGGCGGCGCCGAAGCCCGGGAGCCCCGAGCAGGCGATGGCCAGGGCGGCGCCCATCAGCACGGCCGGGAAGATGGGACCGCCGCGCAGGGCGCCCAGGCAGATGCCCCAGGCCAGCCCCTTGAACAGGACCAGGGCGAGCAGCGCGCCCACGGGCCAGGAGGCGTAGTTCCCGGCGAGTTCACCCAGGGTGATCTGGCCGGAGAGCGCCGCCTCCTCCGGGGATCGGCCGGTGGTCAGCGCGTAGGCGGTGAAGCAGACCCCGACGGCGACGGCGGCCAGCACGGTCTTCCGCGCCGTGTGGCGCCGGGTCCAGGAGAGGACCGGCCGACCGAACTCGTGCGCCACGGTGACCACCAGGGCAACGGCGACCGCGACGGGGATGCCCCACAGGAAGTCCCCGGCGTCGGGGGTGGCGTCGGGCGGCACCTGTGGCAGGGTCAGGCCGCCGATGGGCAGGCCGGTCCACTCACCGAGGCCGTCGAAGACGACGGCTCCGGCGGCACTGGCCACGAGGCAGGGCAGGAGCAGGACGACGAGCTGGGGGCCGGCCAGTCCTGCCGCCTCGACGACCATCAGGGCGGCGACGATCGGCCCGCCGAGGATGGTGGAGATGGCGGCGGTCGACCCGGTGGTGGCCACGATCGCCTGGATCTTCGGTTCCACCGGGCGCTTGGCGGCGTGCAGCCACAGCAGGGCGAGGCCGCTGCCGAGGGCCATCAGGGGAGCCTCGGGGCCCAGGGCGGCACCGAGCGGGAGGACGGTCAGGGCCGAGAGGACGACGCCGGGCAGTTCCCGGGGGCCCATGGGGGCTCCGCGGAGGCCGTTGACCGGTACGTGGCCGCCGCTGCCCGGCATCCGGGTGATGATCGGGGCCGCGATCAGGCCGGCCAGGAGCAGGGTCGGCAGGGGCCACCACCAGGGCGCCCGGTCGAAGCCGAGGGTCTGGGGGAGGGACTCCCACAGGAGGCGTTGCAGGTAGTGCTGGAAGCTGACGAAGAAGAAGCAGGCTGCGGCGACGGGCACGCCGATGAGCACGGAGAGCAGCATCAGGCGGGCGTAGCCGCGGCTGAGGATGATGGTGCGGAGTACGGGCTCGGCGTCGGCCGGCGACACGTGCGGGTCGGCCTGGAGGCCGGGCGCGGTCGCGATCGACTGCGGCGGCGAGGGCGGGGGCGGGGGCGGGGGTGACGGGTGGTCGGACGGGGTCATGGCCGCTCCCGGGCGGATGCGTCAGCGGTGTCGTCACCCTGCATGTGTGACCTCCTGGTGGCCGGCCCTGCTCCAGGCAAACCCGGGCGGGCGGCTGCGGCGAGGCAGGAAGCACCGATCGGGTGAGACGGCTGCGGCGCCCGGGCGGGTCTTCACCCCGACGTCCCGTCGAACGCGCTGCCGCATGCCGCCGCGCGCCTGGCCGTCGCCGCAGGCGGGGTGGAGCATGATATGGGCATGAACACGCCACCAGGTCATCAGCAGCACCAGCAGTACCCGCACCCTCAGCAGGCACAGCAGCCCCAACCGCCGTACGCCCAGCAGCCGTACGCCCAAGCTCCGTACACCCAGACGCCCTACGGTCACGCCCCGCACGGGCAACAGCCGTACGCCGCCCCCTACGGCCAGCAGCCCCCGTACGGGCAACCGCCCTACGGGCAGGCGCCGCCCCCGCGGGTCCCGCACCCCTCCGGGGAGGGGCGGCGCGTGCTCGCCGTCACACTGGACCTCGTCGTGGCCGTGGGCGTCCCGTACCTCATGGCGCGCGGCCACGAGGGCCGGCCACTGACCGCCCTGGCGATGCTGCTCGGCATCTCCTTCGTCAACCAGGTCCTGCTGACGTTCCTGTTCCGGGCGAGCCTGGGCAAGCTGCTCACCGGCATCCGGGTCATCCGGGCCTCCGACGGCGGGCGCGCCGGATTCTGGCGCAGCGTGTACCGCTGGCTGTGCGGCCTGTGCTGGCTGCCGTTGCAGCCGTACTACTGGGTGCGGGCGTTCTTCCGCGGACTGGGCGGCGGCGGGGCGGCGCGCGGTACCGTCACGGACAACGACGACGGCGAGCTGTACCACGCCGACCTGGCCGGGCTCCGGTACGCCCGCCGCCGGGACCTCCCGGCCTGACGGTCCGTCGCCCGACCTGACGGGGTCACCGCCCGTCGCACGGCGCGGCTCAGGAGAAGGCGGGCGGTTCGGCGGCCAGGGCCTTCTCGTGGCCGTCCAACCACTTGGCGAGCTCCACGCAGCTCACCTTCCCGTGGTCGGGGTAGTCCACCTCGTAACCGCCGCCGCCGTTGCCCGGCAGGCCCGTCTCCAGGCAGCGTGCGGCGTACGGCAGGGTGTATGCGATCTTGTGGGCGTTGTCGCGCACGGACGTGCTGGGGTGGCTGCCGAGGATGACGGCCGCGGACGCCGCCCTGGCGGCGAGGTCCTCGGTGCCCTGCCGCAGGCCCGCGATGACGGCGGGATCGCGTTTGGACTGCTCGTCGAGGCGTTCGAAGCGCTGCATCAGGAAGCGCATGCGGTTCGAGGACTGGATCAGATCCCCGTAGCGGGTGATCTGTTCGATGGTGCGGGCCGTGGACTGCTGGCCCGCCGCCTGGGTCCGCGCGGCCTCCAGGGTGCTGCGGGCCTGTGCCCGGCCCGTCTCCAGGACGCTGCCGGCCTGGAGGTGGCCCGCGATGACGGTGCCAATGACGGCCGCGAGGCCGACGTAGGAGGGCGCGTGCCGCTGCATGTGCTCACCGAAGCTCGCCATGCGCCCGATCGTGCCAGCCGGACGGATTCCTTCCGCCGGACTGGCCGGATCATTGCGCCGTCCCGGCCGGATGCGCACCATCCGGCCGGACCGCGGGCCGCGGGAGGGGGTGCGGTCAGACCGCCTCGCGGTCCCTGCGGAGCCGGGCCGTGCCGGAGTGGCGCTCCTCGCCGCCCACCGGGACGAAGACGATGCGGGCGCCGGAGCGCAGCGGGGTCCCCCACGCGGTCTCCACGTCGGCCAGCGGTACGGGGACGATCTCGCTGGTCGGCGCCAGGGACGGGAGCCGGATGAGCAGTTCGCGCAGACAGGCGCTGCGGCGTGCGGCCGAGATGGAGCCGAGTCCGCTGCCGCAGAGGTCCACGTCGGCCTTGCGCAGCCAGGCGGACGGCAGCGTCATGTCGGGTCCGGCGGCGGAGCCGATCTGCACCCACCGCAGGGTGCGGGTCAGGTCGGCGCGGTGGCGCAGGATGCCGTCGAGTGCCAGCTCCGCGGGGCGGCCCCACAGGTAGTCGAGCACGATGTCGGTGTCGGCGGCCGCGGCGCCGAAGGCGTCGGCGACCTCCTCGTCGGAGCCCTCCAGCAGGACCGTGCGGGCGGCGCCCAGCGCGGACGCGGCCTGCAGGGCCAGCGGATCACGCCCGGCGGCCACGACCCGTTCCGCCCCCTGGTCGAGGGCGAGCCGCACGGCGGCCCGTCCGGCGTTCCCCGTGGCGCCGAGGACGAGCACCGACTCCCCGCCCCGCAACCGGCCCCGTTCCCGCAGCGCGATCCAGGCGGACGAGGCGGGGTTCATGGCGGCGGCGACCACGGCCGGATCGAGCCCCTCCGGTACGGGCATGAGCGAGGCGGACGGGACGGCGATGCGTTCGGCCATCGTTCCGCGGGGCGGCTCCAGCCCCGGGATGTAGACGAGTCCGCCCTCCGGGGTCCGGCCCACCCCGTCGAAGCCGGGTACCAGGGGCAGTGCGTCACCGCCCGTGTAGTGTCCGCCCGACGCGAACGAGCGCACCAGCGGGTACAGCGCGGCCGCCAGCATCTCGACGACGACCTCGCCGGCCGCGGGGGCGGGTTCGGGCACGGACTCGTACCGGGGCGGCTGACCCAGGGCGTGGACCACGGCTGCGTACATCGGCTGGCCCCCAAAACGGGTGATGAGGCGGTATCGGTAGCAGTACGGTCCGATTGTGGCGGTTCCGTGTGGGACGCGTCGGCTGCGCCACGCGGGCGGCGCGCCGGCCGGACGGCCACGACCGTCGCCGGGACCGCCACGACCGTCGGCCGGGACGGCCGGGGCCCGCGGCGTTGCCTCAGCTGCCCGTGCCGGCGAACCGGGGCGACGCCGCCGCGTGGACGAAGTCCGTCAGGGAGACGGTGAAGTCGCCCTGGTCGGGCCGGTACGCGGTGCAGTACCGCGTGGGGTACCAGCCGGACGTCCGCCAGGCAGCGGGCTGGGGGACGGGCTCGCAGGACCGGTGGCCGGTGGCGGGGTCGCGGTGGCGCTGCAGGAAGTCCTTCGTGAGCATGGGTTCCATGAAGATGAGGCCGCCCGCGTACGCACCGTAGATGAAGGTCTGGCCGGTGAGGGTGCCGGTGGTCGGGGGCCGGCTGTCCAGGTGCGCGCCCATGGCGCCCTCGGCGGTCTGCGGGCTGCTCGCGGGATAGCCCGCGGGCAGGTAGGCCGCCGGGATCGGCTGAGCGGCGGTGGCGAGTTGGTCGCAGGCGATGAGCAGGGCGCACCCGCCGGTCCGGATGCCGGCGCGGACCTCCCGCGGCACGAGGTAGAAGTGGACGTCGAAGTGGGGGACGTCGTAGCGGCCGTGCGGGTTGTGGCCGTGCGGGTTCCAGTTGAACAGGGCCCACTGGAAGGGCAGTCCGGCCGATCCGGGCGGCGTGCCGGGCAGGGCGAGCTCCAGGCTGTGGCCGCCGACGCATTCGTGCGCGGGATCGGTGCTGCCGTCGCCGTCCGTGTCGTGGCAGTGCTTGCCGTCGGTGGGGGCGGCGGGCAGCGCCCGGAGGGAGGAGGCGGTGAGGGAAACACCCACCGCCTGCGGGGTGCCGTTGCGGTACTCGCTGTACGTCCGAACCGTGCCGCGGCCGAGGGCGGCGGCCGGCCCGAGGCTGACGCAGGCCGCGGCGCCGGTGCGGGCCCCGCAGGCGGGCAGCCGGGCGGCGGCACCGGAGCGCGGCCGGGGGTCCGGGGGCTGCCAGATCGAGGGCAGGACCGCGGCCAGCAGGGCGATGCAGGCCAGTCCGGCGGCGGTGGCGGTGCGGGGGAAGCGGGGGATGTGGGGACTGCGGGGGATGCGGGGGATGCGGGGCGTGCGGGGGGTGCGGGGGGTGCGGGGGGTGTTCATACCGCGACGCTCCAGGAGGTACGGGAGTTGAGTGCTGCGGCGTCCACGCCGGTCACCTGGAGGGTGCAGGACCGGATGCCGTCGAGGCTGTCCTCGGGCAGGACGTGGCGGATGTCGGTGAAGCCGTTCGGGGCGAGCGCCTCCACCTTGCGGAGTACGGGGTCGGGTTCCAGGCGGCGGTGGGCGGCGAGGAGGCGGGTGGTCTGCGGCAGGCGGGCGGCCTCGTAGCGGGCCAGGGCCTCGTCGACGTCGTGGTGGGCGAGTTCCCAGGCGAGGACCCGGGCGTCGACGATGGCCTGCGAGGCCCCGTTGGAGCCGGTCGGGTAGACGGGGTGGGCGGCGTCGCCGAGCAGGACGACGCGGCCGTCCCGCCAGGTCGGCAGCGGATCGCGGTCGATCATCGGGTAGCGGGCGATGCGGGGCGCCGCGGCGATGACCGCGTGGAGGTCGACGAAGTCGCTGCGCCAGCCGCCGAGATGGGCCAGCACGGTCTCCGGCGGAACCGTGTCGCGTTCCCAGTCCGGTCCGCCCCGCGGGGGGTCCGTGTCCCCGTCGTCGCCGGTGCAGCTCTCCACGACCCAGTTGATGAGGCACCGGCCGTGCTCGTCCGGTCGGGAGACCGCGTAGGCGACGGCCTTCACCCTGCTGTTGCAGCCGATGATGACCATGGTGCGGCCGTCGAGGAACGGCGCGGCCTCGGTGATGCCGCGCCACATGCATATCCCGTTGCGCAGCGGCGGCCCTTCGTCCGGGTACATGGCGGCGCGCACGGTCGAGTTGATGCCGTCCGCGCCGATGAGGAGGTCGCACGGGACCGGGTCGGGCCGACCTTCCAGGCGGGCCCGTACGGGAGTGCCGCCGCGGCCCCGGCCGCCGCCGGTCTCGTAGCCGGTGAGCCGGCGCCCGGTGAGCAGGACGTCCCGGCCGAGGCGGTCCCGGACCGCGGCGAGCAGCAGCTCCTGTAGGCGGGCCCGGTGCACCGAGTACTGCGGCCAGTTGTAGCCGGCGGCGCGTCCGCGCGGCTCGCCCCAGATCAGACCGCCGTAGCGGTGGTGGTACTCCAGCCGGGCGGTCGCCACGGCGACGTCGTCGAGCGCCTCGCCCAGGCCCAGTTCGGTCAGTTCGCGAACGGCAGCGGGCTGCAGGTTGATCCCGGCGCCGACGGGGCGCAGCTGCGGGCAGGATTCCACGATCAGTACGTCGTCCAGCCCCGCCGCGTGAAGGCTGAGGGCGGTCGTCAGTCCGCCGATTCCGGCACCGGCTATCAGGATGCGCGGAGGATTCCGTCTGCCGTACCGAGACATTCTCGCTACCTCCAGGGAAGACCTCTTCAGCCCAAAAATGCGGTAGTTCGGCGAGGAGCACAACCCCGGGACCGGCAAAAGACGAAATGTGCAGGTCAACGAGGACCAGTCACCCGATCAGAGTACGGCCGAGTGCCGCCTGATGGGTGACATGGCTTTAATCAGGTGTCGGCAACAGAAAGGCTGCGACATGCATCACGAGACGTTCGAACCGTGCGACGTCCAGCGCCTCCAGCATGCTGTTGACTACGCCCTCCACGCCTCCAGAAAATCACTGGACTATCTCCTGCCGCCCTGGATACCCGGCGATCTCAAACGGGAAATAGGAAGCGGTTGCGTTGTTTCGCACTGCGCGACGCTGCTCTTCCCGGAAACGGTGGAATCCGCCCTCGAGTACTTCGAGGAAAACGGCTGGACCGCCTCGACCACCATACCCAGCGTGCTCGTGAAGCGCCGTCTGGTGGAGCGCCATTGGCTGCCGGAGGACGTGGACATCCGGGTGACGCGACTGCGCGTCACCGCGGGCCCGTCCCCCGATGTCGAGGTCTTCCTCTTCCCGCGGTCCAGCCACGCGTACACGGAGGACGTGGGTGCGTTGGAGCGCGTGCACGGCTTCGAGAACCACGTGGGCCTGTACCTGGAACGGGCCGAGGAGAGCGCCCTGACCCGGCTCGCCGACCGTTTGGAGACGAGCGGCCAAATGGTGTACGAGGGGTCGGCCCACAACCCGCACGAGAACACGACGATGCTGTACTTCGCCCCCAGCGCCCCCGTGGCGCGGGTGCGCCGCCGCTTCCCCCGGTGGGAGCTGCAGTGCGCGGGCGACCTGACGGCGTCCGCCGGCAGCCGGCCGGTCCGGACCCAGGCCCTGTGCCGCGCCTACGCGGCGCTCAAGGCGAACCACGTGCCCGTGGACGTCGTCATGACGCGGGATGCGCGGCGGCCCGTTCCCGTGGCGGCCCCCAAGGCCTGAACCGCGCCCGCCCCTTCCGGTCTCCCCGCCTGCGGACTGCGGTCCGGGGCGGGGAGACCGCGTGTGCGGCCGCCGCGGGGGGCGGGGGGGGGCGGGGGGCGCGGCGGGGGGGGGGCGGGGGGGGGGCGCCGCGGGGGGGGGGGGGGGGGTGGGGGGGTGGGCGGGGCGGGGCCCAGGGAAG
>NZ_JBHXTC010000005.1:238697-241015 GCF_042677605.1 Streptomyces sp. NPDC127106 | reverse complement strand
GAACAGACGTAGTATGCGCCGTCACCGACGGAGTTGGCCAGCTGTGCGGCGGTCTCTGATACACATCTCCTATCCCACGATAACATGCTTAAGCTCTTATTAATGCTTATGATTGAACAGGGGGGGGTGGTGGTGGGGGTGGTGGTGGTCCACCGCGTGTGCGGCCGCCGCGGCGCCGGCACTGCTGCCGGGGCCGCGGCGGCGGTGCGGCGGCGGTGCGGCGCAGCGCTGCGGCAGCGCACCGTCACGCGAGGGCGACCGGGAGCCGGTGCACTCCGTAGATGTTCATGCCGGTGCGCAGCGGGACGTCAGCGGCCGGTACGGCCAGGCGCAGCGCGGGGAAGCGGCGGACGAGGGCCGGCAGGGCCACGCACATCTCGACGCGGGCGAGTTGGGCGCCGAGGCACTGGTGGATGCCGTGGCCGAAGCCGAGCTGTCCGGTGGCCTTGCGGCGGACGTCGAGGGTGTCGGGGTTGGCGAAGCGCTCCGGGTCGCGGTTGGCGGCCTCGACGGACAGCGTGACGGTCTCCCCCGCCCTGATGGTGCAGCCGTCCAGTTCGATGTCCTCCAGGGCCACCCGGACCATGGTGTGGGCGACGCTGAGGTAGCGCATCAGCTCCTCGGCGGTGCTGTCGGCGAGGTCCGGATCGGCACGCAGGGCGGCGAGTTGCTCCGGATGGGTGAGCAGGGCGAACGTGCCGTGGGCGAGCATGTTCGCGGTGGTGTCGAGGCCGGCGCCGAGCAGGAAGCCGCCGAGGCCGGCGAGTTCCTCGTCGGTGAGGTCACTGGCGGTCAGGTCGCTGAGCAGGTCGTCGGTCGGGGCGGCCCGCTTGGTGCGGACCAGGTCGAGCATGTACTGCTGCATCCCCGTCATGGCCGCGATCCGGTCCTCGGGGCTCGCGTCCAGGCTCATCAGGGTGTGGACGTGGCGCTGGAAGGTCTCGCGGTCGGCGAACGGGACCCCGAGCAGTTCGCAGATGACGAGGGCGGGGATGGGCTGGGCGAACGCGGCGACCAGGTCGGTCTCGGTGCCGCTTGCCGCCATGGCCTCCAGGTGTTCGGCGGTGATCTCCTCGACCCGCCGGGTGAGCAGGCGCATGCGGCGGGCGGTGAACCGGCCGGCGAGCAGCCGCCGGTAGCGGGTGTGCTCGGGGGCGTCGATTCCGGTCATGTCTCCGACCGGCGCCGGGGGCAGCGTGCCTTCGGGGCCGCCCGGTACCGGGAGGTGCATCAGCTCGTAGCGCGAACTGAACCGGGGGTCGGCGAGGACCGCCCGGGCCGGGCCGTAGCCCGTGACCAGCCAGCCTTCGTGGCCGTCGGGATAGGTCATCCGGCTGACGGGGCGCCGGGCGCGCAGCTCGGCGAGTTCGCGGGGCGGGTCGAAGGGGCAGCCGGCGGGGCGGGCGGTGGGCAGGGCGGTCAGCGGTAACTCGGTCATGGTTCCCCCGTTGCGGATGGACGGCGGCAGCCGGTGCGGGCGTGCCGATCAACGAATTGCACGGCGTGCAACTGCGCGCGCCCTCACCGTAGAACAGGAATTGCACGGCGTGCAAGAGAGGGATTGAACGGCGTGCAAGACCTCCACTACGCTGAGCCCATGCCCCGAGAGACCTTGAGCCGCGACCAGATCGTCCGGGCCGCCATCGACCTGCTCGACGCCGAGGGGATCGACGGCCTGAGCATGCGCAAGCTGGGCCGGGAGCTCGGGTCGGCACCCACCGCCATGTACTGGCACGTGGGGAACAAGGAGAACCTCGTCGTCCTCGCCGCCGACCGCGTCTGGGGGGAGATCGAGCGGCTGGACCCGGCCGAGGTCGGCTGGCGCGCCGCCGCGCGGGCCCTGGTGCACGACGCCCACGGCATGACCCTGCGGCACCCCTGGCTCATCACCGCCGTCAGCACGCACTTCGTCTACGGCCACGGAATGGCCGGCCTCCAGGACCACAGCTACGCGATCTACGAGGCCGCCGGCTTCACCGGGCCGGACCTCGACTGGGCGGTGAACACCGCGTTCACCTTCCTGGCGGGGGCGGCCATCGACGACGCGGTCAAGGCGGCGATGGTGCGGGCCCGGATCCGCCCGGGCCGCGGCGAGGAGGGCGGCACCGTCGAGGACGTCGTCACGTGGGCGACCGGGATCGCGGCGCAGTACCCGCGGCTGCGGGCCCGCCTGGAGGCGCAGGCGGACCTGGATCCGGCCGAGGTGGCGCGCCGGAAGTTCGAGTTCGGTGTGGAGGCCATCCTCGACGGCCTCGAAGCCCGTCTCGGCGGCCGCCGCGGGCGGCCCCCCGCCGCGCGGCCCGGGGGCGGCGCCCGCG
>NZ_JBHXTC010000005.1:194136-238687 GCF_042677605.1 Streptomyces sp. NPDC127106 | reverse complement strand
TCTTGCGTGGGTTGTGGTGGGTGTTTTTTGTCTATACACACCCCCCCGGCCCCGCCGCGGGCGCGGCCGGCCCCGCGGCGCGGGGGCCCCGGGGGGGCGGCACCGGCAGGTTCGACGGGGAAGAGCGCTGACCTGCGGTCCGCCTAACATGGGCGGGGCATGAGGGGCTGTCAGGGGGATACGTGGACATCGGTGCGGTGGTCATCGCGGTGGCGGGCATGGCGGGCACGCTGGGGGGAGCCTTCGTCACCCAGCGCGCCGCCGAACGGGGGAAGCGCCGGGAGCTGGACCTGGTCCGCGACCAGGAGCGGACCCGCGACGACCTGCTCCTGCGGCGCACCTGTTACGTGGAGCTCAACCGGGACGCACGCCAGTTCACCACGGCGCTCAACCACCACCTCCACCTCATCCGCGATGGTGCCGTCGAGGACGCCGACCGGCAGGCGCTCGACGAGGCGAAGCGGGCCCACCGCGACCGGTACTCCGAGGCGCAGATGACCGCCCCCGACGAGGTGCTCGCTCGGGCGGGTGCGGTCAACCAGGCGCTGACTGCGGTCTACGGCCGGGTCAAGCGGCTCGAACGCAGCCAGGCGGCCGGGGACGCGGCCGGGGACGCGGCCGACGCCGTCGCCGCGGCCCAGGCGCAGACATGGGACCTGCTCCGGGACATGCGGGCCGCGATGCGCCGCGACCTCGGGGTGTCCCCCGACGGGTGACACAGCGCCGGCCCGTGGTCCCGCCCGCGTCGTCCGGGCCCCGCTTGACCCTCCCCTTACGTCAGGCCGCAGGCTCGGTCCGACGGAACGGAAAGGTCGTTTCATGAGTTATTCAGTCGGACAGGTGTCCGGATTCGCCGGGGTCACCGTGCGCACCCTGCATCACTACGACAAGGCACGGCTGCTGTCGCCCAGCGAGCGCAGCCCGGCCGGCTACCGGCTCTACAGCGACGCGGACCTGGCGCGGCTCCAGCAGATCCTCTTCTACCGCGAACTCGGCTTCTCCCTCGACGAGATCCGCACGATCATGGCCGATCCCGACGCGGACGCCCTCGGCCACCTGCGGGAGCGCCACCGGTCGCTGAAGGAGCAGATCACCCGCCTGCAGTGCCTGGTGGAGGTCGCCGAGCGGGCCATCGAGGTCCAGCAGACCGGCGTACGGCTCACCCCGCAGGAGCGGTTCGAGGTGTTCGGGGACGTCGCGTTCGACCTGAGCTACGCGACCGACGCGCACCTGAAGTGGGGCGAGAGCGAAGGCCACCAGCGGTCCATGGCCCGGGCCGCCGCCCACACCAAGGAGGACTGGCGCGCCATCATGGCCGAGGCCGCGGGCTGGCGGCGGTCGCTCGTCGCGGCCTTCGAGGAGGGGGCGGCCTGCGACGGCCTCCGGGCCATGGACCTCGCCGAGGAGCACCGCGGGCACATCGGCCGCTGGTTCACGCCGTGCCCGCCGGAGATGCACTGCCGGATCGCGGACGAGTACGTCGAGGACGCGCGCGCGTTCGCCCTCGTCGTGCCCGCCCCCGAGCAGCGTCCGGGGCTCGACCGCTACCTGCGGGACGCCGTGCACGCCAACGCGGGGCGGGTGCGGTCGCGATGAGGGTACTGATCACGGCGGCGGGATCGTACGGCGACGTCGCCCCCTACACCGGTCTGGGGCGCCGGCTGCGGGAAGCCGGGTTCCATGTCGCGCTGGCGGCTCCCGAGCAGTTCGCGGACCTCGTGCAGGGGGCCGGGCTGGAGTTCCGGGGGATCGCGGCCGATCCGGGCGGAGGGCACGCCGGCAGCGGGGGGATGATGCGCCGGGCCGCCGCCTTCGTGCGGGAGCTCGGGCACGGCATGGCGGGCCTCGCCGCATCCGGCGGGGCGGACGTCCTGCTGCTGTCGACCACGACGGCACCGCTGGGCTGGCACCTGGCCGAGGCCCTGGGGGTACCAGCGCTGGGCGTGTACCTGCAGCCGGTGGCGCCCACGGCCGGCTTCCCTCCGGTGGTGGCCGCCGGCCGCTCCCTCGGCCCGTGGGGGAACCGGGCCGCGGGGAGCCTCGCGCTGCGCGTGGTCGACCGGATGCACGCCGAGGCCGCGCGGGAGCTGCGCGGCACCCTCGGCCTCCCGCCGGTCGCCCAGCGGGCGGTACGCAAGCGGGTGGACCGGGCCGGCTGGACGGTGCTGCACGGCTTCGGCTCCGCCCTGCTCCCCCGCCCCGACGACTGGCGGGCGGGCCTGGAGGTCGTCGGCAACTGGTGGCCGCACTGCCCGGAGGACGCCCGGCTCCCCGCGGAGCTGGCCGACTTCCTGGACGCCGGGCCGCCTCCGGTCTTCATCGGCTTCGGCAGCATGGCGGCCGGCGAGGGCGAACGGCTCGGCGACATCGCGGTACGGGCCCTGCGGGAGGCCGGACTCCGGGGCGTCCTCCAGGCCGGGGCGGCAGGCCTGCACGCCACCGGTGACGACGTCCTGGCCGTCGGCGAGGTGCCGCACCAACTGCTCTTTGCGCGTACGGCGGCCGTGGTGCACCACGGGGGCGCCGGTACGACGGCCGCCGCGCTGCGGGCGGGTGTGCCCGCCGTACCCGTGCCGGTCACGGCCGACCAGCCGTTCTGGGCCGGCCGGGTCGCGGCCCTGGGCGCCGCCACCGGGCCGCTGCCCTTCAAGGAGCTCTCCGCGCCCGCCCTGGCCCGGGCCCTGCGCGAGGCGGTGGAGGAACCGCAGCACCGCGCGCGGGCCGCAGCCGTCGCCCGGCGGATGGCTGCCGAGGACGGGTCGGGGCACGTCGTCCGCGAGGTGGAGCGCCTGCTGTCCCGTTGATCGCGGGCGCCGGTGGGCGCTTCCCCCTGCGGGCCGGGCGTCGCTCCGGGCCGGGGGCGGCGCCTCCGGAGCGGTGGGCCCGCGCGTTCGACAGCCGGCCGCGCAGGCGGCGGTCGCCTGCACGTGCCGCACCGGCCCGGTGGGGCGGCGAGGCGGTCTTCCGGGCGGGCCCGGCGTCGGGCAGGATGCCGACGCACCGGAACCCCGTCCGGGCCGCCGGGCGCGGCGGCCGGACCGACCGACCCCCGGAGGCCGCGTGGCACCGCAGGACGAGGCGAGGCGGGACGAGTTCTACCGCGACCCGTATCCCCGCTACACCCGGGCCCGCCGGGCCGAGGGTCTGCTGTACGTACCGGAGGCCGACGCCTGGCTGGTGGCACGCGACCGGGACGTGCGGGAAGTGCTCCGCCGTGCGGAGGACTTCTCCTCGGCGCACGCCCTGCTGCCGGACGTACCGCCGTCGCAGGAGGCCTTGGGCGTGCTCGCGCGCGGTTTCGCGCCGCGGCCCACCGTCGTCTCCTCGGACGGAGCCGCCCACCGCCGGCTCCGCGCCCCGCTGAGCCGGGGGCTGTCCGCCGCCCGGGTCGCGGCGGTGGTCCCGTACGCCCGGACCTGTGCGGACGCGCTGGTGGACGCATTCGCCACCGACGGGTCCGCGGAACTGGTGCAGGCGTACGCCCGGCGGCTGCCCGGACAGGTGATCGGGCGGCTGATCGGGCTGGACCCGGTGGACGTTCCCGCGGCCGTGCAGGGCGGATACCGGGCCGAGGAGATGGCCTTCCGTCCGCTGTCGCCGCAGGCGCAGGCGGCCGCCGCCGAGGACGTGGTCGCCCTCCAACACCTGCTGGACCGCCTCGCCCGCGACCGGCGCGCCCGCCCCCGCGACGACCTGTGCTCGGAACTGGTGGCCGCGCTGGCCCCCGGGGACGCGGAGCTGACCCTGGAGCAGCGCCACGAGCTGGTGGCCGCCCTGCAGAACCTGCTGATCGCCGGCTTCCTCACGACGAGCGCGCTCATCGCGACCACCCTGCTGCACCTCCTGGCCGACCGGGAGCAGTGGCGGATGCTGTGCGCCGACCCGGGTCTGGCCCCGGCCGCGGTGGAGGAGGGCGCGCGCTTCGACGCGGCCGTGCAGGCCTTCCGCCGGACCACCACCCGGCCGGTGACCCTGGCCGGGACCGAGCTGCCCGCCGGCGCGGTCCTGCTCGTGGCGTACGGCTCCGCCAACCGCGACGGCCAACGGTACGAGCGGCCCGGGGAGTTCGACATCCGGCGCCGCGCGGACCGGAGCCACCTCGCGTTCGGGCACGGCCCCCACGGCTGCCCGGGATCCCGGCTGGCCCGGGAACAACTGCGCCTGACGCTGGAGCTGTTGACCCGCAGGCTGCCGGATCTGCGGCTGGCCGGGGACCGTCCGCGACCGCGGATGCACCCGACGCTGATCCACCGCTCGCCGGAGGCGCTGCACGTGACCTGGTAGGCGCCCGGGCGGCTCCGGTCAGCGGCCCCGCGGGTCAGGCCTCGAAGCGCCAGTGCTGCCAGGCGTACGGGCCGCAGTTGCGGAGGTTGACGCCCGCGTGCTCGTTCGGGTCGCCGCTGTTCTGGATGCTCAGGCACTGGTTGTTGACCTGCGTGCGCAGCCAGGCGCCGTCGGTCCGCCACTGCTGGTTGGGCAGTCCGTGGCAGTCGCCGACCGCCTGGGCCGCGGCGTCGACCTCGCCGTTGCGGACGTCGAGGCAGTGCAGCTCGGCCAGGTTGCGCAGCTTGCCGGCGTCCCAGTACCAGAGCTGGTTTCCGGTGCCGCGACAGGTCTGCACCTCGACGTTGTCGCCGTTGGAGGCGAGGCACTTGGCGTTGAGGGCCGTGACGATCCGGAAGGTGCTCGCAGCGTGGGCGGGCGGCGCGGTCACGAGGAGGGGCAGAGCGGCGAGGGCGAGCGCAGGAAGGCCGCGCAGCAGTTTCTTGATCACGGTCTGGGTGTACCGGCCGCGTC
This sequence comes from Streptomyces sp. NPDC127106, assembly GCF_042677605.1. Lineage (NCBI taxonomy): Bacteria > Bacillati > Actinomycetota > Actinomycetes > Kitasatosporales > Streptomycetaceae > Streptomyces > Streptomyces sp. NPDC127106. Next base: position 233,890 of record NZ_JBHXTC010000005.1, on the reverse strand, counting down.
CGAGGGGCGACAGGGCAGCGGGAGGCGACTCACCCGTACGGTGGAGCGGTTTCACCGCAGAAACGATCACGTGCCCACAGCCCCGCACCGGCAGGTGGGCCCGCCCGGAACCCGTACCGTTGCCTCCCGCACCTCTTGATCGTTCAGCGGCTGACGGGCGGTCATCAGCGGAGCAGGGCGAGAGGTTGTGGTGCGGGTGCGGCGCAGGGCTGTTCTGAAGGCGGTCTCCGGTGGCGTGCTGACGGTCCTGCCGGCCGCAGCCCCGGCAGGGGCTGCGGAGGCTGCCGGGGCCGCGGCCGACGGGGCCCCGGGGGCGCCGGCCGCCACGGCAGCCGCGGCCGGTCGGGCGGTCGGACTCCGGTTCACGGCCGCGACCAACGGCGCGGCGACCGCCACCGCCTCCGGCGACCGCGTCATCGCCGAGGTGCAGAACGTCCTCTGGTCGGTGCCCCCGGACGGCGGTCCCGCGACCCCCCTCACCCCGCCGGATCTGGAGCCGTGCCGCCCGGTGTTCTCCCCGGACGGCCGCAGCGTCGCGATGAGCGCCTACCGGGGCGGCGCCTTCCACATCTGGGTCATGCGGTCCGACGGGTCGGGGCTGCGGCAGTTGACCAACGGCATGTTCGACCACCGCGCTCCCGCCTGGTCCCCCGACGGGCAGACCCTCGCCTTCTGCTCCGAGCGCGGCGGCGATCCGGTGGCGGGCAGCCCGTACCGGATCTGGACGGTCGGCGTCCGGGACGGGCGGCTGCGCCGGCTGACCGGACTGCCCGGCCAGGACGGCCAGGACGGCCAGGACGCCCCGAGCCGGAGCGTCCCCGCCCAGCCGGCCGAGTGGGAGGACTACGACCCCGCCTGGTCCGCAGACGGTACCCGGGTGCTCTTCGTGCGGGGCACCGTCGAAGGGGACGTCCTCACCGCGCGGACCCTCGCCTCCGTCGCGGCCGGCGGCGAGGGTCCCGTACGCGTCGAGCACACCGCCGCCGAGGGGAAGCTGCTCGCCCCGTCGGTGTCCCCGGCCGGGCGGACCGCGTGGCTGTGTGCGCTGCCCGGACCGCGCCGGGCGGAGACGATGACCCTGTTCGTGGACGGCCGGCCCGTCCCCCTCGACGGCGATCTCGCCCCCGCTCCCCCGCGCTGGATCGGCGCCGACGACCTGCTCGTCACGCTCGACGGCCGGTTCCGGGTGATCCGCCCCCACCAGGACCGCACCGGCCGCGAGATCCCCCTCGACGCCGTGCTGGAGGTCCACCGGCCCCGGCCGCGGCTGAAGGAGTACGTCCTGGAGGCCGAGCGGAAGATGCCGGTCCGCGGGGTCCACCTGCCCTGCCTGTCACCCGACGGCCGCACCGTGGCCTTCGCCGCCCTCAACTCCCTGTGGACCGTGCCCGTCGACGGCGGAACGCCCCGCCGCATCCTCCGGTCCCCCGCCACCGCGTACGTGCAGGGGCCCGTGTGGACGGCGGACGGCACGGCCCTGGTCTACACCGACGACCGCTCCGGCCTGAACGCGGTGCGCCGCCTGGACCCGGCGACCGGCCGGGACACGGTGCTCGCCGCCGGCGGCCGGGTCTACGGGGTCCCCTCCCCGGACGGCACCCGGCTGGCGGCGCTGGACCTCGCCGGCCGGCTCCTCGTCCGTGACCTCGCCACCGGCAACGACACCCCGCTCGTCGCGGCGCTCGGCGGGGGCGGCCTGCCCGGCCGGCCCAGCTGGTCGCCCGACGGCCGGTACCTCGCGCTGTGCGACCGCAATCGGCTGAGCCGGCGCTTCCGCGAGGGGTACAACGTCATCCGGGTCGTCGACGCGCAGACCGGGCAGGACCGGCTGTACGCGCTCGCCCCGCACGCCTCGCTCTCCGACCGGTACGCCAGCGGGCCCGTCTGGTCGCCCGACGGCCGCCACCTGGCCTGCGTCAGCGAATCGGCCCTGTGGTTGCTGCCGGTGCACCCGGACGGTGCTCCCTCCGGCCCGGCCCGCAGGCTGACCGACGAACCCGCGGACCATCCGTCGTGGTCGGCGGATTCCCGCACGCTGCTGTACCAGTCGGGGGCCCGGCTGCGGCTGCTCGCGCTGGACGCGGACGGCCGGGCCGCCGGCGCGCCGCGCACCGTGCCGGTCGTGCTGTCGTACCGGCGGCCCGCGCCCGTCGACACGGTCGTGCACGCAGGGCTGCTGTGGGACGGCACCGGGTCGGCGCCCCGCGCCAACGCCGACGTCCTCGTGAGCGGCGGGCGGATCACCGGCGTCGAACCGCACCGGCCGGCGCGCACCCGGCGGGCCGGGCGGTTCGTCGACGCGTCCGCCGCGACGGTACTGCCCGGCCTGTGGGACGCACACGTGCACTCGTACCCGTACATGTACGGGGCCCGCCAGGGCCTGCTACAGCTCGCGTACGGCGTCACCACCACGGTCTCGCTCGGCGGCTCCGCCCACGAACAGGCCCGGCTGCGCGAGGACATCCGGGCCGGGCTGCTCACGGCTCCCCGCCTGCTGGCCGGCGGGGAGCTGCTCGACGGGCCGCGCGTGGCCTACAGCATGGGCCGCGCCCACCGCACCCGCGAGGGCTTCGCCCGGACCCTCCGGCGCGCCGCGGAGCTGGACTGGGACCTCGTCAAGACGTACGTGCGCGCCCCCTACCGGCAGATGGAGGAGGCGGCGGCCTTCGCCCACGAGCAGCTGGGGGTCCTGGCCGGATCGCACCTGTGCGCGGCCGGGATCCAGTCCGGGCAGGACCTGACCACGCATCTGGTGGCCACCGAGCGCGCCGAGTACGGGCACGGCGCCACCCCGGGCGGACGCACCCACCAGGACACGGTGGCGGTGTACGCGCAGGGCGGCTTCGACCTGATCGCCACGCCGTTCACCGCGCTCCCGCTGCTCGGCGCCGACCCGGCGGCGGCGGCAGACCCACGGGTGACGGCGCTGATGCCGCCCTGGGACGTCGAGGAGGTGCGGGCGGCCGCGGCGCAGCCGCCGACCGCCGAGCAGCTCACGGTCCTGGAGCGGGAGGTCGACACCTACCGTCAGGTCCTGCGGGACGGCGGCCGGGTGGCGCTGGGCACGGACGCCCCACTGGTGCCGGTCGGCCTCCACCTGCACCTGGGCCTGCGGGCGCTGGTCCGCTACGGGCTGACCCCGGCGGAGGCGCTGACGACCGCGACGCGCACCCCGGCCCGCGTCTTCGGGGTGGCGGACCACCTCGGCACGGTGGAGCCCGGCAGGCTGGCCGACCTGACCCTCGTGGACGGCGACCCGTTCACCGACTTCGCCGACCTGATCCGCGTCCGAGCGGCACTGCGGGGCGGGACGGTGTTCGAACGCCGGGCCCTGGAGACCACGTTCACGGGTTCCACCGCCCCGGCGACACGCGGTGCCGGGGCCGCGGAGCCGGGCTCGGAGTCGGAGTCGGAGTCGGAGGAGTGGCTCGCGGTGATCCGCCAGATGCTGCGGGACGGCTGCTGCCACACGTGACGGGCCGGAGCTCAGCTCGCTACGGGCGTCCGGTGGCGAGCTGCTCGCCGAGCGTGCTGCGCCGGTACAGGACCTGCCGGCCGTGGCGGGCCCGGGTGACCAGCCCGGCCCCGTACAGCACGCGCAGGTGCTGGGAGACCGCGCTCGGCGTGACCCGCAGGCGGCGGGCCAGTTCGACCGTGGCCAGTGGCTCCGCGAGCAGTCCGAGCAGCCGGGCCCTGGGCGCGCCGAGGAGCGGTACGAGTGCCGGCGCGGCCCCCGGCCCGGCAGGACCGCCGGGACCGCCGGGACGGCCGGGACCGCCGGGCCCGGCGGCCGGTACGGGCCCGGTCGCGCGCGCGGTCGCAGGCCCGGGGTCGGGTGCCCAGAGGGTCGCCACCCCGCGGCTCGGATAGAGCAGCCAGGGCGGTTCCTCCCGGCTGACGGGCGGCGCCGGCTTGTGCGCGAACACGCAGGGCACCAGCAGCAGGCCCCGGCCGGACGCGCGCGCCTCGTACCCGCCGATCGTCCGGTGGATCCGCAGGACGCCCCGCGATCCGCCGTCCTCCCAGCGCAGTTGGGGGTGCATGTCGGCGAAGAGCAGCCGGGCCCCGCCCCGGGCCAGCTGCCGCGCCCGGTGGGTCATGTCGGCCTCGGCCACCAGCCGGATCTGCGGCCACACCGGCCGGACGGCGATCTCCCAGTACCGGTGCAGGAGTTCGCAGATGCTGTCGCGGAGCGCGACGGCGGACGCGTCCGTGCGGGCGGGCGGCGCCTCCACGGCCGCCCGCAGCACCTCGGGGAGCGGGTCCGGCGCGTGTGCGGCCAGCAGGTCGCGGCGCACCAGCTCCGGCGGGGTCCGACGGACGGCGGCCAGCTCCTCCTCGAACGAGGGCTCGAAGGCCGCGGGTCGCGGGGTCAGGAAGTCGGGGAGGGTGAGGCGGTCCGCGACCAGGGACATCAGCAGGCCGGTGTCCAGGGCCCCGAGCTGGCCGAGGACGGTCCTGCGCCACGGCAGGTGCAGCGCGGACACGCCCGGATCACGCAGGATGCGCAGGCTCAGGACGGTCTCGCTCAGGGGCGAGACGGCGAACCGCGTGTCCGCGAGGTCCTCGACACCGAGCTCGAAGCTGATCATTAAGCCGTACGCTACATGAGTTGGCAGCGCGCGCCCGGTGCCGTGGACTTCCCTCCATGACCTCCCCTGTCCCGAACCCCCTGCCGGGCTCGGCCCCCGGGGCGGCGCAATGAGCCGCCGCCTGGTGCTGATCCTGGCCGTGACCTGCGCCGTGGCCGTCGGCAACCTGTACTTCCCGCAGGCCGTCAGCCCGCTGATCGCCGACGGCCTCGACGTCCCTCCCGGCGCGGCCACGCTGGTGGTCACCGCCACCCAGATCGGCTACACCGCCGGGATGGTCCTGCTGGTACCGCTCGGGGACCGGATCCGGCACCGCTCGCTCCTCGTCGTCCTCCTCTCCCTGACCGGTCTGGCCCTGCTGGGCGCGGGCTGTGCCCCCGCCCTGCCCCCGCTGGTCGCCGCGAGCGCCCTGGTGGGGCTGACGACGGTGGCCGCGCAGGTCATCGGCCCGCTGGCGGCGGGCCTGGTGGCTCCCGACCGGCGGGGTGCCGTGCTCGGCACGCTGCTGAGCGGGTCGACCGGGGGCATGCTGCTGGCCCGTACGTTCGGCGGGGTCCTGGGCGAGTGGCTGGGCTGGCGGGCCCCGTACCTGGTGGCCGCGGTCGTCACCCTGGTGCTCGCGGCCGTCATGCGGTACGCGGTGCCGGACACGACCCCGGCCGCCTCCGCCACCGACCGCCCGTACGGCGCCTTCCTGGCGGAGCCGCTGCGGCTGCTGCGCGCCGAGCCGGAGCTGCGCCGCTCCTGCTTCTACCAGGCCGCCGTCTTCGGCGGGTTCTCGGCCGTCTGGACGAGCCTGGCCCTGCTGCTGACCGGGCCCGCGTACGGGCTGGGAGCGCAGGCCGTCGGCCTGCTGGCCCTGGTCGGCGGGGTCACCATGCTGTGCACCCCGGTCGCCGGGCGGCTCGTGGACCGGCACGGCCCGGACCGGGTGAACCTGGTCTCCCTGAGCGGGGTCCTCCTGTCGGCCGCCGTCCTCGCGGGCGGCGCGCTCGGCGGCCCGGCGGGCCTGGCCGCGCTGATCGCGGGCACCCTGCTGCTGGACACGGCGATGCAGTCCGGCATGGTCGCCAACCAGTCGCGGGTGTACGCGCTGCGTCCGGACGCCCGCAGCCGGCTCAACACCGCGTACATGACCTGCGCCTACTCGGGCGGCACCGCGGGATCCTGGCTCGGCGTCCGCGCCCACGCGTGGTACGGCTGGCCCGCGGTCTGCGCGCTGCTCGCCCTGCTCGCCGGCGCCGCACTGGTCCGCCACCTGTGCGCGCACCGCGGCCGGCCCGGCCCGCCGGTCACCGCGTACGCGCAGGCCGACGGAGCACGCGGCCGGTGAGGCGGTCGCCCGTACCGGACGGGCCCGCGCCGAGGGCCGTCGTCGCATCCGACGGCGGGCCCGGCCGGCCGCCCCGCGGAACTCCCCCGCACCGGCCTCTTGTTATCCTCGCGCGCCGCCCGGGTCGGGCGGACGGGGCGGAAGCGGGTGGGGTGGATGATCGGGGACGGCGTGCCCGCCGGGCTCGCGGCGGTGGCGTGCTCGGCCGACGGGCTGATCCGCGGCGACGGCGGCAGCGTGTCGGAGTACGAGGAGCTGCTCGACGCGGTGGTCCGCTGGGCCGGACGGGACCGGGCCGGGCTCGCCGGGGCGCTGCGGCCGGTCGCGGACCGTTGGAGCGGGGTGCACCGGCCCCGCGCGCCCGCGGCGCGGCGGCTGCTGGCCGTCGTCCGCGCTGCCGTGCGGCCCGTCGACCCGGAGTTCCGGGCCGGGGAGGCCGGTGGGCGCGGCTGGCTGGAGACCTGCCAGCACGAAGCCGTCCGCCTGGTGATCGACGAGCGCGTCGCGGAGGTCTGCGGGTGGCTGCGGGGCGGCGTGGCCGCGCCCATGCTGCTGGCCACGCCCAGCCGGGCCGGCGGCGCCGTGGACCCGCGCGACCTGGTCATGCGGCTCACCGAGTACGAGCAGGCGGGTGCCCGGCCCGGGCCCGCGGACCTCGGGCAGGCGCTGCTGCGCTGCGGCGGCGGCCCCGCCGAAGCGGACGTGCTGCGGGCGGCGGCCGAGTTGGCGCTGCCCGAGGGGCCGCGGGTCACCGCGTGGCTGCGGCAGGGCGGTCTGCCCCGGCCGGAGTGGACGGTGGAACAGGAGCCGGGACCGCCGCAGCCGCCGAGCCGGCGACGGGGCGCCAGGGTGGGACGCCGGATCCTGGTCGGCACCGGGGCCCTGCCCGGGCGGGGTGACTTCCCCAGGACGTTCTGGCCGCTCTTCCGCCCGTTCGAGCCGCTGATCGGCTGCCGGCACCTGCTGCTCGGCCACCGGGAGCGGCATGCCGCGGCCGCCCTGCCCTGGCACCCGGAGGTCGTCGCGGCGCGGGTGCTGGCGGAGGTCGCGGCGACGGCCGACCAGGACGGCGAAGGCGGCGCGGAGTTCCTGCCCGCGCTGGCGGCGGGCGACGGGCCGCCGGGACCGGCGGTGCACCTGGCCCTGGCGTACGGGCTCGGCGCCCGCCCCGACGCCGACCGGGAGGCCGCCGTGGCGGCGCTGGCCGCCCTGGCCGCGCGGGGCCGCCTCGACGGCGCTCTGCTGGGCGGGGCGCTGGCCCGGCTGGTGCTGCTCGGCACCCTCAGGCTGCCGACCGTGGTGGAGTCCCTCCGGGCGGCCGCCGGTGCGGCGGGCGGCGCCGACGCGGTGTGGCCGGTGCTGGCCGCGGCGCTGCCCGGGCTGCTGGGGGCGGCTCGGGCGGGCACCCCGCCCCGGCCGCACCCGCCGCTGCTGGCCCTGGCTGCGGACTGCGCCCGCGCCTGCGGGGCGCGCGGAGCGGTGGCCGGGGTGGCGGAGCTCGCGGGGCGGCCCGGCTCGTCGCAGACCGTTCGGGAGGCCCGCCGGCTGCGGGACGTGCTGGCGGGCGGGTGACTCCCGTCGGGTCGGGCGAAAACCGCTGTCCGGACCACCGACGGCCGCCCTACCCTCGCCCCGTGATCAATTGGCCTGCCATCGAAGAAGCCGACTACGCCGTACCGGACGGCCACGACCTGGAAGCGGTCGTGCGTGCGCTGTCCCGCGCCCTCGCGGACCCCGATCCCGAGGTCCGGGACGGCGCCCCCTACGGCGTACTGAGCACGTGGATCGAGCGCGGGGTGATAGCCGCGCCACGTCGGCACGCCCTCGGCGACGAGATGGCCGCCCGCTTCGGCGACCCGGAGATCCAGGCCCGCACCTTCGCCCCGCTGGTGCTGGACATGCTCGTCACGAAGGGCGACTTCGACCCGGCGTGGGTGGACGCCTTCGCGAGCTGGTACCCGGCCGAGACCGATCTGCGCGGGTACGACGAGGAGCTGGGCTGGCTGCACGCCGTGGCCCACGGTGCGGACCTGCTCGGCACGTTCGGGCTGCGCCCCGAGGTGGCGCCGGCCCGGATGCTCGCCGTGGCCGCGGAGCGTCTGCTGGCACCGACGCCGTGCGTGTGGGAGCAGTTGGAGGACGACCGGCTGGCGACGGCGATCGCGCGCACCCTGACGCGCCAGGACCTGACGGAGGAGCAGGCCACAAGCTGGCTGGAGCCGATCGCGGCCGAGCTGAGGACCCGGGGCCGCGGGCCGACGCCGGCCCGGGTCTCCAACTGCCTGCGCACGCTGCGGATGCTGTACGTGCTGACCGAGCGCGGGCTGCGCCCCGCACGGGGGGCGGCGCCGGTCCCCCTCGCGCACCGTGCGGTGTTCAAGGAGCGGCTCGGCTCGGTCCTGGACCTGATGTACGCACGCTGACGCCGACACCGCCTCCCGGCACCCGTTCGCCCGGCCCGTTCGCCCGGCCGGTCCGTGCGCGCCCCGCGCCGCACGCACCGGGCCGCCGCGTTCACCGCAGGGACGTCATCCCGCCGTGCCCGGGGTCCCGGGGGTGCGGAGGAAGGCGCCGGCGCGGGCGGCCGCGGCGGCTGCCCGTGCCGCCCGGCCGGGCAGCGCGGGGTCGGGCGCGGTGCGCAGCAGGAGGAGTTCGTGGTAGAGGGGGGCGGTCGAGGCCACGAGGAGGGCGCGGGCCGCGGTCCCGTCGGGGACGTCGCCGCGGGCGGCCGCGCGGGTCACGACCACCGCGCAGCGTTCGTAGCGGTCCTCCCAGAAGCGGCTCAGCGCGCCGGCGGCCTCCGCCGAGCGGAAGGACACGGCGATCAGGGCCGCGGTCAGGGTCGGGCCGGAGGCGAGCGCGTCGTACACCTCCTGGTTCAGGGCGGTGAGGTCGCCCTCCAGCGTGCCGGTGTCCGGCGGCTGCCAGGGGTCGTCGGCCACCGCATCGAGGACGTCGGCCAGCAGGCCTCCCACGTCGCGCCAGCGCCGGTAGACCGTCGTGCGGTGGACGCCGGCCCGTTCGGCGACGGCGTCCACGGTCAGGCCGTCGTACCCGGCTTCGAGGAGGAGCGCGCCGACGGCCTCGACGACCTGGGCGCGGACGCGGGCGCTGCGACCGCCGGTGCGGCGGCGGGGGGCCGGCGCGGAACCGCCGCTTGCGGGGGTGCTGGATTCCATGGCACCATGCTAACGCAACATTCGTCGCCTTAAGGAGCTTCCGGTGCTCATCTTCCGCAGCCCGCGCCGCACTTCCCCGCACCCGCCCGCGCCCGAGCCCCTGGAGCCGCCCCGTGACCGCACAGCTCACCGCCCTTGACGTCAGCAAGTCCTACGACGGCCGCCCCGTCCTCGACGCCGTCTCCTGCTCCGTCCCCTCCGGCGCCCGCCTGGGCATCGTCGGCGAGAACGGATCCGGGAAGTCCACACTGCTCCGCCTCCTCGCCGGCGCGGAACGCCCCGACCGGGGCGAGGTCATCGCCCGGGCCGACGGCGGCATCGGCTACCTGGCCCAGGAGGAACACCTCCCGCCCCACCTCACCGTCCAGCAGGTGATCGACCGGTCGCTGGGCGAACTGCGCGCCATGGAGCAGGACATGCGCCGCCTGGAGGCGCGGATGGCCGACGCCGGCGACGACCCCGCCGTGCTCACCGCGTACGCCGACCTCCTGACCGCCTTCGAACTCCGCGGGGGCTACGAGGCCGACGCCCGCCTCGAACGCGCCCTGCACGGCCTCGGCCTGGTCGGTCTGGAACGCGACCGCACCGTCGGCGGACTCTCCGGCGGCGAGCAGGTCCGCCTGCGCCTCGCCTCCCTGCTGGCCGCCGCCCCCGAGGTGCTGCTGCTCGACGAACCGACGAACCACCTCGACGGCTCCGCCCTGGTCTGGCTGGAGGACCATCTGCGCGGCCGGCGCGGCACCACCGTCGCCGTCTCCCACGACCGCGTCTTCCTCGAACGGGTCACCACCTCGCTGCTGGAGGTCGACGGCGACCTGCACACCACCTCCCGGTACGGCACCGGCTATGCCGGCTACCTCACCGAGCGGGCCGCCGAGCGGCAGCGCCGGGTGCAGGCCCACCGCGACTGGCAGGCAGAAGTGGCACGGCTGCGCGACACGGCCGCCACCACCGCCCGCCGCGTCGCACCGGGCCGGGCCATGAAGGACGGCAACAAGATGGCCTACGACCGGGCCGCCGGCCGGGTGCAGCAGTCCCTGGCGAGCCGGGTCCGCAACGCCGAGGAGCGGCTGGCGCGTTTGCTCGCGCGGCCCGTGCCCGCCCCGCCCGAACCGCTGCGCTTCACACCCTCGCTGACCGCCGCCGCCCGGGCGGGCGTCCTGCTGCGGGCCGACGGCGTGCAGGTCGACGGTCGGCTCCGGCCGGTGGACGTGACCCTCTCGGCAGGCGACCGACTTCTGGTCACGGGCCCGAACGGCGCCGGCAAGAGCACCCTGCTCGGGATCCTCGCCGGCGCCGCGGCCCCCGACCGCGGGCACGTGGTCCGACGCGGGCGCGTCGGCCTGCTCACGCAGCAGCCCCCGTCCGCGCCGCCGGGGCGCACGCTGCTCGCCGCGTACGCCCAAGGGCGCGCCGGCACCGCCGAGGAGCATGCCGAACGGCTGCTGGCCCTGGGACTGTTCGGCCCCGAGCGGCTGCACGTACCGGTCGGCGCCCTGTCCGCCGGGCAGCGGCAGCGGCTGGCCCTGGCCCGGCTCGTCGCCGAACCCGCGGACGTCCTGCTCCTCGACGAGCCGTCGAACCACCTTTCCCCCGCCCTCGCGGAGGAACTGGACGCGGCGCTGGCCGGCTTCGCCGGCGCGGTGGTCGTCGTCAGCCACGACCGCCGGCTGTGCGCCTCCTGGCAGGGCACCCGCCTGGAGCTCGCGCCCGCCGCCACCACGGCCGTCGCCGCCTGACCCCGCCTGACCCCGCCTGACCGCCTGCCCCTCGCCCGGCCCCCGCCGCCGGACGGAAGGCCCGGCAGTGAGCCCCACGGCGCTGGAGCACCGGGTGATCACCCGGATCGCTCCGGCGGGGCTCGCGGCCCCCGCCTGCGCGCTCCGTCCACCCGGCCTAGGCTGATCGGGTGAGACGTTCCCCCCTCGGAGGTGAGGCGATGTCCGGGTTCCGGAGGGCGGCCGCCGTGCTGACCGCCGGGGCGGCGAGCACGCTGCTGGCGGGGTTCGCACCCCCCGCCGGCAGCGCGACGCCCGCCGGCAACGGCATCGAGGACGAGAGCGCACGGGTGATCGTCGACCGGGCACGGGCCGAACTGGCCGGCGCCCGGTCGGTGCACATGGTGGCTCAGGTCCAGGACACCACCGGGTCCACCACCCTGGACCTGCACCTCGACGTGAACGGCAACTGCGCCGGCAGCGTCGGCCTGCCCAAGGGCGGCGGCAGCGCACAGATAGTCAAACGCGGCCAGGACATCTGGGTGAAACCGAACACGGCCTTCCTGAAGTCGCAGGTCCCGGGGCCGGCCGGCGAGGACGCGGCCGCCCTGATCAACGACCGGTGGGTCCACGGCAATGCCGAGAACGCCCTGCTGCGCGGCCTCACCCAGGTGTGCGACCTGACCGACTTCCAGCGCAAGTACACCGCGGGGCCCGCCTCGGAGAACCTGACGAAGGGCGGGAGGACCACCGTCGACGGGAAGGCGGCGATCACCGTCACCGGCCGGGACGGAGCCGACACGACCACCTACTACGTCGCCACCGAGGGCGAGCCGTACCTGCTCCGGGTCACGGGTGTCGAAGACGGGCAGCGGGGCCGGGCCGACTTCTCCGACTACGACGAGCCGGTGCCGGCCAAGACCCCGCCCCCCGAGGAGTCCGTCGACCTCTCCGAACTCCGTTAGCGGCAGGACTCAGCGGTCGGTGCCCCAGTGCCAGACCAGTTCCCCGCCCTCGGGGACCGCGGCCCAGCGGGCGGCGGCCGCGTCCAGGCGGGGCCCGGAGCGGGCCAGGGCGTCCGGGCCGATGGGCGGGCGGCCGACTCCCCGGCCCTCCGTGTCCAGCCCGCGCCACACGCGGTACGCCCAGTTCACGGAGAGCTCGGCGGCCATCACCGCGTCGCCGCCCCGGCGGAGCACCTTCATGCCGGACCTGCGGTGCCGGCCCGGTTCGACCATCTCGAAGCCCTGGAACGTGGCCCCGCGGGCCATCGCCCCCCAGAAGCCGTCGTCGATGCCGAGGGCGGCCTCCACGACCGCGTGCACCAGGTCGTGCGGCATGGTGGGGCCGGTCGGCTGGGCGGGGAGCCTGACGTCCGGTCCCTTGCGGGCACGGACGAGGATCTCGTGCTGGTTGTCCGGTAGCTTCCGGAAGGACATCTCCATCGCGACGGAGGGTAGGCCCGGGGTGGCACCCCGGCAACCGGATTTCTCCCTAGGACCGGGGCGCCTGAGCGGTCCGCTGCCGGAAGGGCGCCTCGCGGGCTTCGGCCAGGGTCTCTTCGTCGATGCCCAGGGCCGGGGCGTGGTGGGCCAGTTCGGGCCTGACGAGCAGCGGCAGGGCGGCGGCCAGGGCGGCCTCGCGGACCGCCTGTGCGGCGTCGGCCAGGAAGGGGCGTATCGCCTCCAGGACGGTGGGGCCGGTGGCGAGGAGGGCGTCGAGGTCCTCCTCGTCGCCGTTCGGCGGCGTCGGCTGCCGGTTGGCCTGTTCGGCGGTGTAGCCGAGCCAGTCGAGCAGGCCCACGCGCAGCGGGAACGGCTCCTTCGGGCCGAGGTGGAACTCCTCGGCGGCGACGCGGTCGGTGACCTCGGCGAGGGTCCGGGGGTCCCCCAGGATCGCCGCGACGAACAGGGCGGCCGGGGGCGCGGCGCTGAAGACGGTGTCCAACGGGGTGAGGGCCTCGATCAGGTCCCGGAGCGCATGGCCCTGGACGACCGGGTCCTCGTCGAGCAGTTGGAGCAGGAACTCCGGTGTCAGCGGCGCCACGTCCTCGCAGCAGTGCTCCACCCGGTTCCAGTCCGTCAGCAGCAGCAGGTCATGAGGGTTGACGAAGCCACCGCCCGCCTTTTCGATCTCCATGCGGCGAGTGTGGCAGTAACCTCTGACAACGGGCCGCCACACCGGTGCGGGTACCGGTCCCGGGTGGTCAACCGCGGTGCGGGCGGACCGCGGTGACGAGGTAGTAGTCGATGACGCGGCGCTCGTACGCCCGGAAGAAGTTCCGGGGCCAGGTGCCCGGCACCCACAGCCGGGCCAGCCAGGTGTCCCAGCCCGGCCAGACACCCGGCCCGATCGAGCGGGCCCGGGCGTCCGCGAGCCCGGCGGCGCCGAACGCGGCCGTGAGCGACGCCACCGGGCGGGCGATGTCCAGGCCGGTCTCGAACGTGGGCAGCAGCCCGGCGAGTTCGGCCGGGCGGTCGGGCGCGTCGTCCACGGTGAAGAAGCTGGCGACGGCCACCCGGCCGCCCGGCCGCAGCACCCGCGCCGTCTCGGCGGCGAAGGCGGCCAGGTCCGGGAAGTGCTGCGCGGCCTCCACGCTCACGACGGAGTCGAACTCGCCGTCCCCGAAGGGCATCCGCTCGGCGGCTCCGCGGACGAACCGCAGCCGTCCCGGTTCCTCGCGCAGCAGGGCGACGTGCGTGCCGCGCGCCCGCTCCAGCTGCTGCGGGTGGATGTCCATGCCGGTGACGTCGGCGGGCCCGTACTCCTCCAGGGCGAGCGCGCAGCCCATGCCGAGCCCGCAGCCCACTTCGAGGACCCGCAGTCGCGCGAGCGGCCCGGCCGCGTCCAGGACCTGCCGGTAGAGGTCCTGCTGGCTGCGGATGCGCTCGGCCTCGCCGAGGGGGGAGCTCAGGTCGACCGCGTTCCAGTAGCCGAAGTTGATGAATCCTCCGGCGAAGACGGACTCCCGGCTCAGGTCCGCCGGGCCGTACGTCTCCTCGACCGCCGGCCGCATCGCCGGGTAGGGCTCCTGGGCACCCTGGGCCACGATGTGACACCTCCTGAAACGCACCACGCACCACGTACCAACCACGTACTACGCACCACGCGCTACCCACGCCGTCGTGCCGACACGCCAGTCCGAGCCTCCGGGTGGGCTGTCTGCGACGCCAATCAGCCACTTTATGACGGGCGTAAAATTACTTCGAGCGCATCTTGAAGGACAAAGGAAAAGTAGGATCGTCGTAACCGTGGCGCAGCAGGAGGAGGGCGATGTCGTCCGTCCGGGGTGCGCTGTGCCGGGCGTGCCCGATCAGGTTGTCGGCCACCAGGTCCAGGGAGGCGTGTCGCGGGGTGCGGGTGAGGCGGGCCGCCGTCTCGCCGATGGCGTCCCCGATGTCCCTGCCCGGGGTTTCGACCAGGCCGTCGGTGTACAGGGCGAGGAGGGCGCCGGGGGTGAAGGGGATCTCGGTCGCCGTGTACGGGGTGTCGGAGTCGATGCCGAGCAGGAGCCCGGGCGGCAGGTCCAGCACCACGGTCGAGCCGTCGGGGCGGCGCAGCAGCGGCGGCGGGTGGCCGGCGGTGGCCAGGCTGGCCCGGCGGCGGGTGAAATCGATGTGGACGTAGAGGCAGCTGGTGAACAGGCCCGGCTCGAGATCGGTCAGCAGCCTGTTGGTGCGGGCGAGGACCTCGGCCGGCGGCGCACCGGCGGTGGCGTGGACGGCGGTGCGGACCTGCCCCATGAGGGCGGCCGCGTTGACGTTGTGGCCCTGGACGTCGCCGATGGCGGCGGCGACGGTGGCCTCGTCGATGCGGATCAGGTCGTAGAAGTCGCCGCCGATGTCGAGGCCCTGCGTCGCGGGCAGGTAGCGGGCCGCCACCTCCAGCCCGGGAACCTGCGGCAGGACCCGGGGCAGGAGCGCGGTCTGCAGGCTGCGGGCCAGCTGGTGGGTGGAGTCGTACAACCGGGCCCGCTCCAGGGCCTGGGCGATGAGACCGGCGATGGCGGTCAGGATGGCGCGCTCACCGGGGGCGAACGTGCGCGGGTGGGAGTAGCCCAGGATGAGGGAGCCGACGGGACGGCTGGAGGAGATCAGGGGCAGGAACGCCCAGGCGGCCATCCCGTCGAGGACCAGGGTCGAGGGGTAGGCGGCCAACAGCTCGTCCGGGCTGCCGAAGAACAGCGGGTTACCAGTGCGCAGGACGTGTGTGCGGGCGGTGTCGGCGGAGACGGGAACGCCGTCGAAGCGGGCCATGAGCTCGGCGGTGTAGCCGCGGTAGCCGACGATGCGCAGGCGCTGCTCCTCCTCGACCAGCAGGGCCATGGCATGGGCGCCCAGGGCCGGGACGAGCTGGTCGGCGGCCTTTTCGACGACGTCCTGGGCGTGGGCGGCCTCGGTGAGGATGGCCGCCAGGTGGATCAGCTGGTAGAGGGCGTTGGCACGGCTGGGCGAGGGCTCCGCCTCGGCCGCGGGGGGCGTGGCGGCGGAGGGCGTGGGCTCGTCCGCGGTCTGGGTGATCCGGACGCTGAGCCCGCTGGCGTCCGGGTAGAGGTCGAAGCGGAGGCGGCGGCCGTCCGGGTGGTCGACGAGGAAGCTGCGGGGCATCCGGCTGATCATGGCCGCCCGGTAGTGGTCCTCGACGGTGGGGTTGTCCATCCAGGGCAGCGCCTCCCACGGAAGGGCACCGACCAGCCGCGAGACGGGTTCGCCCACCAGGTCCGCCGCCCGCTCGGTGATGAAGGTGATCTTCCCGTTCAGGTCCAGGGCGCAGCTGCCCCCGGGCAGGCGCCGGATGAAGGCCAGGCCCGCCGCCGCCTCCGCGGGTGCCGGCGTCGGCGGCGGGCGCGGCGCCAGGATGACCGGGTGGGCCTCCGGCTGGATGGCACGGCCCTCGTCGGCGGCCCGGCGCAGGATGCCGGCCAGCCGCTGCGCACCCGAGTCGAGTACCTGCCGCTCCCGGTCGCTGAGGCGCGGCCCGTGCGAGCCGGGCCACAGCAGCACCAGCCCGGCGCCCGTGCGCCTCCCGCCCGCCGTGTCGGAGGCGTCCAGCGGGATGGCGGCGAGCGCGAAGCGGTACGGCACGACCAGGCCGACCCGCGGGTAACGGCGGGCCGTGTCCTCCAGGCCGCCCAGCCATACGAGGCGCTGCTCGCGGACCGCGTCGGCCACCGGGACCGGGTCGTCCATCCCGACACGGGCCCAGGGGGACGCGAACTCGCGGGCCACGCCGACGGTCACCGCCAGGTGCAGCACCCGCCCGGTGGGCTCGGGCAGGTAGAACATGCCGATGGACGCACCGGCCTCGGCGCAGGTCTCGACCAGCGCCTCCTCCATCAACCGGTGACCGGCGCCCCGGTCCCGTACCGGTTTGTCTCCCACGTGACCATGGTCGCCCCGGACCCAGCCGCGCGCTCGGCCCGCCCGCCGCGTCGCCGCCGGGCGGTACCCGCCCCGCCCGGGGCCGGGCACGGCCCGTTGGCGGCCGGACACGGAGCGGAACGCGCGGGCGCGCTCGCCGGGGCTCGCGGGGCGGGACGGGAGGGGCCGGACGGGAGGTGCGACCCGCGGGAAGGAGGCCCTAGGAACGGGCGGCGAAGGCCTTCGTGAAGGCCAGCGGGGCCTGCAGGATGGACGAGCAGGTGGCGTCGGCCTGGTTCTTGGCGCCGCCGGGGCACTGCTTGTCGCGGGTCCCCGACCACATGGAGAGCCAGCCCAGGCCCTTGCTGCGGGCGAAATCGGCCAGCTGGGTGGCGTCCTCGACCGTGAATATCTCGCTGGTCACGTCGTTGACGCCGATCATCGGGGTGACGGCCACCGTCTTCCAGGCCTCGGCGTCGGAGAGCCCGAGGACGCCCTTGATCTGGGCCTGGGTCGCGGTCGCGGCCTGGATCGCGTAACCGCCCATGTCACCGCTGTACGCCGGCCCGTAGTCCATCGCCATGATGTTGACGGCGGCGATGCCCACGCCGTTGCGCTTCGCGTTGGCGAGGAGGTCCACGCCCGGCTGGGTGAGGCCCTCGGGCATCACGGGCAGGGTGAAGGAGACGTCGAGGCCGGGGTGCTTCTTCTGGAGCATGGCGATGGCCTGGGCGCGCCGGGTGTTGGCGGCGGTGTCGGGCAGGGCCGCGCCCTCGATGTCGAAGTCGGCCTTGGTCAGCCCGTACGCGTCGATGACCTTGCCGTACGCGGCCGCCAGGTCCGCGGCCGAGGAGCAGGCCAGGGCGAGTTCGGAGCCGGCTGCGCCGCCGAAGGACACCCGGACGTCGCCGCCCTTGGCGCGCAGGGCCTGGATCTGGGAGGCGACGTGGTCGGAGCCGAGGGCGGTGACGCCGCCCCACAGCGGGTTGCAGCCGCCTCCGGAGGTGACGAAGGCCAGGTTGAACTCCTTGACGCCGGTCTGCTCGGCCGTGCCGACGAGGTCGAAGGCGGGGTAGAGCGAGGTGTCCACGTACGGGGCGAACGGGGCCGTCTTCGTGGTACCGCCCGGGCGCGTCGCGGTGGCGGTGGGCTTGGGGCCGGCCGTGGCGGTCGCCGTGGCGGTGGCGGTGGGCGCTGTCGTGGGGCGGGTGGTGGCCGTGGGGCTCGGGGCGGTGGTGGGGCGGCCCGTGGGGAGGGGGGTGGGGCCGGAGCCGGCGGAGCACTTCTCCTTGTTGATGAGGCAGCCGGTGGGATTGGCCGGGGCGCCGCCCTGCGCGGCGGTGACGAAGCCGATGGTGGCGGAGGCCCCGGGGGCGAGTCCGGCGGTGTCCCAGCGCGGCGGCTTGACGGTGACGTGGCCGCCGCTGACGGTCTGTTCGCCGTTCCACAGCGAGGACAGGGTGGTCCCGGCGGGCAGGTCGAACTCCAGGGTCCAGTTCTTCAGGGGCTGGCTGCCGGTGTTGGTGATCACGTACTGGCCCGTGTAGCCGGTGTCCCAGCTGCTGGACCGGGTGAAGGCGGCGCCCACGGAGGCCGCCTGGGCGGTCCCGGTGAGGACGATCGCGGTGCCGGCGACGGCCGCCGTCAGGGCGAGCGCGCCGGCCGCCTTCGCCTTGGTGCCGGCGGTGCGGCGGTGTGCGTTCCTGGTCATGACTGCCTGCCTCATCGGTGCGGGGATGGGGGACGGGGCAGCACGCTAGCGATCCGGAATCGGACAAAACGTCAGTTCGAGCGCGGGAGCCAGGATCTTGAGGCCCCCTTAAGGAAGGGATCGGCCGGGGTTAACGAGCGCCCGCCGGACACCCCGCCGGGCCCGGCGGACCGTCAGGCCGCGGACGGGGGGCTCCCGGACCGCGGCCTGCGTGCTCGCGCCGTCGACGGTTCCCTGGTGGAGGCGGACCGGGGGCGTGCGTCCAGGCCGTCGAGAGCGCGTGCGCGTTCCGGGCGGGAAGCGTGCCGAGCCGGTAGGACAGCGGGCGTCTGCGGGAGCGGTGCGCGGGGAAGGGTGGTCCGGTCGGGCATGACGGTGCGGGAAGGGAGTGTGCGGTGCACGGAGACGAGCCGGAGCGTTCCACGCCGGGGCAGGGGCGGCCGGGGACGGTGTCCGCGGCCGAGTTGTTCGACGGCCTGGGAGTCGACTACGAGCGTGCCTTCGGGCGACTGCCGGCCCAGCTGGCGGCGGTGGACTGGCTGTCCGCGCGGCTGGACCCGGGGGCCCGCGTCCTGGACGTCGGCAGCGGGACCGGGCGGCCGGTCGCCGACCGGCTGGTCCGCGCCGGCTGTGAGGTGACGGGGATCGACGTGTCCGGGGCGATGGTCGGGCTGGCCCGGGCACAGGTCCCGGGGGCCCGGTTCGAACAGTGCGACGTGCGCGGGTTCAGCGCGCCGGACGGGAGCTTCGACGCCGTCTGCGCGTTCTTCCCGCTGCTGATGATGAGCCGGGCGGAGGCGTCCGCGGCGCTGGAGCGGATGGCCGGCTGGCTGGTGCCCGGCGGCTACCTCGTGTCGGCCACGGTGCCGGCCGATGTGGAAGGCGTCCAGATCGAGTGGATGGGGCGCCGGGTCGAGGTCTCCAGCTTCTCGGCCGAGGAGTACCTGCGCAGGCTGCGCGAGGACTGCGGGTTGGAGGTCCTCCACCATGCCGTCTCGGTCTTCGAGCCGGAGGGGGAGCTCGCGGCCCCCGAGGAGCACCTGTTCTGCTACGCCCGCCGGCCCGCCGCCCCGCGCTGAGCGGAGCGGCACGCGCACGCGACACCGCGGGGCACCCCCGCCGTGCCGCGTGCGTTCCGGCCGCCGCGGCCGGCGGGTCCCCGCGGGCCGGCACGGCGGAGCCGGCTGTCAGGTGTTCACTGGGTCAGGCTCCACCTGCCGGAGTTCGGCGAGCAGTTCGTTCCGCCCGGCCAGCATCTCGGTCAGGATGCGGCGGGCCGCCCGCAGCAGGTCGGCGACTTCCACGCCGGCCAGGGCATAGGTCACCGAGGACCCTTCGCGGGTGGACACCACGATGCCCGAGCGGCGCAGGACCGCCAGCTGCTGGGAGAGGTTCGACGGCTCGACGTCGATCTCGGCCAGCAGGCTGCGCACCGGCTTCGGACCGTCTTGCAGGAGTTCCAGCACGCGGATGCGGACCGGGTGGCCGAGCATCCGGAAGAACTCCGCCTTGGCCTGGTACAGCGGCACCTGCATTCCCACGACGCTCCTGCTGCTCCTCGGTCCCGTTGCCATGTCCCGCGCATCCCCGCCACCGGACGACCTTCGTGTCCATCGTCCCGCCCTGCCGGCCCACGCGGAACCGAAGTTGACCGTTTTCGGATGTGCCGAGTTGAAGACATTTGCAACTCATGGGCATGCGTGGACCTGGCGGGGCGCTGCGTCTAGACCTCCAGATCCGCCTCGATCCGGCGCAACTGGTGGCGGGCCATGGCCAGGTTGGAACGGCCCTTGTCCAGCACGAGGTAGAGGAACAGACCGGACCCGCTGCGGCTCCTCAGCACCCTGATCAGGTGGTACTGGCTCCCGAGCGTGATCAGCAGGTCCTCGATGTCGTCCTGCATCCCCAGCATCTCCATGGTGCGGACCTTCGCCCGGATCACGTCGGTGTTGCCGGCCGCGGCGACTGCGAGGTCCAGGTCCTTGCTGCCCCCCAGCGTGCCGAGGGCCATACCGCTGGTGTAGTCCACCAGAGCCACGCCCAGCACCCCTTCGATCGAGGTCATCGCTTCCTTCAGTGAAACTTCCACGTTGGCCATGGCCGTACCTCTCGTCCTGCGCTCTGCCGTTTCCGGCACCGGATCTTCCGTAACGGGACGCTACCGAGCGGCGGCCGCCGAACGGGCGGATCCCCGGATTCGGCGGAAAATCGCCGGCGCGCGCGGGGGTGGACGGAGCGGACCGGAAGTGGCCGCCGCGCCCGCGACCGGCACTGCAGCTCGCAATCCGGCATGACCGGCCCCACCGGAAACGCGGTCCGGGGCGGGCCAGGAGGCCCCTGCCGGAGAGGCCGTCGAACGGCGGACGATTCTTTTCGGCCCGAAGGGCGTCGGCGGCGGGAGCCGACCACCAAGCGCTACTAGGGTGCGGACATGACCTCGCAGAGCTATCTCTCCGAACTCTTCGCGCTGGACGACCGGGTCGCCGTGGTGACGGGCGGCAGTTCCGGCATCGGTCGAGCGATCACCGGGGCTCTCGCGCGAGCGGGGGCGAGTGTGGTGATCGTGGCGCGCAAGGAGGCGGAACTGGCCGCCACGGTCGACGAGCTGGCAGCGGACGGCTGCCGGGCGGCCTGGGTGAGCGCCGACCTGAGTACCCGCGACGGGGTGCGCGCCGCCGCGGAGCAGGCGGCCGAGGTGTTCGGCGAGCCCGATGTCCTCGTCAACAGCGCCGGACTCAACCTGCGGCCGCCGATGGGCGAGCTGGGCGAGGACGTGTGGGACGCCACGATGGCGGTGAACCTGGAGGCACCCTACTTGCTGGGCCGGCGGTTCGGACCCGGCATGGCCGAGCGGGGCTTCGGGCGGATCATCCACATCTCCTCCCAGCAGGCGCACCGGGCGTTCGTCCAGAGCGGCGCCTACGGGGTCTCCAAGGGGGCGCTCGAGTCGCTGGCCCGCTCTCAGGCCGAGGCGTGGTCGCCACACGGCGTCACCTGCAACACGCTGGTGCCTGGCTTCGTCATGACCCCGCTCAATGCGCGGTTGTCCTCCGACCCTGAGCAGGTGGCGGCGCTGGCCGCGCGCACGATGGTCGGTCGCAACGGTCTGGCCGAGGACTTCGCCGGAGCGGCGGTGTTCCTGGCCAGCCGTGCCTCCGGCTACGTCACCGGGCAGGCGATCTTCGTCGACGGCGGCTTGTCCGTCCACTGAGCCCCTGCCCACTCGAAACCCAGCGCGGCCAGGGACTGGACGGCACCCTTGTGACGGCGCGGTTGACGCCCCACAGCGGTCAGAGCACTAGCCGGCGAGTGCGGCGGGCTCGCCCAGGTGCCCGGCGGCCGTGCGCCAGGCGTCCGTGACCGCGCGGTGCGCCTGCCGGGTCCGGGTGGAGCCGTCCCCGCTCAGGTGGACGGGAGCGCCGACGTGGACGTGCAGGTCCGGGCGCCGCGCCGGGGCGGTGACCAGGCCCGCGATCTGCTTCGCGGCGCTCCCGGAGGTGACGCGGCGGGCTCCGGCCTGCCCGACCGGCACGACGGGGGCACCGGTGCGTTCGGCGAGCCGGGACAGCCCGCTGCGGAAGGCGGCGGGCTCGGCCTCCGCGGCGTCCCGGCGCTCCGGGATGCCCCCTTCCGCGTACAGGAGGACCAGCCGGCCCTCCCGCAGCGCGGCCTCGGCGAGGTCGAGGGCGTCCGCGGCCCGCCGGGACCGGCGGTACACGGGGATGTGGCCCTCGCGGGCGAGGGAGCGCCCGAGGAGGGGAACGCGCCAGAGCCCGGCGGCGGCCATGACGACGGGCTCCACGCCGAGCCGGCGCAGCGCGGCGAGGACGATGGCGGGGTCGGCGAGGGAGGTGTGGTTGGCGGCGAGCACACTGCCCGGTGCGAGGACGGCGTCGCGGTCCGCGGTCACGCGGAGGCGCCCGAACGCGGGCACGAAGACGTCGGCGAGGCGGCTGAGCATGTGGTTCTCCCGTTGCGAGCAGTGGTGTTCACCATCGTCGACGCCCGCCCGACGGCCGGCCTGAGCGTTCCTACTCAGGTCCGGGCGGGCACCGTACCCAGGCAACGCACCGGTGCCGTCCGCGGTCACCCTCACCCGCGGCGCGGTGTCACCCCCCGCTCTCCCCCGGAGGCCGGTCCCCGGGGATCAGATCCACGTGTGGTTCCGGTCCGTGACGGGCGGCAGCGCGGCGTCGGGGACGGCCGCGCGCGGGTCGGGGAGGGCCGCGAGGGCGGGCCCGACCGGCGGGAAGAGCGGCAGCGCGGCTGCCTCCCGGTAGTCGATCCACTCGATGACGCCGATGTCGTGGGTGCCGTCGGGGAGCTCGTCCGCCTCGTGCGCGGCGAGGCCGACCCGTACCGCCGGGGCGATGTGGATGCGGTAGAGCAGGTGGAGCTTGCGGGGCGGGGCCGTGGGCCCGGGACGGGTCACCCGCTGGTCGACGACCCACATCAGGTCGCCGCCCTCGGCCAGGCCGGCGTCGAGGCCGAGTTCCTCCGCGAGTTCCCGGTGCAGGGCCGAGGTGAGCTCCTCCCCGTCCTCCACGTTGCCGCCGGGCAGGGTGTACAGGGCGGAGGCGGGGCGGTCCCGGCGGATGAGGGCCAGCTCGTCCCCGCAGAAGACGAGGGCTCCGGTACGGACCTTGATGCGGGCGAACGGGACGGACGGCAGCCCGTCCCCGGCGGAATCCGCGTGGCTGCCGGCGGGAGCTGCGGGATGTGTCATGGCGTCAGTATCACGGGGCGTGCCCGGGCGTCGGCCGCTCGACGGGGGGCGAACCCCCTGCTCCGCCGACTGGAGCAGGAGGTTCGGACGGGATTCGCCGCTTCGGGGTCGTACGGATGCACCCGCGCGGGCCGCGCAGTGGAGACGCGTCGGGCCGCGCCGCTCAGCCGGTGTCCTCCCGGGCGAGGGCCAGCGCGAGATCCTGGAGGATCTGCTCCGTGCTCACGTCCGGGCCAGCGCTGTCGTGGGCGTCGGCGAGCGCGTCGAAGGCCAGGATGAACCCGTTCACCAGCGCGCTCAGCGGCGCCGACACCTGCTCGATCACCGCCTGGCCGACCTCCTGCGCCGTCGCGTCGGCCGGGACGGCGAACTGGGTCGGCACGACCTCCGCCAACAGGTCGGAGACGAACGCCGTGTCGGCCCCCGAACGCAGGGCGGTGAGCGCGGCGATGGCCTTCAGCTTGATCTCGTTCTCCGTCACCAGGCGAGCTTAGGCCGCGGGCGGCCGGGGGGCCGCTAACCCGAGACCTTCCACCGGGTGAGGTCGTCCGTGAACGCCGGCGGGTCGGTCCAGGTGCCGGCGCCCGGAAGGGGCAACCCGGCGCGCGGAGGCGCCGGGGCCGAGGTCTGCTGGATGCGACAGGTGTCCCGGATCATCCGAGAGGGCCGACCCGATGGCCGCACAGCCCGCAATCGTCCTGGTCCACGGCTTCTGGGGCGGTGCCGCCCACTGGGCCAAGGTCATCACCGAGCTCCACGCCCGCGGCTTCGAGTCGCTGCACGCGGTGGAGATCCCGCTGACCTCCCTCGCGGACGACGCCGAGCGCACCCGCAAGATGGTGCGACAGGTGGACGGCCCGGTGGTGCTGGTCGGCCATTCGTACGGGGGCGCGGTGATCACGGAGGCCGGTGACCTGCCGAACGTGACCGGGCTGGTCTACATCGCCGCGTTCGCCCCGGACGCGGGCGAGAGCCCGGGCGGGATCAGCGAGGAGATGCCCCCGAGCGCCTTCGGGAACATCGTCCCGGATTCCGACGGCTACCTGTGGATCGCGCAGGACGCGTTCCACGAGAGCTTCGCCCAGGACCTTCCGGCGGACGAGGCGCTGGTGATGGCAGTGACCCAGAAGGCACCGCTGGCCTCGACGTTCGGCGACGGCGTCAGCGCCCCGGCCTGGCGCGTGAAGCCGTGCTGGTACCAGGTCTCCCTGAACGACAACATGATCCACCCCGACAACCAGCGGCGCATGGCCCAGCGCATGGATCCGCGGAAGACCATCGAACTGGACGCCGGTCACGCCTCCCTGGCCTCCCAGCCGCGCGCGGTGGCCGACCTCATCGCCGACGCCGCCCACGCCGCCCACGCCGCCCACGCCGCCTGACACTCCCCTGGCGGTGCTCCGCGGAGGCACGGGCAGCTCCACCGGCCACTGACCGCCGGGGACCCGACCAGCGGGTCCCCTGGCGCGGGTGGGACCATGGGCGGGTTGTCCCCGTGTTCGTACACCGTCACACCGTCTGGAGTGGTGCCGGGATGGTTTCCGACGTGCCCGACCCGTCCGTCCTGCACCCCGTGCCCGGGCAGCCGCGCGTGGTGCTCCTGAGGCCGTTGGTGAAGTCTCCACTGATCGAGGTGGGGGCGTACTCGTACTACGACGATCCGGACGCGGCGACCGATTTCGAGAGCCGGAACGTGCTGTACCACTACGGTCCGGAGAGGCTCGTCATCGGGAGGTTCTGCGCGCTGGGCACCGGCGTGCGGTTCATCATGAACGGCGCGAACCACCGGATGGACGGCCCGTCGACCTTCCCGTTCCCGATCATGGGCGGCGCCTGGGCCGAGCACGTGGACCTGATCACCGGCCTCCCGGGCCGCGGGGACACGGTCGTCGGGCACGACGTCTGGTTCGGCCACGGGGCCACGGTCATGCCGGGGGTCCGGATCGGCCACGGCGCGATCGTCGCAGCCGGCTCCGTCGTCGTCGACGACGTCCCCGACTACGGCATCGTCGGCGGCAATCCGGCGCGGCTGATCCGCCGCCGGTACAGCGAGCCGGACATCGCCCGGCTGCTGGCCGTGGCGTGGTGGGACTGGCCCGACGACCACCTGACCCGGCACGTACGGGCCGTCATGTCCGGAAGCGTCGACGACCTGGAGGCCGCCGCCCCTGCGGCCCCGGGCGGTCGCCGGCGGACCGGGATCTGACGCCCCGTTCCCCCGTTTCCCAGGACGGGGCGTCCGTGCGCGCGCCGGCGCGCCGCGTACCGCGGTCAGGTGCTCAGCAGGCGGTTGAAGAAGGAACGGTAGCGCTGGAGGGCGAGGCGGAGGTCTTCGGTGGCGACCTCGCCGCCGCTGCTCCACTGCTGCTCCAGCTCCTCCTTGTGGGAGGCGAACGTGCCGGCCAGCTGCTGCATGACGGCCGCGACGAGGCCGTCCGCGGCACGGACGGACTCCTTGGGGTCGTCGACGAACTCCCCTTGGATCCGGCTCCACTCGTCGCGGAACTCTGCGGCCTGCGACTCCGGCATCAGGGGCGTCGCGTCCGGTTCCGCCGTTTCGGCCCCGGCCGCGTCCGCTTCCATCCGGTCCTCCCGGTCCTCCCGGTCCTCCCCGTCTTCCCGGTCCTCCCGGTCTTCCCGGTCCGTTCTCGCCGCCGCGGCCGTCAGTCCACTCGTGTCCGCCGGGTCCGGACGGTCCTTCCCCTCGCCGAGGTCCGGCGGTGCCCCGGTCGTGGTCGCGTCGTCCACGGCGACCGCATCGCCCGGGTAGGCCGGCCTCCCCTCGGTGGTCTCCGCCGTGTCGGGGTCGGCGTCCATGCGCGGGCGGGCCAGTTCTTCGGTGGTCAGTCCTTCCGTCAGTCCTTCACGGGATCCGCTGGTCTCGTCGTGCTTCATGTCTCCTCCGTCCGGCTGCCCCCGCTGCCCGCGCCCGAGGGCGCCGCCAGGAGTTCGTCGAACAGGGCGCGGTAGTGCACCATCGCCCCGCGCAGCTCCTCGGTGGTGGCGTGCCCGCCGCGGCGGGCCAGGACGTCGTGGGCGTCGCGGTAGTGCTCGAGGGTGCGGCCGTGCTCGACGGACAGGTCCTGGAGCTGCTGCTCGTAGCCCTCAGTGGGATAGCCGCGCTCCCGCATGAGGCGGCTGACCAGGGAGTCGGCCTCGGAGACCGCGCTCTCGGGCCGGTCCACGAAGCGCTCCTGTACGCGGCTCCAGTCCTCGGCGTACTGCTGCCTCAGGTCCGGCGGCAGCTCCCGTATCTGGAGGGAGTCGTGCCGCCGTTCGCGGCTGCGCAGTTCGCGGTCGGCCGGGAGCCGCCCGCCCGCTTCTTCGACGGTGCGCTCGTACTCGGGGCCGAAGCGGTGCTTGAGGTGGCGTCGCCTGGACACCGCCCACAGTCCGACACCGATCAGGAGGAGCACGATGACGCACGGGACGATGATGGCGACGAGGGTTTCTGTTGACATGTCGGCCTCCAGGGCCATCCGTTGGAGCTGGCCCGCGCCTGCCCCTGTCTCCTCCGCTCAAACGCCGCGCGGGGCGGGCCGCAGGACGGGACGCAGCGTGCGGGAGTCGGGTGTCGGGCGACGGTCACGCGGCGGGGCCCCTGGGCGTCATGGCCGTCCACTCCTCGGTCGTCGTGTCAGAGCTCCCTCAGGGCCGGAAGGAGGTCCGTCCGGGCCCAGTCGAGGAAGGACCGCTGGTGCGCGCCGCCGATCTGGACCAGGGCCACCTCGTCGAACCCGGCGTCCACGTACGCCCGGACCGCTGCGGTGAACGGCTCCACGTCCGCCCCGCACGGGATGGCCTTCGCCAGGTCCTCGGGGCGCACCACCTGTGTCGCCCGCCCGAATCCGGCGGGGCCGCGGAGTTCGGCGTTGACCGGCCATCCCGTCTGCGACCAGCGGAACTGGTCGTGGGCGCGGGCCACGGCGGCGTCGCGGTCGGCGTCGTGGCAGACGGGCACCTGGCCGACGCGCGGCTTGCCCGCGCCGCCGTGCCGGTCGAAGGCGTCCAGCAGCTCCCGCTTCGGTTCGATGGCGATGACCAGGTCCGCGAGGCGGCCGGCGACGGCGCAGGAGCGGGGGCCGGACACGGCGATCCCGATCGGCGGGGGCCGGTCGGGCAGGTCCCACAGCCGGGCGTGGTCCACGCGGAAGTGCGGGCCGTCGTGGTCGACGGTCTCGCCGGCCAGCAGCCGGCGGATGACGGACGCCGCTTCCTCCAGGCGCTCGATCCTGACCCGGGGTGCGGGCCAGCCGGCGCCGACGACGTGCTCGTTGAGGTTCTCGCCCGAGCCGAGGCCGAGGCGGAAACGCCCCTGCGACAGCAGCTGGACCGTCGCCGCCGTCTGGGCGACGACGGCCGGGTGGTAGCGGTACGTCGGGCAGGTCACGTACGTCATCAGGGGGATGCGCTCGGTGGCCTGTGCGGCGGCGCCCAGGATGCTCCAGGCGTACGGGGAATGCCCCTGCTCGTCGAGCCAGGGGAAGTAGTGGTCGGAGATGACGGAGAAGTCGAACCCGGCCTCCTCCGCACCCACCACGTGCTCGACGAGGGCGCGCGGACCGGCCTGTTCGCTCATCATCGTGTACCCGATGCGCACCATGCCCGGCGTCTCACCCCTCCGGTCGCTTCCAAACCCGATCGGGCCGCCCCGGCCGGGCCCGGCGGCCGGGACACGCCCGTGCGCCCGGGATACCGTCGAGGGATGGAAGGTGGGCAGGCCGGGGTGGACGGGGCGCTGGCGCGAGCGCTGCGCCGCAGCCATGACATCGGCCCCGGCGAGGTCGCCGCCCTGATCGTCGACACGGGCCGCGAGCTGGGTCTGTCCGGGGTCAGGATCCTGCTCGCCGACGTGCAGCAGCGCCGTCTGGTGCCGCTGACCGGCGGGGCGGCGCTGGACATCGACGGCTCCCTCGCCGGACTGGCCTATCGGACCAAGCGGGTGCAGCGGGAGTCCGGCGGCGGCCGCGGGCGTTGGATCCCCATGGTCGACGGGATCGAGCGGCTCGGCGTGCTGTACGCCGCCCCCGACGGGACCGGGGATCCGGGCGAGGCCGAGGAGCGCGCAGAGGCCCTGGCCACCCTCGGCACGCTCCTGGTGGTCTCGAAAAGCACGCACGACGACGGGCTGGTCACGGTCGTCCGCAGCCGCCCGATGAGCCACCAGGCCGAACTCGTGTGGGCCTTCCTGCCGCCACGGACCATCGGCAGCCGGCGGGTCACCTCCAGCGCGGTCCTCGAACCGGCCTACGACATCGGCGGGGACGCCTTCGACCACAGCTTCGACGGGGACGTGCTGCAACTGGCCGTCCTGGACGCGATGGGACACGACCTGGCCTCCGGCGGGGCCAGTGCCATCGCGCTGGCGGCGTGCCGGGCGGCCCGGCGCGACGACACCGGGATCTCCGGCGGCACCGAGATCTCCGGCGGCTCCGGGGTCGCCGCCCTGACCGGGGTGGCCCTGAGCATCGAGGAGGCGCTGACCCGCTGGATCCCGGACCGCCTGCTCACCGGTGTCCTGGCCCGCCTCGACACCGTGACGGGGCAGCTGGCCTGGGTGAACTGCGGGCACCCGCCGCCCCTGCTGATCCGCGACGGCCGGATCGTGCCCCACGCCCTCGAGCGCAGGGCGCAGCTCCCGCTCGGCCTGGGGGCGTACGGGAAGGGGCGCGAGCCGGCGGGGTACACGGTGCGGCTCCAGCCGGGCGACCGGGTACTCGTCCACACCGACGGGGTCACCGAGGCCCGCTCGCCCGACGGCAAGACGTTCGGCGAGCAGCGGCTGACGGACATCGTCGTACGGTCCATGGCGGCGGGCGGGGCGGCGCCCGAAGCGCTGCGGCGGCTCGTGCTGAGCCTCCTCGACCACCAGGCGCACGAGCTGCGCGACGACGCGACCATCCTGCTCACGCACTGGCACCCGCCGCACTGACCGGCCCCGCCACCGGGCCGCCGGCACCGGGCTCCGACCGTTGCGGCGCGGAGGTGGCGGTCGGTGTTTTCGCGGCCCGGGCGGGGGCAGGCGCCCGGGCGGACGGTCCGGCGGCCGCCCCTGCGGCCGCGGCGGACACCGCGCGAAGAGGAGACCCGCCATGAAGGAACGCTCCGACCTCCACGAGGGCCGGCTGCTCGCCGTCTACCTCAACGACCACCTCACCGGAGCCAACGCCGGCGTCTCGCTGATCCGGCGGATGGTCCGGCACCACCGCGGCTCGCCGATGGAACCGCAGCTGGAGCGGCTGGCCGCGCAGATCGCCGAGGACCGGGACAGCCTGCGCGAGGTCATGACGGCCCTGGACATTCCCGCGATGCACGCCCGCACCGTGCTCGGCCGGATCGGCGAGATGGCGAGCCGCCTCAAGCTCAACGGCCGCCTGGTGTCCCGTTCCCCGCTCAGCGACGTCATCGAGCTGGAGGCCATGCGGCTCGGGGTGGAGGGCAAGGCCGCCCTCTGGCGGTCCCTGCAGTCGATCGCCACCACCGACGCACGCCTCGACCGCAGCTGCATCGACCGGCTGCTGGAGCGCGCCCAGCGGCAGGCGGGCCTGCTGGAGAGCCTCCGGACGGCCGCGTCCGACCGGGTCTTCGCCCCCGCCGTACGGCGTACCCAGACCCGTGTCCTGGCGGAGTCCGCACCCGGCGGGAAGGTGGCGTGAGGGCCATGAAGGTCGTGGTGACGGGTGCCACCGGCAATGCGGGCACCAGCGTCGTACGGGCGCTGGCCGCCGAGCCCGCGGTGTCCGAGGTGATCGGCTTCGCCCGCAGGCTCCCCCGGTACGAGGTGCCCGGCGTCCGGTGGGTCGCCGGGAACGTGGATCCCGGCGGGGCCGATCTCGCCGGGCTGTTCGCACGGGACGGCGCGGACGGCGTCGCGGTCGTGCACCTGGCGTGGAAGTTCCAGCCGACGCACGACCCGCTGGAGACCTGGCGCACGAACGTACTGGGCAGCATCCGCGTCTTCGAGGAATGTGCGCGGGCCCGGGTCGACGCCCTCGTGTACGCCTCGTCCGTGGGCGCGTACTCCCCCGGTCCGGCGGACGGCAGCCGCGTCGACGAGACCTGGCCGACGCACGGCTGGCCGGGTGCCGCGTACACGCGGGAGAAGGCGTACCTGGAGCGTTGCCTCGACGGCTTCGAGGCCGCCCACCAGCACATGCGGGTGGTGCGGATACGGCCGGCGTTCCTGTTCAAGGAGGCGTCGGCGTCGGAGCAGCGGCGGATCTTCGCCGGCCCGCTGCTGCCGTGGAAGCTGATCCGGCCCGGCCTGGTGCCGGTGGTCCCGGCGGTGGGGGGCCTGCGGTTCCAGGCCCTGCACACCGACGACGCCGCCGAAGCCTACCGGGCGGCGGTGCTGCGGCCCGTGCGCGGGCCGTTCAACCTGGCGGCGGAGCCGGTGCTGGACACCGCGTCCGTGGCCCGGCTGCTGCACGCCCGGACGCTGCCGCTGCCCGCGGCCGCGGCCCGTGCCGCGTTGGCCGCGGTCTGGCGGATGCGCCTGGTGCCGGCCGCGCCGGGGCTCCTGGACGCCGTGCTGCGGCTTCCTCTGCTGTACGCGGACCGGGCGCGACAGGAGCTCGGCTGGGCGCCCACCCGAACGGCCACGGAGGCGCTGGGCGCCTTCCTCGAGGGCCTGCAGAGCGGCTCCGGCCTCGACACGCCGCCCCTGGCCGGGGCCGGCGCGCGCGCAGGCGGACTCCACCGGAGGTGAGGGCCGTGTCCACCGGAGGTGAGGGGCCGTGACCGGACGGGCCGCGCTGTTCGACGTCGATGGAACCCTCGCGGACACCAACCACCTGCACGTGACCTGCTGGTGGGAGGCGCTGCGGCAGGCGGGACACCGGGTGCCGATGCACGCCGTGCACCGGGCCGTGGGCCTGCCCGGCGAGGACCTGACGGCCCACCTGCTCGGTCCGCCCCCGGAGAGCGACGGCGCCGGCGCCGGGGAGTACGAGCGGATCGGCGCCGCACACGACGTGCTGTACGCCACCTGGTTCGACCGGCTGCCCGCCCTGGACGGCGCCGCCGGCCTGCTGCGGCGGCTCGCCGCGGACGGCTTTCGGGTCGTCCTGGTGACCTCGGCGTCCGGCGCCGAGCTGGACGCGCTGCGCCGCGCCATCGATGCTGACGACGCGATCACGGCATGCACCAGCTCGGACGACGTGGAACACGGCAAGCCCCACCCCGAGCCGGTTCGCGAGGGCCTTCGGCTGGCGGGCGCGGAGCCCGGCCGGGCCGTGTTCGTCGGGGACACCGTGTGGGACATGCGCGCCGGTACACGGGCCGGCGTGTGCTGCGTGGGCCTGCTGTGCGGGGGCATTCCCCGCGCGGACCTGCTGGAGGCGGGCGCCCGGGCCGTGTACGACGGACCCTGGGACCTCCTGGCCCGGCTCGACACCAGCCCGTTCGCCCGTATGGCCCCCGACTGAGCGCCCGTGTCGGGCGGGCTGCCGCACCGGCACGGGCGCGGTCCTGCGCCGGTGCCGGGGGGCTCGCGGGTCGCGGCCGGCCGCCGTACGCGGTGCCGCCGCGCAGGAAGGCGCGCATCATGAGCTTCATGAGAGTCCCCGTGCACGGGCGGGGTGACAGCACCCTCCCCTTGCTGCTCCACGGATACGCCTGGTTGCCCAACCGGCTCCGCGAGACGGCGGGAGCCCCGGTGCGGACCCACCTGTTGGGCCATCCGGCCATCGCCCTGCACGGCCCGCAGGCGGTGTCGTTCTTCTACGACGAGCAGAACGTGCGGCGGTCGGGGGCGGTGCCGGAGCCGGTCCTGGACACCCTGTTCGGCAGGGGCGCCGTGCACACCCTCGACGGCGCGGCGCACCGGGTCCGCAAGGCCCTGTTCCTGTCCCTGCTCAAGGACCCGGACGGGGTCGCCGCGCTCACCGGGGACGCGGTCCGGGAGTGGCGGGAGAGCGTCGCGGAGCACCGGGGCGGGGCCGTGGTGCTCTTCGACACGGCCGCCGAGGCGCTCGCGCGGGCCGTGTGCGCGTGGGTGGGGCTGGCCCCGACCCCCGACCAGGCCCGGCTCATGGCCCACGACTGCGTGGCCATGCTCGACGGGTTCGCGAGCCCCGGGCTGCGGCACCTGCGCGCCCGGCACTCCCGCAACCGCCAGGAGGCGGCCCTCGCGGCCCTGATCACGGCGGTGCGGGAGGGCCGGCAGCCCGTCCGTGACGGCTCGGCGCTCGCCGCCGTCGCCGGTCACCGCGATGTCGACGGCCTCCCGCCGGACGAGCGGACCTGCGCGGTCGAACTCCTCAACATCATCCGGCCGACCGTCGGGATCACCTGGTTCATCACGTTCGCCGCGCACGCCCTGCACCGCCACCGGGACCTCGCGGAGGAGCTCCGTACGGCGTCCGGGCGGCAGCTGCGGGACCTGAGCACGGCCTTCGCCCACGAGGTGCGCCGCTTCTATCCCTTCGTCCCGTTCGTCGGCGGGGTCGCGGCGCGGAACCTGACCTGGCAGGGCATCCGCATCCAGCAGGGCACCATGGTCCTGCTCGACGTCTACGGCCACCACCACGACCCGGCGCTGTGGGACAACCCGTACCACTTCACGCCCGCCCGCTTCACCGCCGACCCCGACGCCGTGGAACGGATCGTCGCGCAAGGCGGCGGGGACCCCGCCCTGGGACACCGCTGCCCGGGCGAGGACATCACCGTCAGCGTCCTGGCGGCGTTCACCGCCGAGCTGGCCCACCTCGACCACGAGGTCCCCGACCAGGACCTGACCATCCCGCTGTCGCGGATCCCCACCCGCCCGCACAGCGGCTTCGTCCTCCACCTCGCCCCCGCCCCGGCGGACGCCGCCGCCGGCCCTCCCTCACGGCCCGGCAGCTGAGGCCGCGGAGGGCACGCTGGGCGGCCGCCCGTGTTCGTCCACCGCGGCGCCCTCGTCCGGGACCGGGGTGGGCGGCAGGAGGAGACCGGTTGCCGCGTTGCGTGCAACAGTGGAATCGACGGCACGGCATGGGTGTGCACATGGACGAGACCGACCGGACACTCGAACAACTGCTCGCGGGGCTGACCGCCGTGCGCGACGGCAACCTCGACACGCGCCTGCCCGAGGACGTGGGCGGCCTGCCCGGCAAGATCGCGGTCGTCTACAACGGAATGGTGGCGCAGCTCTCCCTCGTGACCACCGAGGTCACCCGGGTCGCGGAGGAGGTCGGCGGCCAGGGGCTGCTCGGCGGGCAGGCCCGGGTACCGCGCGCCGGCGGTGTGTGGCGGGAGCTGACCGCCGGCGTGAACAGCATGGCCGACAACCTGACCTCGCAGGTCCGCAACATCTCCCAAGTGGCCACGGCCGTCGCCCGCGGCGACCTGACGCAGAAGATCAGGGTCGACGCCAACGGCGAGATCCTGGAGCTCAAGGAGACGATCAACACGATGGTCGAACGGCTTTCGTCGTTCGCCGAGGAGGTCACGCGGGTCGCGCGCGAGGTGGGCACCGAGGGCAAGCTGGGCGGCCAGGCCACCGTGCACGGTGTGTCGGGCACCTGGAAGGACCTCACCGACAACGTCAACTCGATGGCGGACAACCTGACCAATCAGGTCCGCAACATCGCCCAGGTCACCACGGCCGTCGCCCGCGGCGACCTCACCCGCAAGATCGACGTGGACGCCCGCGGCGAGATCCTGGCGCTGAAGACGACCATCAACACCATGGTCGACCAGCTCGGCTCGTTCGCCGCCGAAGTCACCCGCGTGGCCCGCGAGGTGGGCAGTGAGGGACGGCTCGGTGGACAGGCCGAGGTCGCGGACGTCTCCGGCACCTGGCGGCGGCTCACCGAGAACGTCAACGAGCTCGCCGGCAACCTGACCCGCCAGGTCCGCGCGATCGCCGAGGTCACCAGCGCCGTGGCCCGCGGGGACCTGACCCGGACGATCGCCGCCGACGCGCCCGGCGAGGTCGGGGAGCTGAAGGACAACATCAACGCGATGGTCGAGTCCCTGCGCGCCACGACCCGGGCCAACGAGGAGAAGGACTGGCTGAAGACCAACCTCGCCCGGGTCTCCGGCGGCATCCAGGGGCGCCGCAGCCTGCCCACCGTGGCCGAGTTGGTCATGCGCGAGGTACCGCCGCTGGTGCGCGCCCAGTACGGCTGCTTCTTCCTCGCGCAGGACGGCGCCGACGGGCCCGAGCTCGTCGCCATCGCCTCGTACGGGATGCCGGACGAGCGGGCGGACGGTGTGCGGCGGGTGCGCGTCGGCCGGTCCCTGGTGGGGCAGGCCGCCGCTGACGGCCGCACCCTCGTCGTGGAGGACCTGCCCGCCGGGTACGCGCGGGTGGCCAGCGGTACCGGGGCGGCCGACCCGTCCACGCTGATCGTGCTGCCCATCGTGGTCGAGGGGCAGGTCCTCGGCGCACTGGAGCTGGCCGCCGTCCGCCCGTTCGCACCCCTGCACCGCGACTTCCTGGAGCAGTTCACGAAGCTGCTGGGGGCCAACGTGGGTGCGCTCGTCGCCAACGCCCGCACCGACGAACTGCTGGGCCGGTCGCAGCAGCTGACCGCGGAACTCAGCGCCCGGTCCCAGGAACTGCAGGCCCGCCAACGCGAACTGCAGGACAGCAACGCGGAGCTGAAGGAGAAGGCGGCCCTGCTGGCGGACCGGAACCGGGACATCGAGCGGAAGAACCTGCAGATCGAACAGGCCCGCCAGGAACTGGAGGAACGGGCCCGGCAGCTGGCCCAGGCCTCCCTGTACAAGTCGGAGTTCCTGGCCAACATGAGCCACGAGCTGCGGACCCCGCTCAACAGCCTGCTCATCCTGGCCCAGCTGCTCGCCCAGAACGGCGAGGGCAACCTGACCGACAAGCAGGTCGACTACGCCACCGTCATCCACTCCGCCGGCTCGGACCTGCTCCAGCTCATCAATGACATCCTGGACCTGTCGAAGGTCGAGGCGGGCCGCATGGACGTGCACCGCGAGCCCGTCTCGATCCAGCGCGTCCTGGACTACGCCGACGCCACCTTCCGGCCCGTCGCGGACGAGCGGAAACTGGAGTTCACCGTCAGCGCGGCGCCCCTGGCCGGTGCCGGGCTGGTCACCGACGAGGGCCGGCTGCGGCAGGTCCTGCGCAACCTGCTGGCGAACGCCCTGAAGTTCACCGAGCGCGGCAGTGTCTCGCTGCGCGTCGAGCGCGCCGGCCGGGCGGAGACCCCCGCCGAGGTCCGGGGCGACGGGCCCGTACTGGCGTTCCGCGTCGCCGACACCGGCATCGGCATCCCCGCCGACCGTCTGGAGTCCGTGTTCGGAGCGTTCCAGCAGGGCCACAGCGGCACCGCCCGGGCGTACGGGGGCACCGGGCTCGGGCTGTCCATCAGCCGTGAGGTGGCGCGCCTCCTCGGCGGGACCATCACCGTCGAGAGCGAGGTCGGCGAGGGCAGCTGCTTCACCCTCTACCTGCCCGAACGCGCCCTCTACCTGCCCGAACGGGCCGGCCGGGCGGAGCCGCCGGGTACCGGGGCCGACCGGTCCGAAGCCGCCGGCGGAACGGCCCCGGCCGACGGCGGACCCGGCGCCAAGGAACTGCGGGACCGGACCGTCCTCGTCGTCGACGACGACACCCGCAACGTGTACGCCCTCACCGAGATCCTGAAGTCCGCGGGACTACAGGTGCTCACGGCCGACAACGGCACGGACGGCATCCGGATGCTTGCCGCAAGCCCCGAAGTGGACCTCGTGATCATGGATCTGATGATGGCCGGCCTCGACGGGTACGCGGCCACCCGCGCCATCCGCGGCATGTCCGGGCACGCGCACGTGCCCGTCGTGGTGGTGACGGCCAAGGCCATGCCCGACGACCGGTCGGAGGCCATGGCCGCCGGCGCCTCCGACTACCTGACCAAACCGGTGGACCCGGACCTGCTGCTCACCACCGTGCGCACCTGGCTGGGCTCCGCCGGATCCTGATCCTGGAGCGGGGATGGGCGTACCCGAGAGCGGACTGGCCTCGGCCGTGGCGGAACTGACGGCCGAGCTCGCAGCCCTGCGCGCGGACCGCTCGCAGCGCCGGCTCCTCGACCTGGCCTCCGGTGTGCTGGCCGCGCAGCTCGGCCTGTCCCCGGCGGAGGCGGGCGATCACCTGCTGCGCCTGGCCACGTCCTCCGGGCTGAGCGCCGTCGACCTGGCGGCGGACGTCGTCAACGCGGTCTCCGGGACGCTGCCGGCCGGCTCCGCGGTGCAGGAGGCCGCCGCGGGTGCCGCGGAGGCAGCCGTCGCCGGCGGACCCGCGGGTCCCGGCACCGTCCTTCCGACCGTGCAGGCCCGGCGGATCCGACGCGGCATAACGGCGGCGCTCACCTCCGACACGGCCTCCGAGGCCGCTGCGGGCCTGATGGAGGACGGGCTGCACCGGCTGGGCGTGGAGGCGCTCTACCTGTGGCGGCGCACCCCGACCGACTGCCTGGAGCTCGCGGGCCGGGCCGGGGCCGATCCGCAGGAGGCCTCGCACTGGCGCTGGGTACCGCCGGAGACCGCGGGCCCGCTGCACCGGGTGCTGGAGGGCGGCAGGGCCCTGTGGTTCCCCGGGGGGCCGGCGGGGGCGGAAAGGCTGCCGGGACGGCGGGCCGACGCGGCCCGGGCGGTGCTGCCGCTGGAGCGCGGGGGCCTGGTGGTGGGGCTGGCGCTGGCCGTCTGGCCGGCCCCTGCCGTCCTCGACGCGGGGGTACGGGCGTCCGTGGAGGCGCTGTGCAGCCCGGCCGGGCTCGTCCTGGACGAGGTCGACGACGGCCCGCACGTGGCGCCGCTCCTGGCGGCCGTGCTGGCACAGCTCGACCATCCCGCGATCGTGGTCCGGCTCGCCGCCGCCGACGGCCGCTCCCCGCTGGACGACACCCCCCACACCGTCGACCACCTCAACCCGGCCGCCCTGCGCGAGCGGACGCTCCCTCCCGGCGCGGCCGGGCGCCCCGTCGCCCAGTTGTATCCGGGGGTGTACGAGGAGCTGGTCGGCCTGGTCGCCCGGGCGGGCGCGTCCGGCGCCCCCCAGTACGCGGCCGCCCTGCCCACGCCCCCGGCGGGTGTCTCCGACGTGCCGGCGGCGGCCGGGCCGGCCATGGCCGAGGTCCGGGTGCTGCCGCTGGGCGGCGGGAGAGCGGTCGTGCTGTGGCGTGCGGGCGTCCGGCTCGGCCCGCCGATCGCGCGGGCGCTGGAGCGGCTGGAGCGGCTGGCGGCCTTCGAGGACGACGCCGTCGGGGGTTCCCGGTGGAGCCCGTCGGTGTACTCGATCTTCGGGATCGGTACGGACGAGCCGCCCGTACCGCTGCGGGCCCTCGGCGCCCGGCTGCACCGGGACGACACGGGGCGCCTGAACGGGCTGCTGGACTCGCTCGCCGACCGGCACACCGGCGGCCAGGCCCTGATCCGGGTGTACCGCCCGGACGGCGGCGTCCGCCACGTCCGGATCTCCGCCGAACCGGTCCTCGCGGGCTCGGCCCTGGTCGGCGTCACCGGGGTCTACCAGGACGTCTCCGCCCAGCACCACACCGAGCTCGCACTCAGCGCCACCTTCGACCGGCTCTCCGCGGCCCAGGCCGACGCCCTCGTCCGCAACCAGGTGGTGCTCCGGCTCCAGCAGACCATCGTCCCCGAGACCTCGGCCCTGCAGGCCGTGGCCGGCCTGGAGGTCGCCGCCCGCTACCGGCCCGCCGCCGCGGAGTACCGGGTCGGCGGCGACTGGTACGACGTGTTCCAGCTGCCCGGAGGGAGGGTGCTCGTCACGGTCGGGGACATCGCGGGGCACGGCATCGGCGCGGCCACCGCGATGGTCACGCTGCGCGGGGCGCTGCACGGGCTGGCGTTCACGGGCGGCTCCCCGGGGATGCTGATGGGCTGGCTCAACGAGGTCACCTCGGGTACGCCGGACCTGCCGACCGCGACCGCGGTGTGCGCCGTGTTCGACCCGTCGGACCGGTCGCTGTGCTGGGCCGGCGCCGGGCACCCGCCGCCGCTGCTGCTGCGGGGCGGACGGGCCCGCTTCCTGGAGGGTCCGACGAACGTGCTGCTGGGGGCGCTGCCGGGAGCCGCGTACGACGAGACCACCAGCGGTCTGGAGGTCGGTGACACGCTGATGCTGTACACGGACGGGCTGGTGGAGCGCCGGCACACGGGGCTGGACGAGAGCCTGGCCGCGCTGCGGGAGGCGGCGCAGCGGCTGGGCGTGGGGACCCTGGAGGAGAAGGCGGACCTGCTGCTGGCGTCGGTCAGCGGGGACACGGACGACGACACCTGCCTGGTCCTCGTGCACGTGTCGTGACCGGCCGGGCGGCCGGGCGGCCGGTCCGCGGGATCACGGTTCGGGCCGTGCGGGGTTGTCGGGGCCGCCGCCGGTTCCGTCGTCACCGGACGGCAGGGCCGCGGAGAGGTCCCGGTGGATGGCGAAGACCCCGTCCGCGCCGGTGAGGCGGAGCATCCGCGCCACCTGCCGGCCGAGCGCGGCCAGCTCGACGCTGCCTCCGGCGGCCTCGGCCGCGAGCCTGGCACGCAGCAGCATGTTCAGGCCGGTGGAGTCGCAGAAGGACAGTCCCCCGCAGTCGACGATCAGCCGTACCGGGCCGCCGGCCGTGAGTGCGGCTTCCAGGGCCGCGCGCAGCGGCTCCGCCGTGTCGTGGTCGAGCTCTCCGGACAGCAGGAGAACGACGGCGCCGTCCATCGGCCGGACCTCGACCGCGAACTGGTCGCCGGAGCCGTCGTCGTGCGCTCGCTCCTGGCTTCCGGCCGCTGTCGACGCCATGGCAAACCTCCCGCGGAATTCGGCCCCCGAAGTCCCCTTTCCATCGGCCCCTACCCGGTCCGTGCCGCCGCATGCGTCGGAATACGGCCCGTGAGCCCCTCCGGGACGGCCGGGGCGGGCACGCCGGGGTGCCCGTACGGGCGGATCCGCGCCGGTACGGGCGGCTGCGTCGTCGTCCTGGCACGCTTCGAGCGGGCCCTGCCGGACGCGGACCGGGAGCGGTCCGCGGCATCCGGGCAGGCGCGGCTGCGGGCGATCGCCGACGCGGTGCCCGGGCCAGGTGACGCTCGGCGGCGGTGACCGGTCGCGTCGCGCGCTGGCAGCCCGCACGGTGGCCGACACCCGGGAGAGCCTGCCGCAACTCCCCGCGGATCAGCAGGTAGTGGCGGTGCCGGCGGCGGTCGGAGCATGGATACTGCCGGGAGGCACGCAACCCCCACCGCACGCCTTCCCCTGAGAGGTCACGATGAGCGCAGCCGCCGCGCCCGTATCCACCCTTGACGGCTGGCGCCGGGAGCAGTTCTCCTGGCGCGGCATCACCCACGACTGCTTCGAGCGGGGCGAGGGCCCCGGCGTCGTCCTGATGCCGGAGCTGCCCGGCGTCACCCCGGAGGTGCTCGGCCTCGCGCAGCACCTGGTCGACAGCGGGTTCACGGTCGTGGTGCCGTCGCTGTTCGGCACTCCGGGCGCGCCGTCCGTGTCCGCCGGGTCGTTCGTGGCCGTCGCACGGGCCTGTGTCTCCCGGGAGTTCCTCGCCTTCGCCACCAACGCGCGCAGGCCCGTGACCGATTGGCTGCGGGCGCTGGCCCGCAGCCTCGACGCGCGGACACCGGGAACGGGTGTCGGGGTCATCGGGCTGTGCTTCACGGGCGGGTTCGCCCTGGCGGTGGCCGCGGACGAGGCGGTGCTCGCCGCCGTGATGGGCCAGCCGTCGCTGCCCCTCCCGGTGAGCTCGGCGCACCGCGCGGACCCGGGCCTGTCGGAGGAGGAGCTGGGGGACGTCACCCGGCGCATGCGGGACGACGGGCTGTGCGTCCTGGGCATGCGGTTCACCGGGGACCCGCTGGTCCCCGGGCAACGCTTCGAGACCCTGCGCCGCCGGCTCGGCGACGCCTTCGAGTACATCGAGCTCGACTCCGGGCCGGGCAACACCGGCGGCTTCGGCAAGCGCTCCCACTCGGTCACGACCCGGGAGGTCCGGGAGACCCCCGGGCATCCCGCCCTCGCCGCCCGCGAACGGACCGTGGCGTTCCTGCGGCGCCGCCTGGCTCCGGCGCCGGCGGCCGAACCGGAAGCGGTCTGAGCGGACGCCCGGGGGCCGCCCCCCCGGGCCGCAGGGGCGGGCGCGCCCGGGCCGACCGGCCGCGGCGCTGCGCGGCACCGCCGCGCG
>NZ_JBHXTC010000005.1:159773-194126 GCF_042677605.1 Streptomyces sp. NPDC127106 | reverse complement strand
GGGGGTGCGCGCGCGCCCCGCCCGGCCCCCCCCCCGCGCCCCCCGCGGGGGGGCGCGGGGCGCCCCCCCCCCCCCCCCCCGGGGGGGGGGGGGGGGCGGCCCGCGCCCGGGCAGCAGCGGAGTGTCCCGGGGCTCCCTCAGGGCCGGAGGATCGCGCAGGTCGTCGTGCCGTGGGCGTAGAGCTTGCCGTCGTGGGTGCCGACGACCCTGGCCTCGGCGGTGGCGGTGGTGCGGCCCACGTGGAGGGCGCGCCCCTCGCAGCGCAGTGCCGGGGTGTCGGACAGGACCGGGCGGATCATGTGCACGCCGAGCTGGACGGTGGTGTACGCGGCCCGGGCGGGCAGGCGCGTCATCACGGCCGAGCCGAGCGCCGAGTCGAGGAGGGTGGCGAGGAAGCCGCCGTGCACCGTGCCCATCGGATTGAGGAGGTGGTCGCCCGGATCCCCCTCGAAGACGGCGAGCCCCTCCCCCACCTCGGTCAGCCGGAATCCGAGCGTGCTCATGATCGAAGCCGCGGGCAGGGTGCCCTTGAGGGCGGCCTCCAGGATCTCCAGGCCGGTCATGCCGGTGATCTCCGGCGTCATCGCGGGGCGGGCCCGCCACCTGTGCGTGCGGCTGCGGGCAGGCGTGTGGCCTGCCGTTTCGTACGTGGTCATGCCCCGACCCTAGGAGCGGTGCGGCGGGTCCCGGGAGTGTCGGATCCGGCACCTTGCGCATCGAATCCGACAGGCGGCCGCCGCTAGGGTGAGGGGGTGAAAGCAGCCGTACTCGTCCTCGACGGGGCGTTCGACTCGGGCGTCTCCGGCATCCTCGACGTGCTCCACACCGCCCATGCGCTGCGCGGACACCTGGCCGGGGCGGCACCGCCCCGGTTCGACATCCGCACCGTCGGGGTGCGCCGGCGGGTGCGTACGGGCCTCGGCCACCGGATCGACACGGAGGACGTCGCGGCGGCCGAGGACGCCGACATCCTCGTGCTGCCCGCGCTCATGGAGCGCCGGCCGGAGGCCCTGGTGGAGCTGGTCGCGTCCCGTACGCACCGGTCCGCCCGGCAGTTGCTGGCCGAGGCGCGGCAGCGGCGCGTACCGCTAGCGTCCTCCTGCACCGGCACGTTCCTGCTGGCCGAGTCCGGGGTCCTGGACGGGCTTCAGGCGACGACCAGCTGGTGGCTGGCCCCGGTGTTCCGGGAGCGCTACAGCCGGGTGGCCGTCGACGAGGGCCGCATGGTGACGACCAGCGACGGGGTCACCACGGCCGGGGCCGCGTTCAGCCACATCGACCTGGCCCTGGCGATCGTGCGGATGCGCAGTCCCGCCCTCGCCGACCTGGTGCGGCGCTACCTCGTCGTGGACGACCGGGCCTCGCAGGCCGCGTACGCCATCCCCAGCGCCCTGGCCCGGCACGATCCGCTGGTGTCCGCGTTCGAGCAGTGGGTGCGGGCCCGGATCGGCGAGCCGCTGTCGATCGCGGAAGCGGCCCGCGACCTGGGCGTCAGCGAACGCACCCTGCAGCGCACGGTGACGCGCACCCTCGGCTGTTCACCGATCCGCCTGGTGCAGGACCTGCGGGTGGAGCAGGCCGAACACCTGCTGCGCACCACGGCGCTGCCGCTGGCGGCGGTGGCCCGCCGGGTCGGCTACGAAGGCCCCGGCCCGCTCCGCTCCCTCCTCCGCGACCGCCTGGGCCGGACCTCCCGCAGCCTGCGTCCTTGAGCGCCGACCCGATCGGGTGGAGCCGGCTTGCGCGCCGGGAGCCGGTGCGGGAGGTCGTGGTCCGGCCGGCCCCCTGGCCCGGGCGTGGCGGGCCTCCCGTTCGGGAGTCAGGCGCTGCGGCGGCGCAGGCCGAGGCCGACCAGGGCGGCTGCGGCGAGGACGATCACCGCGTCGAGTGCCAGCACGGTGCGCACCCCGTCGAAGAGGGAAGTGCCGGTGGTGGCGACGACGCCGAGGAGCGGGATGCCGATGGTGAGCCCGACCTGCTGGGTGGTGGTGACGAGGCCGGTGGCCAGGCCCTGTTCCCCGTCCGGGACCCCGCTGGTGACGGTAAGTCCGTACGCGATGATCGCCCCGAGGTGGAACATGCTGGCGAGGGAGACGGCGGCGGTGGCGAGCAGGGCTCCCGAGCCGCTGCCGACGGCGAGGAGCGCCGCGGTGAACAGGCCCTGACCGGCCAGGGAGCCGATCAGGGTGCGGCGGGGTCCGAAGCGGCCGATGACCTTGGGTGCGTACGAGCCCGCCAGCGCCGAGGCGACGCCCTGCACCCCGAAGACGAGTCCGGTCTGGAAGGAGGACAGGCCCAGCGTCTCCTGGAGGTAGAGGGTGAGGACGAAGACGACCGTCGACATCATCGAGAAGGTGATCAGTCCGCCGGCGTTGCCCCAGGCCACCGTGCGCCGCCGGAGCATCGGCAGCGAGACCAGCGGGGCCGCGGCCCTCGATTCCACGACGGCGAACGCGGTGAGGAGGACGAGGCCGGCGGCGAGCGTGAGCAGGACGTCCGCGCCGCCGAAGCCGCGCTGCGCCGCCGTGGAGAGGGCGTAGATCAGGGCGAGCAGGCCGCCGGTGACGGTGACGGCGCCCGGCACGTCCAGGCGCGGCCGCTCCGGGGTCCGCGACTCCGGCAGCAGGGCGGGGGCGAGGACGAGGACGATCAGCGCGGTGACCGCGAGCAGGGCCATCGTGGAGCGCCAGCCCAGGGTGTCGGTCATGACGCCGCCGAGGAGCATGCCGACGGTGAAGCCGAGGGAGAGGAGGGTGCCGGAGATGCCGAGTGCCTTGTCCCGCAGGGGGCCCTCGGGGAACGTCGTGGTCAGCAGGGACATGCCGGTCGGTACCACGGCCGCCGCGCCGAGGCCCTGCAGGGCGCGCCCGGCCAGGAAGGACGCCGGGTCCCAGGCGAGGGTGGCGAGCAGCGAGGCGGCACCGAAGAGGGCGAGGCCGGCGAGGAAGAGCCGCTTGCGGCCGTACAGGTCACCGATGCGGCCGAAGAGGAGCAGGAAGCCGCCGGAGGGCAGGGCGAAGGCGGTGACCGCCCACTGGAGCGCCGCCTGGCTCAGGCCCAGGTCCCGGCCGAGGTCGGGGAGGGCCACGTTCAGCACGGAGAAGTCGAGCGCCACCATGAACTGGGCGGCGCAGAGCACGAAGAGGACCAGCTTGGCCCGGCCGGTGAGGTGTGGGGCGTTGTCGTGGCCCGCGGCGGCGGGGGTGGTGGGGGTGGGGGTGTCGATTGCCATGGGCACCACCCTCGCGGCGCGGGAATGCCCGTGGAGAGTGGGAACTTATCCTGTTGCTGGCACCACCAGGCAGCCGACAGGGGGAGTTCGTGGCCACACCGATCGACAGGCACCGCCGTACCGAGCTGCGGGAGTTCCTGATGAGCCGGCGGGCCCGGATCACCCCCGCGCAGGCCGGACTGCCGGACGGCGGGGCCCGCCGCCGGACCCCGGGGCTGCGCAGGGAAGAGGTCGCGGTGCTGGCCGGGGTGGGGGCGTCCTGGTACCAGTGGCTGGAGCAGGGCCGCGACATCACGGTGTCCCCGCAGGTCCTCGACTCGGTGGGGCGGGTGTTGCAGCTGTCGAGCGCCGAGCGGAGGCACCTGTACGTGCTGGCGGGGCTGAATCCGCCCGCCCTGGAGGTCGAGGCGGCGGACCGGAACATGTGCCACGGCCTGAAACGGCTCATCGACGCCTGGATGCCGTTCCCGGCGCACATCATGGACGCGTACTGGAACACGGTGATGTACAACGACGCGGCCGCGCTGGTGCTCGGCATGCGCCCCGGGATCGTGCAGAACTGCCTGATCGCCTTCTTCACCGAG
Source organism: Streptomyces sp. NPDC127106 (assembly GCF_042677605.1). Lineage (NCBI taxonomy): Bacteria > Bacillati > Actinomycetota > Actinomycetes > Kitasatosporales > Streptomycetaceae > Streptomyces > Streptomyces sp. NPDC127106. The sequence goes on along the minus strand of NZ_JBHXTC010000005.1, from coordinate 190,310 downwards.
CCGATCTACCGGGCGCGTTCGAAGCACTGGGAGGAGATCGCGTGCAGTGTGGTCGCCCAGTTCCGGGCGGCGTGCTCGGAATGCCCGGATGACGAGGGATTCCTCGCGGTGGTGGAGGAGGCGAGGGAACTCAGCCCGGAGTTCGCGGCGTTGTGGGAGCGGCGGGACGTCCGGCCCGGCGGCCAGCTCCGCAAGGAGATCGAACACCCCGTCGTGGGACCGCTGTTCTTCGAATCCACACAGCTGCGGGTGCCGGCCCGCCCGGACCTGGCGATCGTCCTGCACACCCCGCTGCCGGCCACGGAGACGGCCGAAAAGCTGGAGTGGCTGACGTCCCCGGACGGCATGCGCGGAACCCTGCACCCGCTCGCGGGCTGACCGGCGCGCTGGACGACCTCGGGGAAGCTGCGGTTCAGCGGGTGGGCCGCTGGCCCCCCTCGAAGTACGCGGCCAGGTCCGGGTCCGGTGGGTCGACGCGCCGCGGGGTGCCCCCGTCGCGCAGCGACGCGGTCGCGGCGCAGCCGGCGGCCACCGCCATCCGGGCCGCGACGGGCGAGGTGTCCGTCGTGCCGCCCTCGCGCACGAAGCGCAGGAACTCGTCGATGAGGAGGGTGTCGGCGCCTCCGTGCCCTCCGGTGCCGGCGGCCTGCGGGACGGTGAAGGCGGCGTCGGGTTCGGGCCGGTATCCCGAGCGGCGGGCGTTCCACACCTTCACCGTGCTGCCCGGGCCGTCGCCGAAGTTCTCCAGGCGGCCGGCGTCCCCGATCACCGTGTAGTTCCGCCAGTAGTCCGGGGTGAAGTGGCACTGCTGGTAGGCGGCGAGGACCCCGTTGGCGAGGCGGAGGTTGACGAGGGAAACGTCCTCGACGTCGATGACCGGGTTGAGGGCGCGCTGGGTGCGCGGCGGCCAGTGGCCGTCCCTGGTGTACCAGTCGGGTGTCTTGGGCTCGCCCGGGGCGCGGCGGTGCGGGTTGGCGCCGTAGACCATGAGCTCGCCCAGGGCCTGCACGTCCTGCGCGTACGAGCCCGCCAGCCAGTGCAGGACGTCGATGTCGTGGGCGGCCTTCTGCAGCAACAGTCCGTTGGTGCAGCGGCGTTCGGCGTGCCAGTCCTTGAAGTACCAGTCGCCGCCGTAGCCGACGAAGTGGCGCACCCACACCGTCTTGACCTCGCCGATCGCTCCCTGGGCGATCAGCCCCCGCATGAGCCGGACCACCGGCATGTGCCGCATGTTGTGCCCCACGTACAGGCGGGTGCCGGTGGCGCGGGCGGTCCGCAGGAGCGCGTCGCAGCGCTCCACGGCGATGTCGAGGGGCTTCTCGACGAAGACGGGCTTGCCGGCCAGCAGGGCCTGGCGGCCGAGGTCGGCGTGCGTGTGGTCGGGGGTCAGGACGAGCACGGCGTCGATGTCGGGGGCGTCGAGGACCTCGCGGTGGCCGGCGTGCGTCACGGCGCCGGGAAAGGCGGCGGCCGCGGCCGCGCGGGCCCGGGGGTCCGGTTCGGCGACCGCGGTCACGGCCGCACCCCGGCCGGGCCGGTGCGCGACGTGCGCGAGGGCGCCGCGCAGGCCGTACCCGAGGACTCCGATGCGCAACTCCGCCATGGACCGCTCCCTTCGCCCGTTCCGGCCCGCTCCGCTGTCGTCGGCCGGCCTTCCGGTACGGATCCCTTCCCTTCCGCCGGCCGCGGACACCGCCCGGACGGGGGCCTTGCGCGGTTCGGGGATGATGGGCGGATGGACAGGGCAGAGTGGGAAGGACGGGCCCGTCGGCTCGCCGAGGCGGGCGGGCGCAGGATCCTGGGGATCGCGGGTGCGCCCGGCGCGGGCAAGTCCACGCTGGCCGCACACCTCGCCGGCGCCCTCGGGCCGGGCCTCGCGGCGGTGGTTCCGATGGACGGGTTCCACTTGGCGCAGGCCGAGTTGGTGCGCCTGGGCCGCGCCGACCGCAAGGGGGCTCCCGACACCTTCGACGCGGCCGGGTACGCGGCCCTGCTGCGCCGGCTCCGGGACGGCGGCCCGGAGGTGGTCTACGCACCGGCCTTTGACCGTGCCCTGGAGGAGCCGGTGGCCGGGAGCATCCCGGTCGGGCCGGGCGTACCGCTGGTGATCACCGAGGGGAACTACCTGCTGTACGAGGCGGGTCCGTGGGCGGCGGTGCGTCCGCTCCTCGACGAGGTGTGGTTCCTGGCACCGGACGACGGACTGCGGGTGCGGCGGCTGGTCGACCGGCACGTGCGGCACGGCAAGGAGGAGGCGTACGCGCGCGAGTGGGTCGCCCGCTCCGACGAGGCGAACGCCCGCCTGATCGCGCCGGGGCGGTCCCGCGCCGATCTCGTGGTGGAGTGAGGCGGCCGTCCCATTCGGCGAAGTTCCGACTGCGGACGGTGAGTTGCCCGGCAGGGCCGCGTGCCTTCCGCTCGTTCGTCGGCGCGGCGTGGCAGACTGCGGCCTTGATCACGGGGGCGTCGGGCCCGCGTGTGCTCGAAACGCGGATCTGGGGAGAGTAGTGCGCAAGGCGAAGTGGGCGGCCGCGGCTGCCGGTGTGGTGCTGTTGGTCGCGGGCTGTGGCAGTGAGGGCGGTACGGACCAGGGCAAGGGTGCCGACGCGCCCAAGACCGGTTCCTCTGGCCCGGCTTCCGCCCCGGCGGCGGGCAAGGGCGCGGACGGGTCCCTGGATGCCGCGGCGGTGAAGAAGGAGATCGACGCCGCGGCCACGGGCGCCGGTTACACCGAGAAGGCGTCCGACGACGTCCCGGCGAACCTCAGGTCCTGCATGGTCTCGTGGGTCGCGGACGCCAAGAAGGTCACCGACTCGAAGAAGTCCTACGACGACACGGTCGCCGCCCTGGCCAAGGGCGGGTGGAAGGAGGTGCGGACCTTCGACCAGCAGGGATCGGTCATCAAGTCGCTCGACAAGAGCGGCTGGACGGTGAAGGCGAGCCACGCGGGCAAGGCCGGCGCACTGCTGGTCGTCCAGTTCGTCGCCACGGACAACGGCCCGACGTGCGCGAAGGCCTTCCAGGAGGACCTCGCGAAGAACAAGCAGTAGTAGTAGCCGGGGGCGGCCCGGGTCTCCGCGTACGGCGTACGGGACCCGGGTGGCCGGCGGATCAGTCGGCGGCGGCGGTCTCGGGTTCGTCGGTCCAGGCGAAGGACTCGATGAGCCAGGTACCGGACGCGGTGCCGAAGCGGAAGGTCTTGCGGCCCCAGGCGGAGAAGGGGACGCCGTCCCGCACGCCCCACTTGAAGTACCGACCCGAGCGGGTCGCGCGCCCGTCCGCCACCAGGGTCGTGGCGGCCACCTCGACCTCGGTGAAATCGGTCAGGCCCGGCCCGTTGAGCAGCGCCTCGCGGGGGGCGAGGAAGGCGTCCACGTCCATCCGGTCGACAGAGCCGTCCTCGGCCACCCGCTCGATCACCGCGTCGGGTGCGAGCACCGCGCGGGCGGCGTCCAAGGTCACGGCGCCTCCCCCGACCCGGGTGAACGCCGCGTAGAACGCCGCGGTGAGTGCGTCGACGGCCTGCTCGTCGGCCGGACGCGGCCTGCCCCGGCGCCATTCGGCGGCGAGGACCGCGAACTGCGAGGTGCTCTGCCAGCCGCCCTTGCGGTGGACGTCGTCCCGCGCGACGGCCTCGTGGCGCATGCCGACGCGGCGCATCAGGGCCGCCGAGGCCGTGTCCTGCACCGTGCACACGCCGAAGACCCGGTGCCATCCGAACGTGTCGAAGGCCAGGCCGAGCACGGCCGTGACGGCCTCCGTGGGGATCCCGGTGCCGAGTACGTCGGGGTGGAAGACGAAGCCGACCTCGCCGGTCAGCGGGGCCCGTCCGTCCCGCTTGAGCAGGACCTCGCCGACGACCCGCCCGGTCCCGGTCTCGACGGCGAGGTCGAGCCAGTCGCCGGGCTCTGCGAGCGCCTCGCCGGCCAGCATCCGCTCCAGGGTCTGCCGCGTGGCCTCGCGCGTGTGCGGCTCGTGCGGGAGGTACCGCGCGACCTCGGGGAGGGAGCGGTGGGCATGGATCGCGTCGAGGTCCCCGGCCCGTACGGGGCGCAGCGCGAGCCGCCCGGTCCGGACGGGATAGTCGGGGCGTACCGGCGCACGGTCGGTCACGGCACTCGGGTCGTCCAGGAGGTTCGGGCTGGTCGGGCTGATCGGGCTGATCGGGCTGGCCATCGGGGTCCCCTCGTTCGGATGCCCGCATCCTGCCCGATGGAGGCGGGCCGGGGACACCGGTGGGGGATCAGTCGGGCGGTTCCTGCGGCCGGGGTTCCCGAGCAGGCTCGGAAGGGTCCGCGGGCGGACCGGGTTCTTCCGGCGACTCGTCGGACGACGGTGGCAGGTCCGGGGACTTGGGCGGGTCGGACGAGGGCGGGGAGCCCGGCGGCCGGGGCGGGACATCCGGGACGTCTGGCACGTCCGGGTCCGGGACATCCGGTACGTCTGGCACGTCTGGCACGTCCGGGTCCGGGACATCTGGGTCCGGGACGTCCGGGTCCGGCGGTGCGGGATGCGAGTTCATGGCGGCACTCCAGAGCGGCGGAACCCCTACGGCCCGCGCCTGCCCCGACGCCCGCGGGGCAAACCATCCCGCCCGGCCCCCCTCAGGCGTCCCGGTCCTCCCGGGTCCGCCGGCTCGCTGCGATCACCGTGGCGACGGCGAGGAACAGTGCGGCGCTCAGGGCGGATCCCCAGGGCGATGTGCGGCCCTCGACCTCCGGTGCCACGCGCCGCCGCGGGTCGAAGGCGACGCGGACCTCACCGCCCACGGGGGCGGCGCGCCGGTCGTCCTTGAGCTCGGTCGGGTATCCGCCGGGGCAGTCCAGGGCGTGCCGGTGGACGGTCTTCGGCCCGGGGCCACCCTCGCCGAAGGACTGCTGGGCGGTGCTGTCGACCGCGCGGACGACGCACGGGGCGACCTCGCTGCGCGCCGCCGAGCGGTCGGCGGCGGCCACGGTCGCCAGCAGCCCCAGGGCCAGCGCGACCGCCCCGAAGAACCCGCGGGTGCCTGCGACGGCCGTCCAGTAGACCGCGCAGAGCAGGGCGATCAGGGTGCCCCCGCCCGCGAGGGCGATGCCGGCGGACGGCGCGGAGGCGCCGGTGAAGCACCAGTGGGCCCAGCCGTAGACGATCCCCGCGGCGAGCAGCGGCCCCGCGGCGGCCGCCGCCCACATCCCCGTCCGGGCTTCCGCCCCAGCCCTTGCTCTGGTCATGGACACCACCACCTCCACGACACCCGATACCCGTTTGCGCGCCGGTGGTTGCCGTTCAGCTCCCGGCGGCGGCCGAGCGGCCGGGACCCGGCCCGGCGCCGGGCGCGGCTTCGGCCCGCCAGGCGTCCACGGCCATGCCCGCGGCGCCCAGGGCGGCGAACCCGAGGACGGAGTAGAGGAGCAAGCCGAGGACGGCGATCCAGCAGGAGCCCGCCAGGTCCCACCATTCGCCGGAACCGCCGAAGAGCTCGAAGAGCCCGGCCATGAGGGTCGAGAGCACGGCGAAGACGAGCATCAGGGCCGCACAGAGGGCCGGCAGCAGGGCGGACGGGAACCCGAGCAGCAGCGCGACTTCTTTGGCGCCCCCCAGCGCGAGGGCGTATGCGGCCACCACGAGCAGGGCGCAGACGACGGTGTAGGTGCCGTTGGCGGTGCCCCATTGGACGATTTCCGGCACGTCGCCCACATCCGCCCCGCCGAACATGTCCCGGAGGTTCGCGACGAGGACCGAGACGAAGAAGTGGCCGGCGGCGAGCCACAGGGCCTGACCGATGAGCACGGTCAGGGTGGTCAGCGCGGCGAACACCCTCCGGTCGACCGGAAGGCGGCCCACGTGCCGGATCCCGTACCGGCTCGCGGCCAGGATGCTCCGGCCGGCCGCGCGGGCGGCCCGGTAGCCCTCTCTGCCGCCGACGTACCACATCCAGGCGGTGATGAGGGTGGTGAGCACGACGCCCGTGAGGCTGCCCGCGCCCAGCCACGAGCCGACGAGGTCACGGACGACCTCCCAGAACTGGGGCGCGTCGGGCAGTACGCCCGGCGTCTCGGCGAAGGCCGTCACCGTCATCTTCTCCCGGCAGGTATCGGAACCGTCAAGTACGGCTGTCGGCAACGAGGTTAGGGGCTCGGACCTGACAACACCGCACGTTGTCGGGCGTCCTGCCGGTGCTCCGGGCATACCTTGCGTTGATCCGGCGCCGTTTCGGGGGCGCCCGTCCGAGGGGCAGAGCATGACGGAACAGCAGGTCGGGGCCGCGGGCCTGGACGCCGCGGACCTGACGGCGATCAGTGAGGCCGCCGCCCTCGTACGCTCTTCCGGGACCGTCACCCGGATGTTGCGCACGCTGGCGCCGGCGCTGAGCGACGGGGAGCGGGAATCCCTCGGCGCGTGGTGCGTGCCCGCGCACGCGGCCGTCCTGGTGTTCCCGCAGGCCCGCGCGGACGTGGCCGGCGCCTTGGCGGGGTTCGGGCTGAAAGCGGGCGCGCCGATGCCCAGTACCGTCGTACGGGACCGGCTCCGTGCCCGCTACGGGATCGCGCCGGAGGCGCTGGAGGTGACGATCGTGCGCGCGGCCGTCCCCACAGCGGAAGGGGAGCTGGGCGAGGTCGAGGTCTTCTGCCTGCCCGTTCCGGACGGCGCGGAGGACGAGTCCGCGGTGTGCCTGCGCCATCTGGTGCGGCGGGAGCGGGCGGAACGCAACGAGGCGCACATCGCCTTCCGGGTCACCTCCACCGACGAGGTCGTCTTCGCCGGGCTGCGGCACCTGCTGGTCGAGCGAGCGGGCATGCGGCCCGACGGCGGCGGCTACAACCCGCACGAGGACGTCACGGTCCTGTACTTCCGCTCCGCCGCTCCCGCCGGAACACCGTACGGGCGCCTGGAGTTGCTCATGCCGGGCCACCGGACGTCGGCCCTCGCCGCGCACCGCCTGCTGGTGCGGGACGAGCCCGCCCGCGCGCTGCTGGAGCTGATGACGGGCGCCTGGCAGACCCAGGCCATCGCGGTCGGTGCCGAGCTGGGCGTCTTCGACGCGCTCTCCCCCGATGCCGCGGGCCCCTCCGCGGTGGCCGACCTGGCGGAGCGGGTCGGCGCGGACGCCGACGGGCTCGGGCGCCTGCTGCGCTACCTGTCGACGCTCGGACTGCTGGTCGGCCCGTACGGTCCGGACGGCGACACGTACGCGCTCACCGGGCTCGGCGGGCTCCTGCGCGAGGACGCCCCGCACTCGATGCGGCCGCTGGCGCTGATCTACGGCGGCCCCTTCTACGAGTCGTTCGGCCGTCTGTCGTACGCGGTGCGGACGGGCCGCGACGCGTTCTGGCACCACTTCGGCGCCCACCACTTCCCGTACTTCGCGCAGAACCCGCCCTGGGACACGGTCTTCGACCAATCGATGCAGGCCAGCTCCGCCATGTTCGGCCCGGTTCCGGCGGTCGTCGACCGGCCCGGGGTCGACGTCGTCGTGGACGTGGCCGGCGGCAACGGCGAGCTGATGGCGCAGATCCTGGATGCCGCGCCCCGGCTGCGCGGCGTGCTGCTGGAGCGGGAGCACGTGGTCGCCGCGGCCCGGGCGCGGCTGGAGCGGGCGGGGACCGCGGACCGGTGCACGTTCCTCACCGGCGACTTCACCCGGTCCGTACCCGGCGGCGGGGACGTGTACGTCCTCTCCCGGGTGCTGCACGACTGGGACGACGCGCGGTGCCTGGACATCCTGCACCGCTGCGCGGAGGCGATGCCGGCCGAGGCCGAACTGCTGGTCCTCGAAAGGCTCTTGCCGGTGGACGGAGCCGAATCCCTGGCCGTGGCCTGGAACCTGCACATGCTGTGCAACGTCGGCGGCCGCGAGCGGACCCTCGACCACTACCGCGGCCTGCTCGCCGAGGCCGGGTTCGACCTCGTGGACACCGTGTCCCTGCCGCTCGACGGCTCCCTGCTGCGGGCCCGACGCCGCAGCGCCGCCGCAACCGTCGCCCTGCCCGCCCCCACCCGTTCGGAGCACGCGTAAATGGCCATCCACCCCGATGACTACCTGACCACCCCCGAGCCGGAAGGCCCCGACGGCTGGACGTCCCCCCGACCCACCCTGCCGGAGTTGTTCGCGGCCGCGGTCGCGGCCGGCGGCGACGCCACCGCCGTCGCCGCGCCGGATGCCGCCGCCACCCGGTCCTGGCAGGACTGGCGCACGGACGCCGACGCGTTCGGCCGGGCCCTCCAGGACCTCGGGATCCGGCCCGGCGACGTGGTGGCGGTCCAGTTACCCAACTCCTGGGAGTTCCTGGTGGCCCACGTGGGCATCGCCGCCGTCGGCGCGGTGCTGCTCCCCCTGCACAGCACGCTCGGCACCCGCGAGGTGACCGCCCTGCTGAAGCGCACCGCGGCGCGGGCCCTGCTGTACCCGGCCACGGGGGAGCCGCCCGCCCGGGCGGAGTTGCCCGCGCTGGAGTTCCTGATCCCGGTGGGCCCCGACGCCCCGCGCGACGGCAACGGGCCCGGGCCCGGCCCGTACGAGGCGCTCGTAGGGGAACGGCGCGGCCTCGCTCCGCATCCCGTCGAGGTCACCCCCGACATGCCGCTGGTGCTGATGCCGTCTTCCGGCACCACCTCCGCCCGCCCCAAGATCTGCATCCACACGCACGGCGGCCTGCTCGGCAACGCCACGGTCACCGCGTTCGAGAGCCGGTCCTCCGCCGAGGACACCCTCGTCAGCGCCAGCCCCTTCACTCACCTGTTCGGCCTGTTCTCCGTGCACCTCTCCCTCATCGCCGCCGGCCGGCAGGCGCTGCTGCCCCGCTGGGACGCCGACGCGTTCCGGGAGCTGGCGGCCGCGACCGGGGTGAGCGTGCTGTTCGCCGTACCCGCCCAGCTGCGCGACCTGGTGGAGACGCCCGGACCGGTGGCTGCGCTGCGGGAGGTCCGGACGGGCGGGGCGGCCGTGCCGGCGGCCCTGGTGGCCGGCGCGCGCCGGGTCCTGGGCGCCGTGACCATCGTCCAGTGGGGCATGTCGGAGGTCGGGGCCGGTCTGAGCACCTCCCCCGACGACCCGCCCGGGGTCGCCGCCCGCAGCATCGGCCGGCCCGTCGGCGAGGGCCGGGTCCGGGTCGTCGGCGAGGACGGCGCACCGTGCCCGGCCGGGGAGACGGGGGAGCTCCAGTTCCGGGGGCCGTCGCTGTTCCGCGGCTACCTCGCCGACCCGGAGGCCACCGCCGCGACCATCACCGCCGACGGCTGGCTGCGCACCGGCGACCTGGCGTGCCGGTACGAGGACGGGACGATCGGCTACCGGGGCCGGCAGGCGGAGCGGATCAACGTCGGCGGGCTGAAGTTCAGCGCGTCCGAGATCGAGGCGCTGCTCGCCGACCTGCCGCAGTTGGCGAACGCGGCGGTCACCGGACGGGCCGACGACCGTCTCGGCGAATACCCGGTGCTGCTGGCCGAGTTGAGGCCGGGGGCCCGGCTCACCCTGGAGGACGTACGGGCGCATCTCGCGGCCCGGGGTGTCGCCGCGTACAAGTGGCCGCTGGAACTCGTGGTCGTGGACGCCGTTCCCGTCACCCCCACGCGGAAGGTGGCCCGCGGCCGGCTGGCCGCGCTGCTGGCGCAGCCGGTGCGGGAGGCCGTGCCGGCCTGGGCTCAGCGGATCGCCGGCCTTCCCGAACGGGCCGCCCTGGACACGGCGCTGGCCCTGGTACGGGAGCAGGCGGCGGCAGCGGGCGGTGCCCGCCTGGCGCAGGCGGACACGGCGGTGAGCTTCCGCTCGGCCGGGCTCGACTCGCTGGGCGCGGTACGCCTGGCGGCCGGGCTCGGGGAGCGTACGGGGCTGGCGCTGTCGACGACGGCCGTGTTCGACCATCCCACGCCCGGGCACCTCGCCCGGCACCTGGTCGGCCTGGCGACCGGGGCGGCGGGAGGCTCCCCCGGGACTCCCGCGGCGGCCCCCCGCCCGGGCGAGGGCAAGGGCCCGGGCCCGGAGGGGGATGCGGGCGCGGAAGCGGTGGCCGTGGTCGGCATCGGCTGCCGCTTCCCCGGCGGCATCGCCTCGCCCGAGGACCTGTGGCGGCTGCTGGCCGCGGGCGACGAGACCGTGGTCCCCTTCCCGGCGGACCGCGGCTGGGACCTCGACCGCCTCCACGACCCCGACCGCAGCCGGCCCGGGACCTCGTACGTGCGCCACGGCAGCTTCCTGGAGGGCGCCGCCGACTTCGACGCGGAGTTCTTCGGACTGTCTCCCCGCGAGGCCCTGGCCATGGACCCGCAGCAGCGGCTGCTGATGGAGACCGCCTGGGAGGCGCTGGAACGGGCCGGTATCCCGCCGTCCACGCTGCGCGACTCCCCCGCCGGGGTGTTCGTCGGGCTGATGTCCTCCGACTACGCGCCCCGCCTCCAGGAGGACCCCGCCCTGCACGACGGGCTGCTGCTGACGGGCAACGCCTCCAGCGTGGCGGCCGGCCGGATCGCCTACACCCTCGGGCTGACCGGGCCGGCGCTCACCGTCGACACGGCCTGCTCCTCCTCCCTGGTGGCCCTGCACCTGGCCCGGCAGGCGCTGCTGCGGGGCGAGTGCTCGCTGGCGCTGGCCGGCGGGGCGTCGGTGATGTCGACCCCGGCGTCGTTCGTGGACTTCAGCCGGCAGGGCGCCCTGTCCCCGGACGGCCGCTGCCGGGCGTTCTCCGCCTCGGCGGACGGGGCCGGCTGGTCGGAGGGCTCCGGGATCCTCGTACTGGAGCGGCTGTCGGACGCGCGCCGGGCGGGGCGGCCCGTCCTGGCCGTGCTGTCGGGCTCGGCGGTCAACCAGGACGGGGCCAGCAACGGGCTGACCGCGCCGAGCGGCCCGGCCCAGCGGGAGGTCGTCCGGCTGGCCCTGGCCGACGCGGGCCTCGCGCCGGCCGATGTGGACCTGATGGAGGCGCACGGCACGGGTACGCCGCTGGGCGACCGCATCGAGGCGGAGGCCCTGCTGTCCTCCTACGGCCGGGGCCGGGACGCGGAACGGCCGCTGTGGCTGGGCTCGCTCAAGTCGAACATCGGCCACACGCAGGCCGCGGCGGGGGTCGCCGGAGTCATCAAGGCCGTCCTGGCGCTGCGGCACGGGGAGATGCCGCGGTCCCTGCACGCCGAGGAGCCGACCCCGCACGTGAACTGGGCCGCGGGCGGCGTACGGCTGCTGGACGCGCCCCGGCCGTGGCCCCGGCCCGCGGACGGCGGCCGGCGTGCGGCGGGCGTCTCGGCGTTCGGGATCAGCGGGACCAATGCGCACGTGATCGTGCAGGATCCGGCGGTCGAGGACGCCGCGGCGACCGCCCCGAGGGCGGACCCGGCTCCGGATCCGGTGGCGGCCGGAGCAGCGGTGCCGTGGGTCCTGGCCGCGAAGGGCCGGCCCGCGCTGCGCGATCTGGCCGCCCGGCTGGGGCAGGCGGCTCGTGGGGCCGATCCGGCGCGGCTGGGCCGCGCCCTGGCCGTGCACCGCGCCCCGAACGACCCGGCTCTGCGGCGGCGTGCCGTCGTCGTCGCGGACGGGGCGGACCGGGCGGCACGGCTGCGCACCGGGCTGGCGGACCTGGCGGCCGGCCGGGAGAACCCCGACCTCGTCACCGGGGTGCTGCCGGCGGGGGAGACCGGCCGCACGGTGTTCGTCTTCCCGGGCCAGGGCTCCCAGTGGGAGGCCATGGGTGCGGAACTGCTACGGGAGTCCCCCGTCTTCGCCGAGGCCGCGGCGGCCTGCGACGAGGCCCTCGCCCCGTACGCGGACTGGTCGGTCCTGGCGGTGCTGCGCGGCGACGCCGGCGCCCCGCCGTTGACCCGGGTCGATGTCGCGCAGACGGCCCTGTTCACGATGATGGTGTCGCTGACGGCGCTGTGGCGCTCGTACGGGGTCGAACCGGACGCGGTGCTCGGCCACTCGCAGGGCGAGATCGCCGCGGCGTACGTGTCGGGCGCGCTGACGCTGCCGCAGGCCGCCCGGATCGTGGCCCTGCGCGCCCGCGCGGTGCGCGGGCTGCCCGCCGGGGCGATGGCCGCCGTGTCCCTGCCCGCGCCGGAGCTGGCGGCCCGGCTGACCGGGCGGAGCGGGCCGCCGCTGTCCGTCGCCGCGGAGAACGCCCCGCGCGCGTCGGTGGTCGCCGGGGACCCCGGGGCGGTCGACGCGCTGCTGGCGGAGCTGGTCGCGGAGGGGGTGCGGGCGCGCAGGGTGGCCGTGGACTACGCCTCGCACTGCGCGGCCGTGGAGCCCCTGGAGGCCGTACTGGCCGAGGACCTGGCCAGGACGCTGCCGGGTGCGGTGTCGACACCGTTCCTGTCCACCGTCGACGGGGCCTGGCTCACCGGGCAGGAGCTCACGTCGGAGTACTGGTACCGCAACCTGCGCAACCCGGTGGCCTTCGCACCCGCCGTGGCCACGCTGCTGGAGGCGGGCTTCCGGGCCTTCATCGAGGTCAGCCCGCACCCCGTCCTCACGTACGCGGTGCAGGAGACGGCGGAGCAGGTGGGCGTGCCCGCCCTGGCCACGGGCAGCCTGCGGCGCGGCGAGGGCGGCCGGCGGCGCCTGCTGCTGTCGGCCGCCGAGGCCTGGGTGCAGGGCGTCGGGGTCGACTGGGCGGCCGTGTCCGCGGGGTCCCGGCCGGTCCCGGCCGAGGTGCTGCCGACCTCTCCCTTCCAACGGCGGCGGTACTGGCTCTCCGTCCGGCCCGCGGCACGTCCGGCCGGGGCCGACGACGGGTGCGAGGCTGCGCCGCCGGGCGAGGCGGCAGCGGGGCCCGCCGCGGCGGCGAAGCCGCTCGACGCGGACGAACTGCTGCTCCTGGTACGGGAGTCCGCGGCGGCGGTGCTCGGCTACGGCGATGCGGACTCCGTGGACCCGGACCGGCCCTTCCTGGAGCTCGGCGCCGGCTCGCTGGCCGCGGTGGAGCTCCGGGGGAGGCTCTCCCGTGCCCTGGACCTGGCCCTGCCCTCGACCGTGGTCTTCGACCACCCGACCGCGCGCGGGCTCGCCGGCCACCTGTGGGACGAACTGGACCGGTCCGTCCGGCCGGAGGACGCCGCACCGGCGCCCGGTACGGCCGCGACGGTGGCCGCCGGCGACCCGCGGCGGGCCCCGGCCGCCGACCGGGTCCTGGCCCCGCACCCGAACCGGGTGCCCGGCGGTCCGCTCCCCGACGGGCTGTCGGAGCTGTTCCGGCAGGCCTCGGCGGACGGCCGCGGTGCGGTGGCCCTGGAGCTGCTGGGGACCGCTTCCCTGCTGCGGCCGTCGTTCACCGCGGCGGACGCGCCCGCCCGGGTGCAGCGGCCCGTACGGCTCGCCGGCGGCGGTGACGGCAGCGGCTCCGTGCCCGCCCTGGTGTGCCTGCCGTCACTGGTGCCGACGGGAGGGCCGCACGAATACACCCGGCTGGCCGCCGAGTTCGCGGGGCGGCGCAGCGTACTGGCGCTGCCTCACCCCGGGTTCGGGCCGGGAGAGGCGCTGCCCGCCGACCTCGGCGCGCTGGTGGACGTCCATCTCGGGGCGCTCGCGCAGCGTGCGGACGACGGGCCCGTGCTGCTGTGCGGGCACTCGTCCGGGGGGTGGATCGCCTGGGCGGTCGCCGCGCAACTCGCCCGGCAGGGCGGCCCGGTGGCCGGGATCGTGCTGATCGACACCCCCTGGCACGAGAAGGCCGCGCCGTCCGACGACCTGACGCTGCTCCTCGCTGCGGCCGAGCGCCGTCACCGCGCCGCGGACGGGAACGGGGAGATCGGCACGAACCGGCTCACCGCCACGGGCGGCTACCTGCGGATCCTGCGGGGCTGGAGCCCCGCGGCGCTCGACGGACCCGCACCCGCCCTGCTGCTCCGCGCCCGGGAGCCGATCGGCCGCCCCGTCGCCTGGCGGCTGCCGCACACGGTCCGCGAGGTGCCCGGGGACCACTTCACGATGATGGAGCACCACGCCGGGGAGATCGCCGCGGCGATCGACGCCTGGGAGCACGACCGGCACGCCCCTGCGCAGGCCCACGCCCACACCCCCGCCTGCGCAGACCCGTACCGGGACCATGACCGCGACAAGGAGAAGCAGGAGACCGCTCCGTGACCGACCCGGACCTCCCCGAGCTGTTCGAGGACCCGATCTTCGACGACTGCACACCGCGATCGGCACGGCCGTGGGTCGGGACGTACGAGCGGCTGCGCCACCTCCATGACCGGATCGGCTCGCCGGTGCCGCTGCTCGCCGGCGGGCCGGTGGAGCAGGAACGGCTGCGCTCGCTGCTGGAGTTGACGGCCATGGCCGATCCGGCGCTCTTCCACGTCCTGTTCCTGCACCAGTGCATGACGATCGGGCCCGCGCTCGACTTCGGGGCCTCGCCCGAGGACGTGGCGGAGCTGGCCTCCGGCCGGTCGGTCGGTGCGGCCCTGAACACCGAGGTGGGGCTGGGCAGCAGCAGTGCCGCCATCCGCACCGAGGCCGTGTACGATCCGGCGGCGCGCGGGTTCGTGCTGACCTCCCCCGATGCGGCGGCGGCCAAGTACCCGCCCAATGTGGGCATGCCGGGGCTGCCCCGGCTGGCCGTGGTCAGCGCGCGGCTGCGCGTGTCGGGCACCGACCACGGCACGCACCTGTTCCTCGTACCGCTGCGCGGCGGTGACGGCGCTCCGGCCGCCGGTGTCGCCATCACGCCCAGGCCGCGGACCTCGCTGCTCCCGCTCGACTACGCGGCGGTGCGGTTCGACGGGGTGCGCGTGCCCTACCACCGCTGGCTCGCCGACGGGGCGGCCGTGTCCACGGCCGGGGAGTTCCACGACCCGCTGGGCGATCCGCGGCTCCGGACGGCCCGCAGCACCGGCTGGAGCCGCTTCGCGTGGGGAGCGGTCACGGCGGGGCTGGCAGCGGTGGCCCGGGCGGCCGTCGCCCTCACGCTGCCGCACGCCGGGCGCCGGCGCACGGTGGACCGCTGGGGCGCCGTCGAGTACGCCCTGGACCGGCCCAACCAGCAGCGACTGCTGTTCGGCGCGGCCGCGCGGGCCCTGGCCGCGACGGCGGTGGCCCGGCAGGTCACCGAGGTGAGCTGGCGGATACCGCCGGGCGGCGGCCGGGGGCGGGGTCTGCCGCCGGCGGTCATGGGGGAACTCGCGCAGGTGAAGGTGGCCGTGGACGTGCTGGCCCACGAGGCGGTGGACCGCTGCCGGGCGGCCTGCGGGGCTGCCGGGTTCTTCTCGGAGAACCGGCTGATCGAGTACCAGGCCCTCACGTCCGCCTTCCGGTCGGCGGGCGGGGACAACCAGTTGATGCTGCTCGACGCGGCCTGGCAGATGGTGACCGGGGACGGGTACGAACCGCCGCCGGCCGGGCACCGCGCAGCCACGGCCGGTGAGGGGACCGAGCCGGACTGGACCCTGCTGCTGGCGGCCCGGGAGCGGGCCCTGTACGAGCGGCTGGCGGCGGCCCTGCGCGGCGCGGCCGAGGCCGGGGAGGAGCCGTCGGCGGCGTGGCACGAGCAGCTGGACACGGCGCAGGCGTTCGCGGAGGCGCACCGGGCGCGGGTGACGCTGCGGATGCTGGCCGCGCAGTGGCGGCCGGAGCCCGGCGGCGGGCCGGCGGGCGGGGAGGGCGGGGTGCGGGCCGGGCTGTACCGGCTGCTGGCTCTGGAAGCCGTACTGCCGCACGCCGACTGGTACGCGGCCGCCGGGCTGCTCTCCCCCGCGGCTGCGGAGGGCTTGGGCCGCGAGCTGACCGCGACGTGCCGTCGGCTGGTTCCGCGTGCGGCTGCGTTGGTGGAGCTGCTGGAGGTGCCGCGCGCGGTGCTGAAGGGTCCCCTCGCCGGCGTCGACTACGTACGGGACCTGACGGATTGACGGACTGTGCGGCGCACGACCCGGAAATATCACTACGCTTCGTGTTTACCGTCCGTCATTCCGGTTACACCAGCTGGTGACAGGCACTCAGTACCCGGCGGAAGGCAAGAACATGACCCTTGTCACGGTGCTCATCCTCGTCGCGGTCCTCGGCTGCATCGCCCTCCTCGTGATGGCGCCGGCTGCGCCGGTCCGGAGCAACCCCGACCCCCAGGGGCCGGCCGCGGATCCCGCCGGGCTGAAGACGGTCCCCGGCCAGCGCGGCGTTCACCACCACCGGGCCGGCTGAGCCGTATCCGCGGTGCGGGCGCGACCGTTCGGTGGGGCGACCGCCTCGGCACATGTGACGGAGCCCGGGAGTATGTCCAGCTCCCGGGCTCCTGTGTGCCACCCAATTGCGCACACCGGCGGCGTTTAAGAGTCGCGGATCATTCTGAGATCGATGTGTTCTACCTTTGAACTACCGCGCCACGGGAGAGGCACAGAG
Source organism: Streptomyces sp. NPDC127106 (assembly GCF_042677605.1). Lineage (NCBI taxonomy): Bacteria > Bacillati > Actinomycetota > Actinomycetes > Kitasatosporales > Streptomycetaceae > Streptomyces > Streptomyces sp. NPDC127106. The sequence continues at coordinate 174,010 of NZ_JBHXTC010000005.1, read as the reverse complement.
GGGACTTGAACCCCCATCCATCGATGATCGTCCGCGCTCGGTCGATCCGGTGTTCGGCGGCGAATACTGAGACTGGAGCGAGAATCTGAGATTTACGGGGCCGCCTCTACCACTTGGGCCACCCCGGCTCGTGTGCCGGGGGAGGGATTCGAACCCCCAACCGTTACCCCTCGGTCAGCTTCAACTTCAGTTTCAGCTTGCGCTTCACGCGCACCCTCCCCGCTCAAAAGGAGGGAGTCTCAAGGCTACCCGAACAGGTAGCCGAACACCGCATCGCCGATCCGCTGATCGGTGACGTCGACGCCGTTGGCTTCCTCGCGGGCGAACTTGACGGCCTGCTGGAGCCGCTCCACCCGGTCCAGCAACTCGTTGACGCGGCGGGCCGGGAGGGCGCCGGAGAACTTCACGGTCGTCCAGTACCCGACCGCGATGTCCTCGTAGTACACCTCGACCTGCGCCGGGTGCTTGTCCGTGGCCTCCGCCTTGACGTGGTTGCGCGGCACCTTCTTGGTGCGGATCGTGCGGACCGCGTCGGTCTTCCAGGAGTCCGTCGAGGGGTCGAGGGTCCAGGACTCCGAGGCGTCCAGCACCGGGAGCTTCCGGACGAAGGTGTGCAGGTCGGTGAGCTGCTTCTCCAGGAAGAGCAGGTATGGGACCGGGACCTGGGGCAGCAGAACCGTTCCGTCGACGACGACGTCCGCGGCCGCCGTGCGGTTCGCCCAGTCCTTGGTCGCGGTGACGTCGAAGAGCCGCGTCAGGGTCGCCGCCGTCGCACGCAGCACGTCCTCGGCCTTGACCTGCACCCGCGTGGACTCGGGCGGCAGCTGCTCGCCCTCCTCGTCCTTGGGCTGGTACGTGCGCGCGATGCCGGCGAGCAGCGCGGGCTTCTGAACGTCGTGGTGGGCCTGGGTCAGTTCCTGGAGGGACTTGGACTTGACGCCCTTTTCAACAGCGATGATCTGATTCAACTTCGGCACACCGGAAACCTAACACCCCACCCGAACCGGCCACACGTCCTTTTTTGCCGGCCCCACGGACGCCCCCTCCCCCCGGCCGGGAGGGGGCGCCGGGCGGTCAGGAGCGGGCGGCCGTCCGGTAGGTGACGACCTGGGCGCCCGCCGGGCTGCTGACGGAGGAGACCAGTTCGAGGGTGCGCAGGCCTCCGTCGGCGGGGAAGACCGACTTGCCGCCGCCGAGGAGCACCGGCATGACCACGAGCCGGAGTTCGTCGACCAGGCCCTCGGCGATCAGGGTGCGGACGAGGGTGGGGCTGCCCATGACCACCAGGTCGCCACCCGCCCCCTCGCGGAGTGCACGGATGCGGCCGAGGGCCTCGCCGCCGGGGATGAGGGTGGTGTTCTCCCAGGTCAGGTCCGCGTCCGTCAGGGTGCCCGACACCACGTACTTGGGGAGGGAGTTCATCCGGTCGGCGAACGGGTCGCCCGCCCGCCCGGGCCAGGCCGCGGCCATGGTCTGCCAGGTGCGGCGGCCGTAGAGCAGCGCGTCGGCCCGGGAGACGGTGTCGGCGAAGGCGCCCCCGACGGTCTCCGGGTCGAAGAACGGGTGGGTCCAGCCGCCGTGGACGAAGCCGCCGTCCCGGTCCTCGTCGGGGCCGCCGGGGGCCTGTACGACACCGTCGAGGCTGATGAACTCGCTGACCACGATGCGCATGGAACTCGCTCCTGTTGCTGTCGGTCTCCGGGTGGACACGGAAAGGGACACCCGCGGGGCAGCGAAATCATCGCTCCGACGCGTGTGATACCGGTCACATCGGCAGGAGTCGGGGGCGTTTGGCGGTGCGGCCGGTGCCGGAGGAACGGCCGCGCACGCGCCGCAGCAGCCAGGGCCCGAGGAAGCCGGCGGCCCAGCGGAGCTCGGCCGCGGCAGCCCGGCGGCGGGTCACGGGGGGTACGGGCGTCAGGGGACGGGTCCAGGAGTCGTCGCTGCCGGGGAGGGCGAGGGCCTGGGCCACGGCGGCGGCGATCCGCGCGTGGCCGAGCGGACTGGCGTGCAGCCGGTCCGGGCTCCACAGGCGGGGGTCGGTGACCACGGGGTGGTGGGCGGTCTCGGCGACGGCGACGCCGTGACGGCGGGCGGCCTCGCGGATCCGGTGGTTGAGGGCGGTGACGCGGGGCGCCAGCGGGCGGGCGAGGGCCATGGTCCGGGAGACGTCGGGGAAGGTCACGGTGGCGACCCGGGCGCCCTGAGCGGTGAGTGCGGCGAAGGTCGCCTCCAGGTGGCCGGCCACCTCGTCGGCGTCGAACCGGGGCCGCAGCAGGTCGTTCACCCCCGCGACCACGGTGGCCAGGTCGGGGCGCAGCGCGAGGGCGGGGGCCAGCTGCTCGGCCCGCACCTGGCCGGCGAGGCGGCCGCGGACCGCGAGGTTGGCGTAGTGCAGGCCGGGGTGGTGACGGGCCAGCTGTTCGGCGAGGCGGTCGGCCCAGCCACGCAGGCCGGTGACGTCGTCGCCGTCACCGAGGCCTTCGGTCTGGCTGTCGCCGAGGGCGACGTACCGCTCGAACCTCTCGAACCGCTCGAACCGCTCGTACGACTCGCCCGGCTCGTACGGCTCGTACGGCCGCTCGGCGGGGCGTCCGCGGTCTTCCGGTTCAGTGCTGCTGGCGGGCATCGACGGCCTCCCTCTCCCGGAGAACGGCGATGGTGCGCTCGCACCACTGCTCGTTCGCCTGCTCGTAGGCGATGCCGGCCAGGCAGGTCAGGTACGGACCGACGTGCCCGCCGTCGCGGAGGAACTCCTCCTCGGTGCGCCCGCCGCGCATCTTCTCCAGCAGCTGGCCGAAGAGGGCGGTCTTGGCGCGGGCGACCTCGGCGCGTTCGGCGAGCTGCGCGAGGAGCGCCGCGTTGTCGACGTGGTCGGCGGCGTGGACCTTGACCACGAGGTCGTCGCGCATGAAGGAGGGCTTGGCCGCGGCCTGCGTGAACCGCTCCAGCTCGCCGAGGCCCGCGTCGGTGACCGTGAACAGCCGCTTGGTGGGACGGGTGTCCTGAACCACCTCCCGGCCGGCGACCAGGCCTTCCTTCTCCAGCCGGGACAGTTCGGCGTAGAGCTGCTGGGGCAGGGCGTGCCAGAAGTTCGCGACACCGACACTGAAGGACTTGGCCAGCTGGTAGCCGCTCAGCTCCCCGTCGAGCAGGGCCGCCAGCACGGCGTGGCGCAGGGCCATGGGACGACCTCCCGTCTTCTCGGTCCCGCCCTCTGGGCAGGGGCACATCCACCATGGTACTCAAGAATCTGACTACTCACGATTCTGACTACCGAGGAGCCTCCATGCACGCAGCCGATCGCTTCCGCGCCGCCGTCGACCGCCGCGACCTCGCCGCCGTGGAGGAGCTGTTCACCGAGGACGTCCGCCTGTTCAGCCCGGTGAAGTTCACTCCCTTCGAAGGCCGGCCGATGGTGCTGGGCCTCTTCGGGGTCCTGCTGCGGACCTTCGAGGACTTCCGCTACGTCGGCCGCTTCGACGGCACCTCCGAGACCAGCGCGGACGGCGCCGAGGCTCCGTCGGCGGTGCTGCTGTTCCGGACGACCGTGAACGGCCGCGAGGTCCACGGCATCGACCTGCTGCACTTCGCCGAGGACGGCCGGATCAAGGAGTTCACCGTCATGGTCCGGCCGCAGTCCGCCGTACACGCCCTGGGCGAGGCGGTGCTCGCCGGCCTGGTCGCGGACGGCCTGGTCCCGGGCTCGGCATGAGCCACCGTCGGCCGTCCGCCGCCACCGGTTGAACGCCGCAACCAAGCGGGACGGCCTGCCGGTTGCCCCGCGACGCAGGGGCGCGGAGACTGGGATACGGCAGCAGGCAGTACCCGCGCGTGCCCCGGAGTGCCGTGCCTCGGAGTGCCGTGCGCCAGGTGCCCACCGCCGGCTGCCGGGCCCCGCAGAGAGGGGAGGCTGCCACATGGCCTTCCACGCCTTCCACCGTGCACCCCGCGGCAGGGCGCGTCACGACGGGGGCGGCCGGGAACGGCAGGTCCGTCCGCGGTTCTGGGCGGAAGTCGTCCTGGGCAGCCTTTCCGCCCTGCTCTTCCTGGCCACGCTGATCCGGCGGGACTGGATCGAGCTGCTCTTCGGCGTCGAACCGGATGCCGGGAGCGGGGCGTTGGAATGGCTGATCGTGGGCGTCACCGCCCTGGTCGCCGCCCTGTGCGCGCTCGGCGCCCGGACGGAGTGGCGGCGCGCGCACCCGGCCGGCGCCCAGTCCCCGCGGTAGCCCGCAGCGCCGTCCACTTGTGCACCGCCACGAACCGTACGTCCACGGCCGGTTGGGCGCCGATGCGCGGAACCCGGCGACCGACCGGCCCGGTCGCGGCACCGTCACCCCCATGCGGCAGGATGGCCATCCGTTCCGGTTGCGTACACGCGTGCGCCCGAACAGGCCCCCACGCACCACGAACTGACAGGTGGCAAGGTGACGACACACTCCATACGACGGCCGGCAGAACCCCCCGCCGGTCCCCCGGCCCGGCTGGCCACGGAGGGCGTCCGTTGAACCGGGACCTCGTCCTGCACGACTGGCTCGCGGCCGGTATCGCACTCGCCGCGGGCGCCCTGGCCGCCCTCCTCCTGCGCACCGTCCTGAAGCGGCTGGCCAAGCACGCCGAGCGGACGCGGTGGGCGGGCGACGACATCATCGTCGACGCGCTGCGCCCCGTCGCCCCGGGCGCGGCGCTCCTCGCCGGAGCCGCGGTGGCCGGCTCCATGCTGCCCCTCACCAGCAGGGTCTCCGGACTGCTCAACCAGTCCCTGACCGCGCTGCTGGTCCTCATCGCCACGCTCAGCACGGCCCGGGTCATCGCGGGCCTCGTCCAGTCCGTGGCCCAGTCGCGGACCGGCGTGGCCGGATCGGCCTCGATCTTCGTGAACATCACCCGGATCGTGGTGCTCACGATGGGCTTCCTCGTCGCCCTCCAGACCATGGGCGTGTCCATCGCACCGCTGCTCACCGCCCTCGGCGTGGGCGGCCTCGCGGTCGCCCTGGCGCTGCAGGACACCCTCGCGAACCTCTTCGCGGGCGTGCACATCCTCGCCTCGAAGACGGTGCAGCCCGGCGAGTACATCCGCCTCACCAGCGGGGAGGAGGGGTACGTCGTCGACATCAACTGGCGCAACACCGTGGTCCGCAACCTGTCGAAGAACCTCGTGATCATCCCCAACGCGCGGCTCGCGAAGACGAACATGATCAACTTCACGCAGCCCGAGCAGGAGCTGACCATCCTCGTGCAGGTGGGTGTCGGCTACGAGAGCGACCTGGAGCACGTGGAGCGGGTGACGCTGGAGGTGGTCGACGGGGTGATGGCGGAGATCAACGGCGCGGTCCCCGAGCACGAGGGCCTCGTCCGCTTCCACACCTTCGCGGACTCCCGGATCAACTTCACGGTGATCCTCGGCGTCGGCGAGTTCAGCGACCAGTACCGCATCAAGCACGAGTTCATCAAGCGGCTGCACCGGCGGTTCCGGGAGGAGGGGATCTCGATCCCCGCACCCACCCACACGGTCGCGATCCAGCGGGACCCGAAGCCGTCCGCGCTCGGCGCGGCCGTCCCCCACCAGCGCGCGACCTCGCCGTCCGTGCTGTCGAAGGACACGGGCCCCAACCGGTAGGTCCCGCGGGCCGGGTCCGGGGGCGGGGCGGAGGGGCCTCCGGTGGTGCGGACGGGTGATGCCGTACTGCCGGACGGCCCTCCTACCGCGTCCACCCGGAACCGGCTTCCGTACGATGTGCGCATGACCTTTGCCGCGCAGCCGACGAGCCGCCGCCCCGCCGGGCGCGGCTTCGTGCTGCTGGTACTGGTGCTGCTGGCCGGCGTGCTCGGGATGCACGCCCTGCCGCCCAGCCCCGCCGCCGCCCGGCCGGCCGCCGGCGCGCAGACGGCGCACACCGGGCACGCCGTGGCCGCCGCCCGAGCGGTCGCGGCCTCGACTCCGGCCTCGGCCCCGGCTTCGGCCGCTGACCAGGACCGGGTCTGCGCGCACACCGACGGCGGATCCGGCCACCTGAACCACGCCGACGCGACCTGTGCGGCGGCCGGCATCGGCTCCGCGTACGCCCCTCCGGCCCTGACCGCCGCGCTCGTGGGCGCGGGCCCCGCGCCACTGCACCCCGGTGCGGTGCCGGCATCGGCGGTGACCGACCGGGCCCCGCCGGATCTGGCGGAGTTGCAACTCCTGCGGATCTAGAGCGGCCCGGGCGGCCCGCTCCCGCCCCTCCCGGTCCGACCTCGGTCGGCGGGGGCGTGGTGGTGCCGTGCCCACCGGTACCCCTTCATCCGTTCTTCCGCGCAGGCCCCGTGCACCCCGTGCGCACAACCCGCACGCACCCTCGTACCCGTACGCCGTACCGGACTGCGCCGCACCAAGGAGTAGCACCACCATGACCAGCAAGCGTTCCCTCGTCCGCCGCACCGCCACCGCCGTCGTCGCCTCCGCGGCGGCCGTCCTCGTCCTCGCGGCCTGCGGCGGCAACGGCGGCAGTGGCAGCACCGGCAGCGGCTCCGCCGGCCACGGCGGCCACGACGGCGCCACCGCGTCCGCCGCCCCGTCCGCTCCGGGTTCGGCACCTGTCGCCCAGGGGCAGCACAACGCCGCGGACGTCGCCTTCGCCAAGGGGATGATCCCCCACCACCGCCAGGCGATCGAGATGGCCGACCTGGCCTCCACCCGCGCCGAGAACGCCGAGGTGAAGAAGCTCGCCGCGGAGATCAAGACGGCGCAGGACCCCGAGATCAAGACCCTGTCCGGCTGGCTGGCCTCGTGGGGCGAGCAGGTGCCCGCGGAGGGCGCCGCGGACCACTCCGCGCACGGCACGGCCGGAATGATGAGCACTCAGGAGATGGACCGGCTGAAGAACGCGTCGGGCAAGGCGTTCGACACCGCCTTCATGGAACTGATGATCAAGCACCACGAGGGCGCCGTGGCGATGGCCAGGACGGAGCAGACGGCAGGCTCCTTCCCGACCGCCAAGACCATGGCCGAGGCGATCATCACCTCCCAGTCCGGCGAGATCGCCCGGATGAACAAGCTCCTCGGCCGGAGCTGACCCGCTGACGCCCCGGCCCGGGTACGGGCGCCCCCGGGGCGCCGGCGCCCCGGGCCGGGGCCGGGGCCACCCTGCCGTGCGGTTCAGCTCTTCCGGCGGGCGCCGTCGGGGGAGCCGGCGAGGCCGAGGAACTCCGCGATCCGGTGTTCCGCCTCGGCGGGCAGCGCGGTGGGCATCGCGAAGTGGGTGAGGTCGGGGAGGGTCTCGATCCGGGCGTGCGGTACGGCCCGCCGGGCGCGGGCGGCCACGTCCGCGGCGCGGTGGGCGCTGCTACGCCCGGCGAGCAGCACCAGGAGCGGCGCCCGCAGCCGCGCGGCGTCCGGGCGGCGGCCGACCACCGGCCGCCGGCCCGCGAAGGCCTCGGCCCCCAGGGCGAAGAGCCGTTTCCACTCCGGGTCCGTGCCGGTGCCGGTGGTCTCCCGGTCCAGGTAGGCGAGTGCGCGGGCCGCGGTCGGCCGGACCAGCACCGGCAGTGACCGCAGCAGGAACGCCGGGCGGAATCCGGCGAAGCACTGCGTCGGGTCGAGCAGGACCAGCCGGTCGACCCGGCCCGGGCTGTGCAGTGCGTACGTGAGGGCGATCCAGGCCCCGTACGAATGGCCGAGCACGTGGGCGCGGTCGACGCCGAGGCTGTCGAGGAGCGCGTCCAGCCAGCCCATCAGGTCGGCGGCGGTACGCAGCGGACGCCCGTCGGTGACGCTCCGTCCGGCGTCGCGCGGTAGGTCGACGGCCAGCAGGCGGTGGCCGTCACCGAGTGCCCGGGCGGTCCGGAACCAGACGGCGCCGGTGGCGCCGCCGCCGTGCAGCAGGAGCAGCGGCGGGGCCTGGGCGGGCCCGTGGGCGTGGACCCGGGCGGTGCCGTACGGGGTGGGGACGTCCAGCTCCTCGGTGCCGGCGGGCCAGCGGGCGAGCAGGGCGTCGTAGGCGGCGTAGAACTCGACTGACGAGGGCATGACAGCTCGACCTCCCGGATGCTACCCATCGGCAAATCTCTCGCTGAGCGAGATACTAGCCGAGTGAGGAATGACCTGACCCCCGAGATGCGGCTCGTCCATCTGCTGCGCGCCGTGACCGTCGCGTTCGACCTGCACGGGGCGGAGTTCGCGGCCCGCAACGGCCTCCACCCCACCGACCTGCGGGCCCTGATCTTCCTGCTCGACGCCGAGCGGGCGGGTACGAAGGCCACGCCGGGACGGCTCGCCGAAGCGCTGCGGCTGAACTCGGCGGGCGCGACGGCGCTGCTCGACCGGCTGGAGCGGCTGGGGCTGGTGCGGCGCCGGCGCGACGAGGAGGACCGGCGGCGCGTCCTGCTGTCGGTGGAGCAGAAGGCCGTCGACCTGGGGTGGGCGTTCTTCGGCCCGCTGATCTCCCGGCTCGTCTCCACGGCCGGGGACTTCACCCCGACGGAACTGGACACGGTGCACCGCTACCTGACCGCCGCCCTGCACGCCACCGCCGCGGAACCGCCCGCCACGGCCACGGAGGCGTAGGACCGCGACCGCCCGCCATGTCGAGCAGATCGTTACGCCCTCTCGGCGCAGGTACGCGTGGTGATCGTCGAGGGGCCCCCGCTGATTCGCGAGGGGCTGAGGCTGGCGCTGGAGAGCGCTGACGACCACGGCAGACGACGACGGTCCTTCTGGCCGCCCTGCACGCCGGCGCCCGCGGCTACCTTCGTCAAGGGCGCCGGCCGGAGGTGGTCCTGCACGCGCTCCGCACGGTGGCGGCGGGCGCCGGAGCCCCCCACCGATTCAGGCCCGGGCCGTGCCGGTGATCCGTTCCAGGTCGGTCATCAGCGAGTCCAGCCAGAACACCGTCGCGTAGTACAGCCAGGGAGCGCCGTCCGGTTCCGCCTCGAAATCGTCGAACGCCGGATCACGCAGCGGCACCGGTGCCGACGGCGTGTCGCTCCCCCGGTCGAGCGACCCCGACACCAGCAGCATCCGCCCCGCCACCCGGTCCCCGAGGCGCGTCACCGACGCGGCCGCCTCGCGCCCCAGCGTCGGCAGGGCGACGGGCCCCGGGCGCAGCGGCTCCGGAGGCTCGAGGAGCCGGTCCGCCCCCCACTGCGTGTGGTGCCCGGCCATCAGCGCGGCCTGCCAGTCGGGATCCAGCACCTGGGCGGGCTCCGACACCGCGGGCCGCTCCTGCAGCTCCCCGCCGCCCCCGACCACCGCACCCACCGCGTGTCGCTCGACCGGCGTCGCCGGCTCGCTCTGGAACTGCGCGTACGCCGACTCCGCCAGGTACAGCGCGTGCCGGAGCGAGCGGCGCCCCGGTACGACGGGCATCGCCTCCCGCGCTCCGCCCGCGGCGATGGACGCGGTCGTCGCGACCACGACCTCCGCCGCACCCCGCAGGAGCACCGCCCCGGAGCGCTGGAGCTCCTCCTGGGCTCCGCGGGGCCACGCCAGCAGCCCGAACACCGCACCGATCGCGCTGCCGATCAGCACGTCGACCAGCCGGAGCTCCGCCAGCTGCCAGCTCGCGGGCGCCAGCTGCGCGAACACCAGGGCCACCGTGAGGGTGAACAGCGCCTGCGCCCAGCCCACGCCCTTGACCGGCCCGAGCGTGAAGGTCAGCAGCATCACCGGTATCAGGGCGGCCGCGTACACGTTGGTGTGCGTGTCCACCAGGGCCAGCAGGACGCCGGTGACGAGCGCGCCGACGAGGGTGCCGATCAGGGCCGCCCGGATCGTCGTACCGGTCTCGCGCACGGTCGTCCTGGTCAGCGTCAGCGCCGCGAGCGTGGCCCAGAAGCCGTGCGGGAGGGTGTCCAGTCCGGCGACGGCGCGGGCCGCCGCCAGGGCGAGGCTGATCCGGACCGCGTTCTGGAAGAACACGGACCGGCTCCCCGTGTACCCCCACAGCCGGATCCACCACAGCCGCGGTGCCCGCATCCGGGCGTACCAGAACCGCATCGTCGGCACTCCCGCCGCCGCGGCCCGCCCGCGCAGGGCGAGATCGGCGGCCGTGGCCACCGCGAGCGCAGCGTCCGCCACCTCCAGGACGGCGGCGTGCCGCCGCAGCCGTGCGGGCACCCCGGACGACCCGGACGCCGCAGACACGGCGGACGCCGCAGACGGCCCGGATGCCCCGGACGACTCGTCGCGCTCCGCGACCAGCGCCGCGCGGGCCCGCAGCAGCCCGTCGCGGGCGTCCACCGCGTCCGCGACGTCCGCCGCGTCGGCCACGGGCGGTACGCCCCGCAGCCGGGCGGCGGCCTGAGCCGCCGTGCGCCGTACCGCGCCCAGGACCTCCGCCCCCGTCCGGTCCCCCTCGGCGGCCGGTCCGGCGGGGAGCCGTGCGAGCCGGCTGAGCAGCGTACGGGTGGCCAGGCCGGTGTGTGCGAGGGCCCGGTCGCGGACGCTCGGCCCGGCCGGACGGTCGGCTTCGGGTACGGTCATGGGCCGCAGCCGGGCCGTCGCTTCCTTCGCGGCGCCCAGGTCCCCCTCGGACAGCCGGTACGGGGGCGAGGCGAGGCGGCCCGCACAGTGTTCCGCGGTGTCCAGGGCGCGGGCGGCGAGCTCCCGGTACGAGACGGTCGGCGGCTCGGGAAAGAGGAACGCCTCGGCGGCCACGAGCAGCAGGATGCCGACCGTGGCGCCGACGAGCCGCTGGCCGAGGGTGTCGGGGGCGTACGGCGGGAACGACGGCAGGATGTAGAGCAGCTGCAGCCCGGGCGCCGCCCCGGCCGGGCGCGGCCCGCCGACGGCGATGAAGGCCAGGACGAAGCCGATGACCAGCATGCCGGCGACCGCGCTCCAGGTCCGTACGGCCAGGAACGTGCCGGCGGTGATCAGCAGCCAGGAGACGGGGAGCAGGCGCACGACGACGGCGGCGCGCTGCCGCCCGGTGCCGGGGATCCTGGAGAGGCCCGCCAGGGACACGGCACCGAACAGGGCGTACGTGGCGGCGACGGTGTCCCCGAAGCCGTAGAGGAACAGGTAGAAGGCGGCTCCGGCGGCCAGGGTGACCCGCGCGGCGCGACGGGCGGCGACCGCGAAGCCGGGTGCGTTCCGCACTGCGGTGAAGGAGGCGCCGACACGGCCCATGCCACCAGCATCACGTACCCCCGCCCGGACGGCACCTCCCGTCGGCGGAGAGCGGGTGAGCGGGGGCGGGTACCGTTTCGCGGGGGCGTCGTCGTCACCCGGAGCGCGACGGGCTTGACCCTCACACCGTGTCAGGCCGTCCACTCGGAGACATCATGTTCACCATCGGAGACTTCGCCCGGCACGGCCGCGTCTCGGTCCGGATGCTGCGCCACTACGACGCCATCGGACTCCTGCGCCCGGCCCGTGTCGACCCCGCCACCGGCTACCGCCACTACACCGCCGCACAGCTGGCCCGCCTCAACCGGGTCATCGCGCTGAAGGACCTCGGTTTCACCCTGCAGCAGGTGCAGGACATCGTGGACGAGCGCATCGGCGTCGCGGAGCTGCGCGGCATGCTGCGGCTCCGGCAGGCCGAGCTGGAGGCGGCCGTCGCGGCCGCGGCGGCCCGGCTGGTCCCGGTCGAGGCGAGGCTCCGGTCGATCGAGAGCGAGGGACACATGCCCACCGACGACGTCGTCATCAAGAGCATCCCGGCGGTACGGGTGGCCGAGCTGACCGCCACCGCGGCGAGCTTCGCCCCGGAGGACATCTCCCCGGTCATCGGGCCTCTGTACGAGGAACTGTTCGGGCGCCTGGAGGAGGCGGGCATCAGCCCGTCCGGGCCGGGCATCGCCTCCTACGCGGACGCCCCGGAAGGCGGCGGGGCGATCGTCGTCCACGCCGCCGTCCAGGTGTCGGCCCCGCTCCGGGACGGGGACGGACACGGGGACGGGCGCGGGCACGGGGTCCTGCGGGTGCTCGACCTCCCGCCGATCGAACAGGCCGCGACGATCGTGCACCGCGGCTCGATGGACACGGTCCTGCCCACGGCCCAGGTCCTGGCCCGCTGGATCGACGGCAACGGGCACCGCTCCGGCGGCTACCCGCGGGAGGTCACCCTGGAGTGCCCGGCCGACCGGGACGACTGGGTGACCGAGCTCCAGGCACCTCTGGCCGGCCCGGCTCCCGCCCCCGGGGACGCGGCCAGGGGCTGAGATCCGCACCCGGCACCCGACGGGCTTGGCGGACCGGGCCGTCCCCGGCCCCGGCGGGCCCGCCCCCCGGGCCGGCCGTGGCCGGCCCGGGAAGTCCCGGCCGGGGGGGAGCCGGGAACCGGCAGGACCCGGGCTCCCCCGGACCGGGCTCCCGCCGGACCGGGCTCCCGCCGGACCGGGCTCCGGCCGGGCCCGGGCTCAGTGGGCCAGGACCGCCGCGGCCACCGACTCCGGGACCGGGGCCAGTCCGGCCGGGCGGGTCGTGAACGTGCCCCGGCCCTGGGTGCGGCCGCGCAGCCGCGACGCGTACCCGAACAGCTCGGCCAACGGCACCAGGGCGGTGACCGCCGTGGTGCCGGACCGGCCGGCGGAGCCGGCGACCCGGCCGCGACGGGCCGCGAGGTCGCCGAGCACGACCCCGACCGCGTCGTCGGGGACGGTGACCACGACCTCGGCGACCGGCTCCAGGAGCTCCATCACGCTCGCCCGCAGCGCAGCACGCAGCGCGGCCCTGCCCGCCGTGCGGAACGCCAGCTCCGAGGAGTCCTTGGAGTGCGTCGCCCCGTCGGTGAGCGTGACGCGCAGCCCGGTCACCGGGTGGCCGCCCAGCGGCCCGTCGACGAGCGCGTCCCGGCAGCCCGCCTCCACGGCGCGCACGAACTCCTGCGGGACGCGTCCGCCGACGACCGTCGACCGGAACACGAACACCGACGCCGACGCCGCCGCCGCCGACTCCGGCTGCTCGGCTCCCTCCGCAGCGTCCAGCGGCTCGACGTCGATGACGACGTGGGCGAACTGCCCGGCCCCGCCGTCCTGTTTGACGTGCCGGTGGACCAGGCCGGACACCCCGCGCACCACGGTCTCCCGGTACGAGACCTGCGGCCGGCCCACGGCGAGCTCCAGCCCGTGGTCACGGCGGATCTTCTCCACCGCCACCTCCAGGTGGAGTTCGCCCATGCCCGACAGCACGGTCTGACCGGTCTCGGGGTCGCTGCGCACCACCAACGAGGGGTCCTCCTCGACCAACCGGGCCAGCGCGGTCGCCAGACGTCCGGTGTCGGCGCTGCGGCGCGCCTCGACCGCCACCGACACCACCGGGGCCGCGACGGTGGGCGGTTCGAGGAGCAGCGGCGCCTGCGGTGCGCACAGCGTGGTGCCGGCGCGGGCCGTCTTCAGGCCGACGGCGGCGACGATCTCGCCGGCCCGTGCCTCGTCCAGCTCGAAGTGCCGGTCGGCCTGCACGCGCAGGATGCGGGCGACGCGTTCGGTCCTGCCGGTGCCCGTGTCGAGCACGGTGTCCCCCTTCCGCAGGGTTCCGGAGTAGACGCGCAGATAGGTGAGGCGGCCGGTCGCGGTCACCGCCACCTTGAAGGCGAGCGCGGTCACCGGTCCGGCGGGGTCGGGCAGCCGTTCCTGCTCGCCGCCGTCCGGCCCGAGGCCCCGTACGGGGGGCAGGTCGGCGGGCGAGGGCAGATAGGCCACGACGGCGTCCAGGAGCGGCTCCACGCCCCGGTTGCGGTAGGCGGAGCCGCACAGCACGACGGTGCCCGAACCGTCGAGGGTGACCTCGCGCAGGGCGAGCGCGAGGGTCTCGTCGGACAGCGCACCGGTGGCGCAGAACTCCTCCAGGGCGCCGGGATGCAGCTCGGCGGCCGCCTCCTCCAGCAGCCGGCGGCGGCGTTCCGCTTCCGCGCGCAGGCCGGCGTCGCCCACCGCGTCCGGGTCGCGGACGTCAGCGGTCACGTACGTGTCGCCGTCCGCGGGCCAGCTCAGGGCGCGCATGCGGACCAGGTCGACGAGGCCGGTGAAGCCGTCCTCGCGGCCGATCGGCAGCTGGGCGACGAGCGGTACGGTGCCGAGCCGGTCGCGCAGCGAGGCGACGGCCGTGTCGAGGTCGGCGCCCGCCCGGTCCAGCTTGTTGACGAAGGCGATCCGCGGGACGCCGTACCGGTCCGCCTGCCGCCACACCGACTCGCTCTGCGGTGGGGCGCCGGCGCCGGCGGGGAACAACGCGCCCGCGCCGGCCCGCACGCCCCGGGGCCGCTCGACCACGGCGGGGGAGTCGTCGGGGGGGGGGGGGTGGGTGA
>NZ_JBHXTC010000005.1:50547-159763 GCF_042677605.1 Streptomyces sp. NPDC127106 | reverse complement strand
GGTGGGGGGGGGGGCGCCCCCCGCGGGTCTTTTTTTCTGCCGCGGGCCGCGGGGGGGGGGGGGCCTCGGCCCCCCCCCCCCCCCCCCCCCGGGCGGGGGGGCCCCCCCCCGGGGCCCCCCCCCCACCACGGCGACCGCGCCGTCCAGCACGCGCAGGGACCGCTCGACCTCGTCGGCGAAGTCGACGTGGCCGGGGGTGTCGATCAGGTTGATCCGGTGGCCGTCCCAGGCGCAGCTGACGGCGGCGGCGAAGATGGTGATGCCGCGGTCGCGCTCCTGGGCGTCGCAGTCGGTGACGGTGGTGCCGTCGTGGACCTCGCCGCGCTTGTGGACGGCGCCGGCGGCGAACAGGATGCGCTCGGTCACCGTCGTCTTGCCGGCGTCGACGTGGGCGAGGATGCCGAGGTTGCGGACGGTGGTGAGGGCAGGGGCAGAGGTGGTGGTGGTCGTGGAGTGCCGGCTGGTGCGCATGGCCCGGGCCTTTCGGTGGTGAAGAGCGAGCGAGGAAAGGGCTGCGCGATTGCCGGACGCACGGAGGGAGCCACAGGTCTCCCGCAGCACGGCGCGCTCCGGACTCCCCGGTCGGGCCGTCTCCGGGCACGGCCGTGCACGCCGCGGCGCGGCCGCGGCGGCAAGGGCGGTCAGGAGGACGGGAGTCGGCCGGGACGGAGCAGGGCACGGATACCGGGAACTCCGGCCGGCCGGAGCTCAGGAGCTCAGGAGGCCGAGAAGCGCGCGGGCTCGCGAACCCGGAAGATTCGAGAGCCTCGGGAACCCGGAAGACCCCGGAACACATGAGCCCGGCAGCCCGGGGATCCGGCCGTCGAGGCCGACCCGGCGGGTGGCTCGGCGGACTCCGCCGGGTTCAGTGGACCCGGCGGATCCGCGCGTGCGTCACGGTCAGACGGTGCGGTGCCGGCCGCGCAGCGGGCACCGCACGACACGGGACACCGGGATCACGTCGTACCGGGAACGGGGAACGAAGGCGATGACGGTGCGCTGACGGCACATGACCTGTTCCCCTCTCTCTTCGCTGCTCGACGTCTGCCGCGCGGTGGTGGGCCGCACGGGAGCCGGCCGCCAACTCGATGGCGTGCGCGCCGCGTTGCCGGCCGTTCCGCGTTGCGGTGGTGGCGCGCGTTGCGAGTGTAGAGAACGCTGCGGGCACGGGTCACGCCATTTACGCGCGCGACGGGCTGCCCCCTGCACGCCCCGCGACTCCGGGCGACGCTCAGACGTCGATGGTGCGCATGAACTCCGGGGCGTAGCGGTCACCCGAGGCGACTCCGCGGGGTGCGACGGCCTCGATCGCGGCGAGGTCCTCGTCCGTGATCACGATGTCCGTGGCCGCGATGTTCTCCTCCAGGTAGCTGCGCCGCTTCGTGCCGGGGATCGGTACCGCGCCCTGCCGGAGCACCCACGCCAGGGCGAGCTGCGAGGGCGTGGCGGACTTGGTTTCGGCCAGGCGTCGCACGGCGTCGACGACGGCGAGGTTGCGGGCGAAGTTCTCGCCCTGGAAGCGCGGGTCGGTCCGGCGGAAGTCGTCCTGCGCGAAGTCCTCCGGGCTCTTGATCGCGCCCGACAGGAACCCGCGGCCCAGCGGGGAGTACGCGACCAGGCCGATGCCCAGCTCGTCGAGGGTGTCCCGCACGCCGTTGGCCTCCAGGCCGCGCTCGAAGAGCGAGTACTCGGTCTGGACGGCGGTGAGGGGGTGCACGGCGTGCGCGCGCCGGATCGTGGCCGCCGAGGCCTCGCTGACGCCGAGGTAGCGGACCTTGCCGGCGGTGACCAGCTCCGCCATGGCGCCGATGCTCTCCTCGATGGGCACGTTCGGGTCGACGCGGTGCAGGTAGTACAGGTCGATGTGGTCCGTGCCGAGGTGGCGCAGCGAGCGGTCGGCAGCGCGGTGGATGTAGTCGCGGTGCCCGTTGGGGCCGAACCGGTTGCCGTCGTCGTCGAACTCGATGCCGGTCTTGGTCGCGATGACGACCCGGTCCCGCCGGCGGCCCGACAGCGCCTTGGCGATCAGTTGCTCGTTGCGGAAGGGGCCGTAGCCCTCGGCGGTGTCGAGCATGGTGACCCCGAGCTCCAGGGCCCGGTGGATGGTGGCCAGCGATTCGACCTCGTCCGTGGCGCCGTAGAAGGCGCTCATGCCCATGCAGCCGAGGCCTTCGGCGCCGACCTGCAGGCCCTGGGAGCCGAGTGCGCGGGTTTCCATGGTGGTTCTCCGTTCTCGAAGCAGGTAACTAACCAGTTATCTACACCGTGCACGAGCCCGCCCCGTCTTGTCAATAACCAGATAGTTACTTGCTAGCCTGGGCCGCATGGCACGTGATTCCAGCGCAACGAAGGCCCGCATCCTCGCAGCGGCCTTCGACGAGTTCGCCGAGTACGGTATCGCCGGCGCCCGGGTCGACCGGATCGCCGACACGGCCGGGGCGAACAAGCGGATGATCTACGTCTACTACGGCAACAAGGAGCAGCTGTTCGACCAGGTCCTCCAGCAGGCCCTGGAGCAGGGCGCGGAGTCCGTCCCCTTCGACGCCGAGAACCTGCCCGGCTACGCAGGGGCGATCTTCGACCACCTCACCGCGGATCCGCGGCTCGTGCGGCTGATGATGTGGAAGCGGCTGGAGCGCCCGGAGGCCACGGCCGTAGAGTCCGAGTCGTACGCGCGCAAGCACGCCGCGCTCGCCGCGGCGCAGCAGGGGGGCCGCGTCGACCCGGTCCACGACCCGGCCGACGTCCTCACCCTGGTCCTGGCGCTGGCCCAGGCCTGGTTCACCACGGCCGACGGCTCCGCAGCCGCCGGGGAGCGCCGGACCGCCCACCGCGCGGCGGTGGTCGACGCCGTCTCCCGCCTGGTCGCGGTCCGCAGCCCCGGCCCCCCGGACCAGCGCGCATAGCCGAACGGGTGCGGTCCACGAGCCTCGACTGCCCCGGCCCGGGGTTCGGCGCCGGCACATGGACTCGGGCTGGGCCCCCGCCCGCCGAAGTCGGCGCGCGGGGCGCGTCAGCCGTGGGGCGGTCCGGGTTCCGGTGGGTGGTGGGCGGCCCGGCGGGCCGGGACCCAGCGCCACAGGGCCCAGCCGGCGGTGGCCACCAGGAGCGCGTTCAGCAGCACCGGGGCCCAGCCCCAGTACAGGGCGGGCCAGATGACGGAAGCCGCCACGGAGGACACCGCGAGGTTGGCCCCGGCGAACACCAGCCAGGCCCCGAGGGGCCCCCGCCGCGGTGCCAGGGCCCCGTTCACGGCGGCCAGTACCGAAGCCGTGACGAGGACGGGACCCACCGCCCAGTGGCCGCGCCAGCCGAGGAGGGCGTACCCCAGGTACGCATTGGCCCAGACCAGCACGGAGCAGGCCGCGCCGCGGAGTGGCCGCCACCGGCCGCGCCGGAGCGGACCGCGCCGCGGTCCCCCCGGCCCCTGCCGCCCCTGCCGCCCCTGCCGCCCCTGCCGCCCCTGCGGCCCCTGCGGCCCCTGCGGCCCCTGCGGCCCCTGCGGCCCCTGCGGCATCCTCGCCCCCGGCCACCGCCTCCAGCGCCTCCAGCGCCTGCTCCGCGGTGCTCCGCCGGTCCGGATCCTTCGTCAGCAGGCCCGTCAGTACGGGCGCCAGCGCGCCGGCCCGCTCCGACATCGGCGGCTCCTGCGTGACGATCGCGACGCACAGCGCGGAGAAGGCGTCCGCGGAGAACGGCGGCCGGCCCTCCACCGCGCCGTACAGCGTGGCACCCAGGGACCACAGGTCGGTGGCGGGCGTCGGGGCCTCGCCCTCCAGCTGTTCGGGGGCCATGTAGACGGGCGTCCCGATGACGGTGCCGGTGCCGGTGCGGGTAAGCGTCGTCGTGGCGTCGGAGACGTGGGCGATGCCGAAGTCCTTGATGACGACCCGGTCGTCCGTCAGCAGGACGTTGTCCGGCTTGAGATCGCGGTGGATGGTGCCGACGGCGTGCGCCCGTGCGAGCGCCCTCAGCATCAGGCCGCCGATCTCCGCGACCCGGCGCACCGGCAGCCCGCCCGCCCGCGCCACCGCGGCGGCGAGGGACGTCCCGGTGACGTATTCCATGACGATGGCGGGCGCCCCTTCGTCGACCGGATGATCTCCGCGGAGGAGGTCCCCCGGACCGGGAAGAGGCTCTGCGGACCGCCCCTGCGTCAGGGCTGTTGCCCGGTCCGCACCGGGTCGGTGCCTCCCGACCGCGGCGCTGCGAGGTGGTACACGGCGAAGGCGCGGCCGATGACCGGCATGGCCACGTTGCGGACCAGGACCCCGCCCTCCGTCATCCCGTGCTCCGTGCCGTGGTGGGCGTGCCCGTGCACGGCCAGGTCCGCGCCCGCCGCGTCGATCGCCTCGGCCAGCAGGTAGCTGCCGAGGAACGGGTAGATCTCCAGCGGCTCCCCGGCCAGCGTGTCCGGGACGGGGGCGAAGTGGGTGAGGGCGATCCGCACGGCGCAGCCCCCGTCCGCCAGGCCGTCGAGGGCGCGCCGCAGACCCTCCGCGGACTCCCGGGAGGCCCGGACGAGGGCCTTCA
Source organism: Streptomyces sp. NPDC127106 (assembly GCF_042677605.1). Lineage (NCBI taxonomy): Bacteria > Bacillati > Actinomycetota > Actinomycetes > Kitasatosporales > Streptomycetaceae > Streptomyces > Streptomyces sp. NPDC127106. The sequence continues at coordinate 155,230 of NZ_JBHXTC010000005.1, read as the reverse complement.
TCTCGGGTTCGCCGAAGTCACCGGCACATCGCCCGGCGAAGCCCCCGCAGAAGCCCTTGCTGCCGGCGACGCCGACCGCGGTGCCGTCGCCGTCCGCGTCGAGGCGCACGGAGGTGCCTTCCAGGACCGACACCCCGGCTTCGCGGAGCACGTCCGCGACCTCGTCCTGGCGGTCGCTCTGGTAGTCGTGGTTGCCGAGCACGGCCACCACGGGCACGGGCAGCCCCCGCACCTCCCCGGCCACCACCGCGGCCTCCTCGGGGGTGCCGTGCCGGGTGAGGTCGCCCGCGAGGAGCAGCACGTCGGCGCAGCCCACGAGGGTGTCGAAGGCGGGCCGCAGCAGGCCCTCGCTCCCCGGAGCCAGGTGGATGTCCCCGACGGCGGCCACGCGGGTCATGACAGGTCCTCCTCCTGCTCCTGCGCCGGCGGCTGTGCGCTGACGAGACGAACGTCGTGCCGCCAGGGCAGCCCGGCCAGCTCCTCGGCGGCGATGCGCAGGACCGTCGCACGGCATGCCGGGGTGGTGACGGTGCCCGACAGGACGGGAACCCCTCCGTGCAGGTCGATCTGCACGCCGAGTTCGGCGACGTCGTCGTGGGCGAGGCGCTCGCGCAGGCGCTCGATGCGGTAGGTGACGGCGCCGGCCGCCGGCGCGGCCGCGGGGCGGTGGCCGGGGCCGGAAGGGGGAGCGGTCATCACTACGGCTCCTTCCCCGGCGCCGGCGTGCCGGGCAGGCCGTGTTCGCGCGGGCCGATGATGTCCAGCCGTTCGAGGAGGTACAGGAACGCGTCGGGAAGGGGGTCGGCCCGGTGGGCTCGGTCGAGCCGGTCCCAGTCGATCCGCTCGCGCAGCACCCGGGCCGTGGGCAGCAGGCCGCCGAAGTCGCAGTAGTGCTCGGTCAGAGCGGCGAGCAGGCCGTCCATGAGGTCGGTGGGGGCGAGGACCGGCATGTACACCGAGTCAACGGAGCGGACCTCGGCCCGGGCCAGCAGGTCGTTGCTGACCGGCCGGCGGGCAAGCTCGAAGATCAGGTCGATCTCCTCGCCCTCGGAGCGCCCCTTGACCAGCCAGTCCTCGGAGGACTCGCGGAGCCGGACGCCGCCCTCAGCGAGGGCGGCCATGACCTCCGGGGCGTCCTCGCGGCGCAGACAGAAGTCGGTGTCGTGCTGGAAGCGGGCCGGAACCCCGTGGGCGAACGCGGCCACGCTGCCGGCGAGGGCGAAGGGCCTGCCCGCGGCCTTGAGCAGGGCGGCGACGCGTTTGGTCGTCTCCAGGATGGCCTGTGTGTGGTCCTGCGGCAGGCCGGGGCCGGTGTCCGTGCCGGTGTCAGCGCCGTTGGGGACACCAGCGGCCCCCGGGTAGGGCATCGGGGCGTGGCTCATGGGTACGGCCTCCTGGTCGGCCGGTGGTCGCCAGCGCCTGCCCGGCCGGGAGCGGGTCAAACGGGGTCGTACCGGCCGTCCGGTCCCGGGCTCGCCGACCGCGGCGGGGGCCGTGCCGTTTCGTCACCGCAGCCGTGCCGTTTCGTCACGACACCGCCGTCGCCGCCGAGCATGCATCTCAACATTCAACACGTCCTGTCTCACATCCCGGCACGCTCATAGAGTGCCGGGGTGAACACGGAGCGAATACCGCGCAGTTGGCTGATGCTCGCCCTCGGCACCGGCGGCCAGACCGCCAGTACGACCGCGCTCTACGGCCTCGCCTACCTGATCCCCGCGTTCCGCACGGACTTCGGGGTGTCGCTGGCCGGGGCGGGGGCGCTCGTCTCGTGTCCGATCGTCGGGATCCTGCTCGGGCTGGTCGGGTGGGGTGTGGTCGCCGACCGGTACGGGGAGCGGCTGGCGCTGGGGGCCGGGCTGCTGGCCGCCGCCGCGGCGATGGCCGGCGCGGCCTTCGCGGACGGGATCCGGACACTGGGCGTCCTGCTGGTCCTGGCCGGGGCCTTCGGGTCCTCCGTCAACTCGGCCTCCGGTCGGCTGGTCATCGGCTGGTTCCCGCCGGACCGCCGGGGCGTCGCGATGGGGGTGCGGCAGGCCTCGCAGCCGCTGGGCACCGCCCTGGCGGCCGCCGCCCTGCCCCCGCTCGCCCAGCACGGCGGCCCGGCCGCCGCCTTCGGCCTGTGTGCCGTGCTGTGCGGCGTGACGGGGGCGGCGACGGCCCTGTTCGCGGTCGACCCGCCGCGCCCCGACCAGCCCGCGGGCGCCCGGTCCCCCGCCCCCTACCGGGACGGCGCCCACCTGTGGCGGCTGCACGGCGCAGCGGCCGCGCTGTGCGTGCCGCAGTTCGTGGTGACGGGCTTCGCGCTGCTGTTCCTGACCGGGTCGCGCGGCTGGTCCGCGGCGGCCGCCGGGGCCGTCCTGGCCGCCGTCAACCTGGCCGGTGCCGTCGTACGCCTCCTGGCCGGCTGGTGGTCGGACGCCGTGGGCAGCCGGATCCGGCCGATGCGGTGGCTGGCCGCGGCCACCGCCCTGGACCTGGTGCTGCTGGCCGCCGGGGCGGCCCGGGACTCCCCCGCCGGCACCGCCGCCCTGCTGCTGGCCTCGGCGCTGACCGTCAGCACCAACGGGCTGCACAACACCGCGGTCGCCGAGTACGCCGGCCCCGACTGGGCGGGCCGCGCCCTGGGCGTGCACGGGACGGGGCAGCACATCGCGATCGTCCTCGTCCCGCCGCTGACCGGTGCGCTCATCGCCGACCGGGGCTACCCGCCGGCCTTCGTGGTGGCGGCGGTGTGCGCGGTGCTGGCGGTGGCGCTGCTGCCCTCCGCCGACCGGGCCTCCCGTACGGCGTGGACCGGTCCGACCGCCGTCAGCCGCGCTTCGCGCGCAGGAAGCTCTGCAGACGCGCCCACGGCCAGGCGTTGACGACGTCGTCCTTCGTGAGCCAGCCGCGCTGGGCCGTGCCCACCCCGTACCGCAGGTAGGGCAGGTGCACGGTGGCGTGCGCGTCCGAGTCCACGGCGAACTTCACGCCGTGGCTCCTCGCCCGCAGGATGTCCTCGTCGCCCAGGTCGAGCCGCTCCGGATGGGCGTTGATCTCCAGTGCGGTGCCGGTGCGCGCGCAGGCTTCGAAGACCGCGTCGAAATCGGCGTCCACCCCGGGCCGCTTGCCGATCCGGCGGGTGGTGGGGTGCCCGATGACGGCGACGTACGGGTTCTCGCAGGCGCGGATCAGACGCCGGGTCATGGCCTGCCGGCTCTGCCCGAAGTGGGAGTGGACGGAGGCCACGCACAGGTCGAAGCCGGCGAGGAACTCGTCGGGCCAGTCCAGACTGCCGTCCGGGCCGATGTTGAGCTCCGTTCCGTGCAGCAGCCGCATCCTGCGCACGGTGCGGTCCAGGGCCCGGACCCGTGCACGCTGCTCGAGGATCTTCTCCTTCGTCATCCGCTGCATGGCGAGGTCCGGGGCGTGGTCGGTGACGGCGTAGTACGCGTACCCGCGCGCGGCGCCGGCGGCGACCATGTCCTCGAGGGAGGCGAGCCCGTCGGTGAGGTCGGTGTGGGTGTGCAGGTCGCCCTTGATGTCGGCCTCGGTCACCAGCTCGGGAAGGTCCCCGGCCAGCCCTGCCGCGATCTCCCCGCGGTCCTCGCGGAGCGTCGGCGGGATCCAGGGCAGGCCGAGCCGGGCGTAGATGTCCTCCTCCGTCTCGGAGGCGAGGTTCTCGCCGCTCTCGGCGTCGAAGAGCCCGTACTCGGACAGCTTGAGCCCGTGGCGTACGGCGAGTTCGCGCGTGCGGATGTTGTGCGCCTTGGAGCCGGTGAAGTACTGCAGCCCCGCCCCCCACGAGGCGGGCGGGAGGACGCGGAGGTCGACCTGGAGGCCGGCGGCCGTCCGGACGGAGGTCTTCTTCGCGCCGTGCGCGACGACCTCGGCCGTGACGGGAAGGCCGACGAGGGCGGTCATGAACGGCTCGGACCGGTCCGCCGCGACCAGGACGTCGAGGTCGCCGACCGTCTCCCGCATCCGCCGCAGCGAGCCGGCGTAGGTGCACCGCACGCAGCCGGGGATGCGGGTCAGCTGCGCGACGATCTCCTCGGCGATCTCCGTCGCCGCGTCCAGCAGGATGCGGTCGCCGGCCTGCCGGAGCAGGGAGATGCCGTGGAGGATGCTCTGCTCGGTCCGCTCGCCGAAGCCCTTCAGGTCGCGCAGCCGCTCCTCGTGCAGGGCGGCCTCCAACTCCGCCACCGACGAGATCCCGAGCTCCTGGTGGAGCACCAGGGCCTTGCGGGGGCCGAGCCCGGGGATGCGGGTCAGTTCGCGCACGCCGGGCGGGATGGCGGCCCGGGATGCGTCGACCTCGGGGATGCGACCGGTGCGCAGGTAGGCCTCGACCTTCTCGGCGATGGACCTGCCGACGTTGGGGATCTCCATGAGGCCCTTGGTGTCGAGCCCGGTGATGTCGGCCGGGTGGCCGCCGATGGCGCGGGCGGCCTTCTCGTACGCGCGCGCCTTGAAGGCGTCCGCCCCACTGATCGCGATCAGGTCGGCGTACTCCCGGAGCAGTGCCTCCACCTCTTCGTTGGCCCGGCCCATACCTCCAGGGTGCCCCCGCGGCGGCGCCGGGGCACGGCCGTACCGGCGTCGGGGCACAACCGTACCGCCGGCAGGCCCGGCCCGGCCGGCCCGCGGGGCCGGCACGCGCCTGCCGGCCGGGGCGCACGGGGCGTCAGCTCCCGGTGCCCTCCGCCGCCTTGGCCCGGAAGGTCTGGCGGTACGCAAGCGGCGCCACCCCGGTCGTCAGGGCCATGTGCCTGCGCAGGGACGCGCCGGTGCCCAGGCCCGCCTCCTCGGCGATCCGGTCCACCGGCAGGTCCGTGGCCTCCAGCAGGCGCCGGGCGTGTTCGATGCGCTGCCGGGTCAACCACTGGCCCGGAGTCATCCCGACCTCGTCGCGGAAGCGCCGCGAGAAGGTTCGCACGCTCATCCCCGCGTGCCGGGCCAGCTCCGCGAGTGCGAGGGGGCGGCCGAGCCGGCCCATGGCCCACTCGCGGGTGTCCGAGGTGCTCGTCCGCGCCGCTTCCGGCACGGGCCGCTCGATGAACTGGGCCTGGCCGCCCTCCCGCCACGGCGGGACGACGCACAGCCGGGCGACCCGGTTGGCGACGACGCTGCCGTGGTCGCGGCGCAGCAGGTGCAGGCACAGGTCCACGCCCGCGGCGACGCCGGCGGCGGTGAGGACCCGGCCCCCGTCCACGAACAGCACGTCCGCGTCCACCTCCACCCGGGGGAAGGCGCGCTGGAAGTGCTCGGCCTCGTTCCAGTGGGTGGTGGCGCGGCGGCCGTCGAGCAGGCCCGCGGTGGCCAGCACGTACGAGGCGGTGCACATCGAGACGATCCGCGCGCCGGCGGGCAGCCGGCCGAGGGCGGCGCCGAGTTCGGGGGGCAGCCAGTCGCGTTCCGCGGGGTCGCTGCCGTCGGCGCCGGGGCCGCAGACGAAGGGCGGGATGACGAGGGTGTCGGCGGTGGCGACCGCCTCGGCACCGTGTTCCACGGTGATGGCGAAGTCGGCGCTGGTGCGGACCGGACGGCCGTCGAGGCTGCAGGTCAGGACCTCGTACAAGGGCGTGCCGTCCGGGCTTTCGGCCGTCCCGAAGATCCGTACCGGGATGGTCATCTCGAACGGGTAGACCCCGTCGAGGGCCAGGACGACGACGCGGTGCATGCGCTCAGCAGTCATGGCCAGATGTTTGCAGATCATGGCAGTCCGGCCACTCGTTCCGCCGGATCCCGCCCGGCAACCTTGATCGCATGACGACGACGCCGAACACCGCGACCGCGACCCCGACCCCGATCTCGGCCCCGCAGATGCAGGCCGTGACCCAGGCCAGGTTCGGCGGCCCCGAAGTCCTCCGCCTGACCACGACCGACCGGCCCGTGCCCGGGCCCGCCGAGGTGCTCGTACGGATCCACGCCACGGCGGTCAATCCCACCGACGTGTGGCACCGCGCGACCGGCGGCCTCGCCGGCACCGGTGTGCCGCCCGTCCCGCTCGGCTGGGACCTGTCGGGCACCGTCGAGGCCGTCGGGATCGGCGTCACGCTCTTCCGGCCCGGCGACGAGGTGTTCGGCATGCCCCGACACCCCGCCCCCGCGGGCACGTACGCCGAGTACGCCACCTCCCCCGCCCGGCACCTCGTCCACAAGCCGGCCGCCCTCGACCACGTGGCCGCCGCCGCCCTCCCGCTGGCGGGACTGACCGCATGGCAGGCCCTCGTGGACACCGCCGACGTGCAGCCGGGACAGCGGGTCCTCGTCCACGCGGCGGCCGGCGGGGTCGGACACCTCGCCGTGCAGATCGCCAAGGCGCGCGGGGCGCACGTGATCGGCACCGCGAGCGCCGCCAAGCACGGCTTCGTCCGCTCCCTCGGCGCCGACGAGGCCGTGGACTACCGCACGACGGACTTCGCCGAGGCCGTCTCGGACGTGGACGTCGTCGTGGACACCATCGGCGGCGCGTACGGCCCGCGCTCGCTGCGCACCCTGCGCCCCGGCGGCCTCGTGGTCTCCCTCGCCTCCCCGGCCGAGGCGGCCCTGGCCGACGAGGCGCGCCGGCTCGGCGTCCGGGCCGTGTTCATGGCGGTGGAGGCCGACCGGGCGGGGATGCAGGCACTCGTGGACCTCGTCGAGCGGGGCGAACTCCGCCCGCATGTGGCGGAGGTGCTGCCGCTCGCGCAGGCGGCCGAGGCGCACGGGCGCTCCCAGTCCGGCCGCACCCAGGGCAAGATCGTCCTGACCACGGCGGCCTACACCCCCGCCGACGCCTGACCAGAGCCCCCTTCTCCCGTCCCTCCGTCCCCCCGACCTTCCGGAGTCCGTGATGACGACGTACGTACTCGTCCCCGGCGCCTGGCACGGCGCCTGGACCTTCGAACCCCTCGCCCGCGAGCTGCGCCGCGCCGGGCACGAGGCCTACCCGCTGACCCTGACCGGCCTCGGCAGCCGGAAACACCTGCTGACCGCCTCGGTCAACCTGGACACCCACATCGACGACGTGGTGAACCTGCTGGCCGACGAGAACGTGACCGACGCCGTCCTGGTCGGGCACAGCTACGGGGGAATGGTCGTCACCGGCGCCGCGGACCGGATGCCGGACCGCGTGAAGGGCCTGGTGTACGTGGACGCGATGGTGCCCGAGGACGGCCAGTCCACCTGGTCGCTGGTCTCGGAAAACGAACGCGCCTGGTATCTGGGCGGCACCGGCGAGAACGGCTACACCAGCGCCCCGCTGCCGTTCTTCGATCCGCGCACCACCCCGCACCCGCTGGCCTCGCTGCTCCAGGCGATACGGCTGGAGGGCGACCCGGGCCGCTTCGCCGCGAAGTCGTACGTCTACGCCACGCAGTGGCCGACGCCGTCGCCCTTCACGGACCTGTACGAGCGGCTCAGCAGGCTGCCGGAGTGGCGGACGCACGCCGTGGACAGCGGCCACAACGTGATGCGCGACGCGCCCGAGGAGCTGCTGAAGGTGCTCCTGGAGCACGGCTGACCCGGCCGGGGTCCGCGGCGGCCCGACGGCGCCCCGGCCGGGGGACACGTGCCGGCCCGGGGATACGCCCTAGCCTGGGGATGTGGGTGCCGACGCGGTCACGGTGTTCCTGTGCGGCGACGTCATGCTCGGTCGCGGCGTCGACCAGATCCTGCCCTGTCCCGGTGATCCGGAGCTGCGGGAGGGGTACGTCCGGGACGCCCGCGACTACGTGGGGCTGGCGGAGACCGTGAACGGGCCGCTGCCCGACCTGCCCGTCGGCTTCGACTGGCCGTGGGGGGACGCCCTCGGGGTGCTCGATGCGGCCGCGCCGGCCGCCCGCGTGATCAACCTGGAAACCTCCGTCACGCGCAGCGACGACTTCGCCCCCGGCAAGGCGGTCCACTACCGGATGCACCCGGACAACCTGCCCTGCCTGGCGGCCGCCCGCCCCGACGTGTGCGTGCTGGCCAACAACCACGTGCTGGACTTCGGCCGCCGCGGCCTGAGCGAGACGCTCCGTACGCTGTCCCGGGCCGGGCTGCGGACGGCCGGGGCGGGCGGCGACGCCACCGAGGCGGCCGCACCGGCCGCGGTCCCGCTCGGCGGCGGCCGCCGCCTGCTGGTGTTCTCGTTCGGGCTGCCCTCCAGCGGCATCCCGGCCGACTGGGCCGCGACCGAGAGCCGGTCCGGTGTGGCGTACGTCGCCGGGCCCGGCGCGGCGGCGGCGCGCGAACTCACCCGGCGGATACGGCAGGAGAAACGGCCGGGGGACCTCGCGGTGGCCTCGGTCCACTGGGGGTCCAACTGGGGTTACACGGTCCCCCGCGACCACACCGCCTTCGCCCGGGCGCTCGTCGACGGCGGCGCGGACCTCGTGCACGGCCACTCCTCGCACCACCCCCGCCCGCTGGAGCTGTACCGGGGCCGGCTGATCCTGCACGGCTGCGGCGACTTCATCGACGACTACGAGGGCATCAGCGGCTACGCGCAGTACCGCGACGACCTGCGCCTGCTCTACCTCGCCTCGCTGGACCCGGACACCGGCCGGCTCACCGGCCTCGGCATCACCGCCTTCCAGGCCCGCGCGCTGCGCCTGTGCCTCGCCACGGCGGAGGACTCCCGGTGGCTGCGGCAGCTCCTGGACCGGATCGGCACGGGCCTGCGCAGCCGGGACGACGCCTCCGGAGCACCGCACACCTGGACGCTCGTCCCGTCCTGAAGCGGCACACCGACCACCGTGCCGAAGTGACCGGCAGCCCGGTTGACGTGACGCGGCGGCAGGCACCGGCACCGCCCGGGCCTGCTGGTCCCGTCCGCACCGCGCGGGCACACTGATCACGCCGGGATCAGCGATCCGAGGAGACTCGATGCCCGAACCGTCCGCGCCGTCAGAGCCGTCCGCGCCGTCCGAGCCGCCCGAGCCGTCCGAGCCGCCCGCGTCTGCCGCGCCGTCCGCGTCTGCCGCACGTCCTGTACCGATCATCATCGACTGCGACCCCGGGCACGACGACGCCCTCGCGATCATGCTGGCGGCGGGCGACCCGGCCGTGGAGCTGCTCGCCATCACCACCGTCGCGGGCAACCAGACGCTCGCCAAGACCACCCTGAACGCGCGGCGGGTCTGCACGGTGGCCGGCATCACCGGGGTGCCCATCGCGGCGGGCTGTGACCGGCCGCTCGTCCAGCCGTTGGCGGTGGCCGACGACGTGCACGGCGCGTCCGGCATGGACGGTCCCGAGTTCCCGGAGCCGGCGGTGGACGTGGTGCCGGAGCACGCCGTGGACCTGATGCACCGGATCCTCAACGACCATCCGGAGCCGGTGACCCTCGTCCCGACCGCCCCGCTGACCAACATCGCCCTGCTGCTGACCCGTTACCCGCAGGACGCCGCCCGGATCCGCGAGATCGTCCTCATGGGCGGCTCGACGGAGCGCGGCAACCGGACCCCGGCCGCCGAGTTCAACGTCCAGACCGATCCGGAGGCCGCCGACATCGTCTTCCGCAGCGGCGTCCCCCTCACCGTGTGCGGCCTCAACGTCACCCACCAGGCGCTCGCCACCCCCGAGGTGGTGGCCCGGTTCGAGGCGCTGGGCACCGAGCTGGGCGGGATCTGCGCCGGACTGCTGACCTTCTTCGCGTCCGCCTACCGCGAGCTGTACGGGTTCCCGGACCCGCCGCTGCACGATCCGGTGGCAGTGGCCCGGGTGATCGACCCGGGGCTCGTGCACTGCGTGGACGCCAACGTCGTGGTGGAGCTCGCCGGCCGGTACACGCGGGGTGCGACCGTCGTCGACCTGCACGGCCGCACGGACCGGCCGGTGAACGCGCGGGTGGCGACGGCCCTGGAGGCGGACCGCTTCTGGGACCGGGTGCTCGCCGCGGTCTCCGTGCTCGGTTCCCCCGCCCCCTGACGGCCGCCGCGGGGCGGGAGGGGGTGGCGGCGGTACGGTCCCGGCCGCCGCCACCCCGCGGCCGTCACGCCCGGGCGCGGCCGCAGAACCCGCCTCCGTCAGGCGAGGGTGATGCTGTCGCCGGCCACGGTGATGCGGGCGGGCGCGAGCGGGCTGGTCGCGGGGCCGCCGGCCACCGAGCCGTCGGACACCTTGAACAGGCTCTGGTGGCAGGGGCAGACGATCTTCCCGTCCTTCACCGAGGCGACCGAGCAGCCCGCGTGCGTGCAGGTCGCCGAGAAGGCCTTGAACTGGCCCGCGGTCGGCTGGGTCACCACGACCTTCTGGTCCTTGAACACCTTGCCGCCGCCGACCGGTATGTCCGCGGTGCGCGCCAGGGCCTTCCCGCCGCCCGCGGGAGCCGGGGCCGCGGCCGAGCCGGCCGGCTGCGGGGCGCCCGCTTCGGAGCCGGCCGGTGCCGGGGCGTCCTGCGCGCCGGAGGCGTCGGAGCCGCCGTCGGCGCCGCAGCCGCTCAGGGCCGCTCCCGCCAGGGAGGCGGCGCCCGCCGCGAGGACCGTGCGCCGGCCTGTGGTGTTGCCCATACCGTGTCTCCTTCTTCGTCCCGGAAACGAACCGGGGCATCGTATGTCTCCCCGGCCTCAACAGGAACACGCCAATCCGCCGTGGCCGGTTCAACGCTCCCGCACATCGCATGCGTTCGAACCGCGCCGGGCCCCGCGCCGTGTGCAGCGTATGAACACCTCGACGAACGTCTCGACGAACACCTCGGCGAACACGTCGGCGAACACCGCGGCGCCCACGTTCACTTCCGCCGTGCGCGGGCACGCGGCCCGCCACGCCCTCCTGCCGCTGCGGCTCTTCCTCGGCCTCACCTTCGTCTACGCCGGCCTCGACAAGCTGACCGATCCGGTCTTCCTGTCCGCCGCCGGCGACGGCTCGATCGGGCAGCAGATGCAGTCCGTATGGGACGCGGCGGCCGTGCCCGGCTTGGTCGACCTGGCGCTGGGCGACCCGGTCGGCTTCGGCTTCGCCATGGCCATCGGGGAACTGGCCGTCGGGCTGGCGGTGCTCGCCGGCCTGCTGACCCGGGTCGCGGCGCTCGGCGGCGGCCTGATCTCGCTGAGCCTGTGGCTGACCGTCAGCTGGGCGGCGACCCCGTACTACTACGGCAACGACCTGGCCTACCTGATGGCGTGGACCCCGCTGGTGCTCGTCGGCGCACCCGCCCTGTCCCTGGACGCGGTCCTGCTGCGGCGCCGCCGACGGCTCGCCCCGGCGGCCGGGCCGGACGTGCAGAGCGGGCCCCGCATCTGGCGCCTCCCGGAGCAATCCGGGAGGCGGGACGTGTCGACCGCGGCGCGGGACCTGTCCGCCGCGGGGCGGAACCTGTCCGCCCGGGTGTGAAGCGGGGCACCGCCGGCCGTGCGCTCGCCCGTACGCGGCCCCGCTCCCGCGCCGTACGCGCGCCGCGTTGCACGGGTGTGCCCCAGGGGGCAGGGTCGAGGAGGCGGTCGCCGGCCGACAGGGAGGGCCGGGGCCGACGGCGACACGGACGAGGAGCCAGGATGCCGATTGCCACGGTCAACCCCGCGACGGGGGAGACGGTCCGCACCTTCGACACGCTGGGGCCCGACGGCATCGAGCGGTGCCTCGCCGATGCCGCGCGCGCCTTCGACGCGTACCGCAGGACGGGCTTCGCCGAGCGGGCGACGCTGCTCCAGCGCGCCGCCGACCTGGTGGAGGGGGACAACGAGGACATCGCGCGGACCATGACCACCGAGATGGGCAAGCCGCTGGCGGCGGCCCGCGCCGAGGCCGCGAAGTGCGTGAAGGCCATGCGGTGGTACGCGGAGCGCGCCGAAGGCCTGCTCGCCGACGAGGTGCCCGCGGACTCCGACGTCCGCGACAGCGGGGCCGCGGCCGTGCGCGCCCACTACCGGCCGCTCGGCGTGGTCCTCGCCGTCATGCCGTGGAACTTCCCCCTCTGGCAGGTCGTACGGTTCGCCGCCCCCGCCCTGATGGCGGGCAACGTCGGCCTGCTCAAGCACGCCTCGAACGTTCCCCAGACGGCCATCTACCTCGGCGACCTCTTCGAACGGGCCGGCTACCCGCACGGCTGCTTCCAGACCCTGCTGATCGGGTCCGACGCCGTCGAGGGAGTCCTGCGCGACCGCCGGGTCGCCGCGGCCACCCTGACCGGCAGCGAGCCGGCCGGCCGCGCGGTCGCCTCGGCGGCGGGCGACGAGGTCAAGAAGACGGTCCTGGAGCTGGGCGGCAGCGACCCGTACGTGGTGATGCCGTCGGCGGACATCGCGCGGGCCGTCCGGACGGCGATCACCGCGCGGGTGCAGAACAACGGGCAGTCGTGCATCGCCGCCAAGCGGTTCATCGTGCACGCCGACGTGTACGACGAGTTCGCGGAGCGCTTCACCGCCGGCATGGCGGCGCTGCGCGTCGGCGACCCGATGCTGGAGAGCACCGACGTCGGCCCGCTCGCCACCGAGAAGGGCCGCGCCGATCTCGAGGAGCTCGTCGACGACGCGGTGCGCGGCGGTGCGGAGATCCTGTGCGGCGGGCGCCGGCCGCCGGCGCTGGAGCAGGGCTGGTACTACGAGCCCACCGTGCTCGCCGGCATCACCCCGGACATGCGCATCGACCTGGAGGAGACCTTCGGGCCCGTCGCGACGCTCTACCGGGTGGCGGACCTCGACGAAGCGGTGGCGCGCGCCAACCACACGCCGTTCGGGCTCAGCTCGAACGTGTGGACGCGCAACGACGAGGACGTCGCGCGGTTCGTCCGCGACCTCCAGGCGGGCGGCATCTACGTCAACGGCATGACCGCCTCGCACCCCGCCCTCCCGTTCGGCGGCGTCAAGCGGTCGGGCTACGGCCGGGAGCTGTCCGGGCACGGGATCCGCGAGTTCTGCAACGTCACCACGGTCTGGCAGGCGGCCGGCTGACCCGGGCCCGCCCCATCCCCCCTCACCCGCCCGACCGCAGCCGTTCTGCTGAACCACGGCCCGCGCAGGCGTCGGGCGGGCGCCGAGGGGGCACGCAGCACGGGTGAGTCCTCTCGAACTGCGTCCGGCGATCGCCGACGCCCGCACCGCCCGGTCCCGGCGGGCGCTGCTCGCCGGCTGTGTCGGCAACCTCGTCGAGTGGTACGAGTTCGGTGTCTACGGCTGCCTCGTCACCGTCATCGCCGACAACTTCTTCGCCACCGGCGGCCCGGCCGGCGGCGCCGGGGCGCTCGTCGCGACGTACGCCTCCTTCGCGCTCGCGTTCTTCTTCCGGCCCGTCGGCGCCCTGCTGTTCGGGCGACTCGGCGACCGTGCCGGCCGCCGGCCCGCCCTCGTCGCGTCCGTCACCGTCATGACCCTCGCCACCACCGCGATCGGGCTGCTGCCGACCCGGGACGCGATCGGTGTGGCCGCCCCCGTCCTGCTGACCGTCCTGCGGGTGCTGCAGGGGCTTTCGGCGGGCGGCGAGTTCGGCGGTGCGGTCTCCCTCATGACGGAGCACGCTCCCCCGGGCCGCCGCGGCCTGCACGGCGCGTTCCAGTCCTTCACCGTCGCGCTCGGCCTGCTGGCCGGTGCCGGCACGGCGGCGCTCCTCGCGACCGTGCTGCCGACCGCGGCCCTGTACGGGTGGGGGTGGCGGATCCCGTTCCTGCTGGCCCTGCCGCTCGGGGTGGTGGCCCTGTGGCTGCGCACCAGCGTGACGGAGCCACCGGCCCCCGCCCCGGCCGCCCCGGTCGCCGGCGCCGGCCCGGATCCCGCGGGCTGGCTCCCGCCCGTCGGGGCGCCGGGCCGGGGACCGCTGGTGCACGCCGTCGTGCTCGGCATCGGCCGGGTCATGGGCTGGTCGGCGGCCGGCTACACCTTCCTCGTCGTCCTGCCGACCCACCTGCAGGCCGTCCTGGGCACGTCCGTCCGGGACGCCCTCCTCGCCACCGCCCTCGCCAACCTCGGCTTCGCGGCGGCCATCCTGCCCGCCGGGGCCCTCAGCGACCGGATCGGCCGCCGCCCGGTGATGGTCTTCGGGGCCCTGTCGGTGGTCCTGCTCGCCCTGCCGCTGCTCCGCCTGCTCCAGTCGCCCGCGGCGGCGCCGGGGGCCAAGGCCGGGGCGGTGCTGCTCGCCGGGGCCCTGGTGGGCCTGCTGGCCGGGCCGGGGCCGGCCATGCTCGCCGAGATGTTCCCGCGCCGGATCCGCTGCACGGGCCTGGGCGTGGCCTACGCCCTGGCCAACGCCCTGTTCTCCGGGTGTGCGGGCCTCGTCATCACGGCGCTGACCGCCCGGACCGGCAGCCCGGACGTGCCCGCCTTCTACGCGGCCGGGGCGTGCGCGGTGAGCGCCGCCGCGCTGCTGACGCTGGGCGGCGAGGACCACCGGGAGCCGCTGCGATGAGGGTGGTCGGGCTGATGTCGGGGACCTCGTACGACGCCATCGACGCCGCGGCCGCCGACCTGGAGCTGTCCGGCGGGCACAGGGACGGGGGCGACCACGGGGACGGGGACGGCGGCACCACCCTGCACCTGACCCCGCTGGGCATGGTCAGCGACCCGTATCCGGACGAGGTCCGCGGCGCCCTCGCCGCCGCCCTGCCGCCCGCCCGCACCACCCTGGCCGAGGTCTGCCGCCTGGACATGCGGATCGGGCAGACCTTCGCCACCGTGGCGGCCCGCGCCGACCGCGAGCTGTGCGCGGGTCGTGCCGAGCTGATCGCCTCGCACGGTCAGACGGTGTTCCACTGGGCCGACGCCGGCCGCGTGCACGGCACCCTCCAGTTGGGCGAGCCCGCCTGGATCGCCGAGACCAGCGGCTGCCCCGTCGTCTCCGGGTTCCGGCCGCGGGACGTGGCGGCGGGCGGGCAGGGCGCGCCGCTGGTGAGCCTCGTCGACCTGATGCTGCTGCGGGGGCGCCCGGGGGTGCCCGCCGCCCTGAACATCGGGGGCATCGCCAACCTCACGGTGCTGCCCTGCGGCGGTGAGCCGATGGCCTTCGACACCGGGCCGGGCAACGCGCTCGTCGACGCCGCCGTCCGCGACCTGACCGGCGGGCGGCTCGCGTACGACGAGGACGGCGCGCTCGCCGCTGCGGGACGGGTCCACGAGCCGCTGTTGGAGAGGCTGCTCGCGGAGCCGTACTACCGGCTGCCGCCGCCCCGGACCACCGGGAAGGAGCTCTTCCACGCGGGCTACCTGCGGGCCGTCCTGGCGGGGTGCGCGGGACCGGCGCCCTCGCCGCAGGACCTCGTGGCCACGCTGACGCGGCTGACCGCCCGCACGGTGGCGGCTGCGCTGCACCCGCTGCGGGCCACCGAGGTCTTCGCGTCGGGCGGAGGGGTCCGCAACCCGGTGCTGATGGGGATGCTCCGCGAGGAGCTGGCGGGACGCACGGCCGTGCGCGGTTCGGAGGAGCTGGGCCTGCCCGCGGCGGCGAAGGAGGCGTACGCGTTCGCCGTCCTCGGTTACCTCACGCTGCACGGGCTGCCGGGCAACGCCCCCGGGTGCACCGGGGCCGGCGGGCCGCGGGTGCTGGGCTCGATCACCCCGGGCCGGCGCCCGCTCCGGCTGCCCGCGCCCCCGGCCCGGGCGCCGCACGCGCTGGTGGTACGGGGGCCGTGAGCACGGGCCGGGCGTGGTTCAGGGCGCGGGGGCCGGTTCCAGGAGGTGGGGGCCGTTGTTGCGGACGCTGTTGACGGCGGTCGTGACCGGGCGGACCTCCAGCCGGCCGTCCGCCGGGGTATGGAGCAGGGCGCGCAGCGCGTCGACGTCCTGGTGCGCGGGGTCGAGCCAGGCCTCGTAGTCGCCGGGGTCCAGGGCGAGCGGCATGCGGGGATGGATCCGGCCGGCCGCGTCGACGGCCTCGGTGGTGATGATCGTGGTGGTGGCGAGCCAGGCGTCCGGGTCGTCCTCGGCGGTGACGGCAGGGTCGCGCCAGAACTCGTACAGTCCGGCCATGGCCATCACCGAGGCGTTCTCGGGGGCGATGAAGTACGGCTGCTTGTACGCCTTCGCCGTGGCGGTGGCGGGCACGGATTGCCATTCGTAGAAGCCGTCTGCGGGCAGCAGGCAGCGGCGGCGGGTGAAGGCGCGGCGGTACGCCGGCTTCTCGTGGACGGTCTCCATCCGTGCGTTGATCATCCGGGCGCCGCCGGAGGCGTCCTTCGCCCAGGAGGGGACCAGGCCCCAGCGGAGGGGGCGCAGTCGGCGCACGAGGGTGCCGCTTTCGCGGTCGGGGCGTTCCAGGACGGCCCAGACCGGGTCGGTGGGGGCGACGTTCCAGCTGGGTGCGAGCGTCTCCCGGGGGTCCCAGGCGGCCTCGAACAGGCCGGCGAGGTCCTCGGGGGCGCGGGAGGAGGCGTAGCGTCCGCACATGAC
This sequence comes from Streptomyces sp. NPDC127106, assembly GCF_042677605.1. NCBI lineage: Bacteria > Bacillati > Actinomycetota > Actinomycetes > Kitasatosporales > Streptomycetaceae > Streptomyces > Streptomyces sp. NPDC127106. The sequence goes on along the minus strand of NZ_JBHXTC010000005.1, from coordinate 138,965 downwards.
GTCCACTGTGCCACCTCGGCCCGCGCAGTCGGCGCATGCGGGGCGCGTCCGGCGCCGCGGGCGCGGGGAACAAGGAGGGGTACGTGCCCGCAGCCGCCGGGGCGACCGCCCGGGCCGCTCACCGCAGGCGGCCGCCGTCTCCAGCGTAGGCCGAGCCGGCCCGGGCCGGTACCGGGCGGTGCGGTACGAAACCCGGCGGGCTGTCGACGGGCGCAGCGGTCGGGCCGTCCCGGAGGGTGCCGGAGCGTGCCGGACGGCTACGAGACGAACTCCGAGTCGCCGTAGCGGATCTTCGCGGTGGTCCAGTCGACGCCGAGCCGGTCCGCGAAGCGCCGGGCCAGCGGAAGGTCGGCGAGCGGGGTGACGAGGAGGAGCCGTCCGTCGAGGGCCACCGAGCCGCCGCCGAGCCGGTCGCGGGCCTCCGGGTCAGCGAGCAGCGCCTCGCGCAGCGCGGTCGCGGAGACCCCGGGCGCCTCGATCTCGGCGGCGTCGGTCCGGGGCGAGGTGCGCGGCAGGCAGCGGAAGGTGAGGACGGCCTCCTGCGCGTACTCCTTGCGCACGGTGTCGGCGAGGTGGCGCAGGCCTGCGGCGCCGACCCGGTCGACGTCGAACTTCCGCGAGCGCTCGTAGGTGGCCCGCTTCAGGTCGACGGACCAGAACACCCCGTCCAGCAGGGTCGACCCGGCGGGGCGCGCGCCGTGCGCACGGATGACGGCCCGCACTTCGCGGTCGAAGCGGTGCAGCCGGTCCTCCAGCCGGGGGTCGTCCGGGTCCGTGATGACCGCCGTGTTGTTCGTCGCGAAGAGCTCCCCCGCCGGGCAGTCCCGGGTCTCGGGGGCCGCCTGGGCCGGTCCGGCGCCCACCGCCCCCAGCACCAGCACCCCGACCGCCACCAGCACGCCCAGCCGCCGTCCCATGCCCGGACCCTCCGTTCCCCTCGGCGCCGTACGCCCGCCGCCCGCTCGGTGGCGGCGCGCCGGGCTCACCGTACGGGCGGGGAGGCCCCCGCGGGCGGCAGTGCGCCGCCGATGGCCGAGACCTGTCGCGATCCGCCCCCCTGTGGGTGACACGGGCGGCGGGTCGCGGCCCGTGTACCGGGTCAGCGGGTCATGGCCTGGCCCCCGATGTCCGCCGCGCCGGCGAGCTGGCCCTCCCACCACGCCTGCGCCGCGGCCCCGTCCATGTCCGACCAGGCGGGGGTCCGCTCCACCTGGGCCCGCCCCAGCCTGCGGGCCAGTGCCACCATCTCCCGGCCCGCCGCGCCGCGGGCGGCCCGGTAGCCGTCCAGCAGCCCGTCCCAGCTCCCGGCCCCGCGCCAGGCCGCCTCGAAGGCGCTGGCGTCCTGGAGGGCCTTGGCGGCGCCGCTGGTGTTGTGGGGGCGCACCACGCTGGCGGCGTCGCCGGCGAGGAGCAGCCTGCCGGACGCGATGCGGTCGGTGTGCAGGTCGTAGATGGGCTGGACGTGGGTGTTCTGGCGCTCCGTCAGTGCGAGGATCCGCGCCCAGTACGGCGGGAACCCGCTCTCCAGCAGCTCGGCCAGGTGGGCGGTGAGCTCGTCGGTGACCCGGCCCGGCGGGAAGCTGGTGGGGTCGTCGAACGGCAGGGGTCCGGTCCGCGGGGGCGTGGCGTACAGCACCCAGTTGACGCGCGGGCCGTCCGGGCCGGGGATGCGGTAGACGACGCAGCTGCCGCCGGGGAAGCAGACGGTGGTGACGGCGTCGCCGGGCCCGTGCTCCACGCCGGCGTCCGCGAGGCGGCGGACGTCGACGTTGCCGCGCCAGCACACGTACCCGGCGTACTGCGGGCGGGATCCGGGGCAGACGGCCTCGCGCACCACCGACCGGTATCCGTCGGCGCCGACCACCAGGTCGTACCGTTCGGTGCCGCCGTCCGCGAGGGCCACCTCGGCCTGCTGGCCGCCTCCGGCGGCCCCGTCGGCCACGGCGGTGACGGTGGCGCCCTGCCGGTAGGCCACCCGGTCCGGGGTCGCGTCGCGCAGCCCGCCCCACAGCAGGCCCCAGTGGTAGGAGTGGAAGGGGAAGGGCTGCTCCCAGAAGAGGCGGCCGCCCGGTCCGGCGTCCGGGTCCCGGACCACCCACCGCCGCCGGGTCAGCGGATGCGCCGCGATACCGGCGGGGAGGGCGCCGACGGCGGCCAGCTCGGCGGCGCGGTCGTCGTGGATGCACAGGCCGACGCCGCGGTCGGCGAGCAGGCCCCGGGTGCGTTCGAGGACCTGCACCTCGTCGGCGCCGGCCCGGACCGCCGCCGAGGCGAACGCACAGCCCGCGATGCTCCCGCCGACCACCGCGACCCTGCCACCCCGCATGGTTGCCCCTTTCGCGCCCGTCCCGGATCCGGGCCGCCACCCTAGGCGGGGGCGGCCCGGTGACGGTCGGTTTTCGGACGTCCCGGCGTGCTGGCGCGGTGGGTGGGGGGTCAGCCGGCCAGCGCGGCCGATACGACCGACCGGGCCTCCTGCTGGACGCGGCTGAGGTGGTCGGCGCCGAGGAAGGACTCGGCGTAGATCTTGTACACGTCCTCGGTGCCGGAGGGGCGGGCCGCGAACCAGGCGTGCTCGGTGGCCACCTTGATGCCGCCGATCGCGGCGCCGTTCCCGGGCGCGTGCGTCAGGACGGCGGTGACCTGCTCCCCCGCCAGGGTGTCGGCCGTGACCTGCTCGGGCGACAGGCGGGCGAGGACCGCCTTCTGCTCCCGGTCGGCGGGGGCGTCGATGCGGGCGTACGCGGGTTCGCCGAAGCGCTCGGTGAGGCGGGCGTACCGCTGGCTGGGGGTCTGCCCGGTGACGGCCAGCATCTCCGAGGCGAGCAGGGCCAGGATGATGCCGTCCTTGTCGGTGGTCCACACGGATCCGTCGCGGCGCAGGAAGGAGGCGCCGGCGGATTCCTCGCCGCCGAAGCCGAGGGTGCCGGCGGACAGCCCGCCGACGAACCACTTGAATCCGACGGGTACTTCCACCAGTTCGCGGCCGAGGTCGGCGGCGACCCGGTCGATCATCCCGGAGGAGACCAACGTCTTGCCGACCGCGGCCCGCTGCGGCCACTGCTCGCGGTGGCGGTAGAGGTAGTCGATGGCGGTGGCCAGGTAGTGGTTGGGGTTCATCAGGCCGCCGTCGGGAGTGACGATGCCGTGCCGGTCGGCGTCGGCGTCGTTGCCGGTGGCGATCTGGAACCGGTCGCGGCCCTCGATCAGGGAGGCCATGGCGTACGGGGAGGAGCAGTCCATGCGGATCTTGCCGTCCCAGTCGAGCGTCATGAACCGCCAGGTGGGGTCGGTGTGCGGGTTGACGACGGTGAGGTCGAGGCGGTGCTCCTCGGCGATGCGCTGCCAGTACGCCACGGAGGCGCCGCCCAGCGGGTCGGCGCCGATGCGCACGCCCGCGGCGCGGACGGCGTCCAGGTCGAGGACGGAGGGCAGGTCGCGGACGTACGCGCCGAGGTAGTCGTACGTACCGGTGGTCGCGGCGGCCCGGGCGCGGGCGTACGGCAGGCGGCGGACCTCCTTCAGGCCGCCGGTGATGATCTCGTTGGCGCGGTCCTGGATCCAGCCGGTGGCGTCGGAGCCGGCCGGTCCGCCGTGGGGCGGGTTGTACTTGAAGCCGCCGTCCGCGGGCGGGTTGTGCGAGGGGGTGACGACCACGCCGTCGGCCAGGCCGGAGGTGCGGCCCCGGTTGTGGGTGAGGATGGCGTGCGACACGGCCGGGGTGGGGGTGTAGCCGTCGGCGCTGTCGACGAGGACGGTGACCTCGTTGGCGGCGAACACCTCCAGGGCGGTCACCCGGGCGGGCTCGGACAGCGCGTGGGTGTCCGCGCCGAGGAACAACGGCCCGTCGATGCCCTGCTGCGCCCGGTACTCGCAGATGGCCTGGCTGGTCGCGGCGATGTGGTCCTCGTTGAACGCGGTCGCGAGGGAGGAGCCGCGGTGCCCGGACGTGCCGAAGGCGACGCGCTGGGCGGGGTCCGCCGGGTCGGGGTGCAGGGCGTAGTACGCGGTGACGAGCCGGGCGACATCGATCAGGTCGTCCGGGCCCGCCTGCTGCCCTGCTCGTTCGTTCGGCATGTGCCGGCTCCTCCGTACTGGTCCAAAGAGAACAACACCGGCCATTGTGTCGTCCCGGGACCCTGCCCGCACAGGCGGCCCCCGGCCGTGTTCCCGCCCCGCGGCGACCGTCGGCGCCCCGGCTCCCCCGCCCCCGGGGCGGTCCGGGACCGGCGGCCGCGGGTCAGCGGCCGGGGCTCAGCCCGGCGAGTTCGCGGTGCAGGACGGCCAGGCGGGCCTCGACGGCCGCGACCACGGCGTGCTCACGCTGCGTCAGCTCCCGCAGCGCTTCGCGGACTTCGGTGTCCGGAGCCCCGTCCGCCCACGGTGCGACGGTGCGGCGGCAGACGGTGCTGTCCTGGTGCTCGCCGAGCGCGTCGTGCAGCGCGCCGAGGACCCGCAGCGGGTTCCGGAGCAGCCCGGGGTACGCGCGGGCCACGCTGCGGCCGGTGTCCAGTACGGGTTTGGCGGCCTTGCGCACCTCGTGCAGCTCGTCCGCCCGGACCTCGGGGTCCGCGATGGCCGCGGCCGCGGCGAAGTCCTCGGCCAGCGCGGGCCAGGCCGCGCAGAACCAGTCGCCGAACCCCCCGGCGGCGCCCTGCGGGACCGGGGCGTCGGCCCTGGCGTCGAGCTCGGCGACGAGGGACCGGTAGCGGGGCCCGTCGAGTGCGGCGAGCAGCTCGCGGCGGGCCGGGCCGCGCGACTCCTCCAGGCGCAGCAGCGTCCAGCGGGCCGGGCGGCCGGCCATGGGGGCGTGTGCCGCGATCCGGTGGGCCGTCTCGTCGAAGTGCCGGACGCGGCCCAGGTGTTCGTTGAGCCAGGTGAACTCCTCCGGGAGCCCGCCGGGCCGTGCTCCGGGAGCTGCGCCGGACGCGGCGCCGGCGGGGGTCCCCGCGGCCGGTGCCGTGGCCGGCGGCACCGGTGTGCCCGACTGCTCCAGGGCGTGCCAGACGCTGCGCAGCCGGCGCGAGGCGGTCCGCATCACCTTCACCGCCCCCGGCCGGTCCCGGCGCACGAGCGGTTCGCGCGAGACCAGCCTGTCCCGTTCCCGCTGTACGTACGCGCCGACGGCCGCCGCGGCCTGCACCCTCATCAGCGTTCCTTCCCCCAGGTGGCGTGCGCGCCGGCCGGCCGGTCCGGGCCGGAGCCGCCCATGGTGGGCACGGTCTACCCGAGGGGAGCCGTGGCGAAAACCGGGCGCGGGCACTGCCCCCGATCGGGTCACGGCGGTGATGGCCGGGTGACGGTGGCGGCGGCCGCGGTGACGGGCCGCCGCCCGATCCCGTCCGTTACTCGATGACGAGCTCGACCGGGATGTTGCCGCGGGTCGCCTTGGAGTAGGGGCAGACCTCGTGCGCCTGCTTGACCAGCAGGGCGCCCGTCTCGCCGGCGAGGGACTCGGGGAGCTCGACGCGCAGGGTGACGGCCAGGCCGAAGCCGGTGCCGTCCTTGCCGATGGAGGTCTCGGCGGTGACGGACACCTCGCCGGTGTCGACCTTCGCCTGGCGGCCGACCAGGCCGAGGGCGCTGGCGAAGCACGCCGCGTAGCCGGCGGCGAAGAGCTGCTCGGGGTTGGTGCCCTGGCCGTTGCCGCCGAGCGCCGGGGGCATGGCGAGCGCGAGGTCGATCTGGCCGTCGGAGCTGACCGTGCGGCCCTCGCGGCCGTTGGCGGTGGCGACGGCGGTGTACAGCGCGTCCATCGGGGTTCCTCTCGCGGTGGTGGTTCCTCGTGCCGGCCGGTGTTCGTGTCCGGCCGACGTCCACTACTAGAGCACACAATTTAGTTGTGCACAACTGAATGACTCGCAAGGCGCGCCCGGTACACTGGCCGGCATGAGCGAGCAGCACACCGAAACCCTCCGCGACGAGGACTTCCTCCGCCTGGACGGCCAGATCTGCTTCGCCCTGAACGCGGCGAGCCGGGCCTTCGGCGGCGTCTACCGGGTGATCCTCAAGGACCTCGGCCTGACCTACCCCCAGTACCTGGTGATGCTGGTGCTCTGGGAGCACGGCACCACTCCGGTCAAGGAGCTCGGCAACCGCCTGCGCCTGGATTCGGGGACCCTCTCCCCCCTGCTCAAGCGGCTGGAGGCCGCCGGGCTGATCCGCCGCGAGCGCAGCACCGAGGACGAGCGCTCCGTCCACGCCGTCCTCACCGAGGCCGGTACGCAGCTGCGCGCCCGCGCGGTGGAGGTCCCGCGCCGCATCGCCGCCGCCACCGGGTTCGACCTCGCCGAGATGCGGGACCTCCAGACCCGCCTGCACCGCCTCACCGCCGCCCTGGACGCGGCCGCCCTGGAGGTGTGACCGAGGAGACCGGAGCCGCCGGAGCGGGCGGGGCGCGGGCAACCCGCGCAAACCGCTTCCCGGTGCGCCCGGCGCCTCCTACCCTCGTATCCGGAGGGGGGCAGCCATGGAGGACATCGTCACCGCCGCGGCAGCGTCACTGGTGCAGGCCATGGCAACGGACGCCTGGCAGCAGGCCCGGGAGGGGGTCGTCGCCCTGTGGCGCCGGGCCCGGCCCGGCCGACAGGACCCGGCGGGGCAACCGGAGGACGGCGCACGGACGGAGCGCGAGCTGGACGCCGAACTCGTCGTGCTGCGCTCCCGGTTGGCCGAGGCCCGGCACGCCGGGGACACGGCGGCCGAGGAAGCCCTGGCCGCCGACTGGCGCGACCGGTTCCGCGAGCTGCTGCTGCGCCACCCCGAACTGGTCGGGCCGATCAGGCAGTTGACCGAGGAGATCGCTCCAGCGCCGGGCGCGGCGGCAGGCCCCGAAGGCTCCGGGGCCGGCGACGGCTCGGGCAGCGCGCCCACCGTGACCAATCACGTGCGGGACCACGGCACCGTGTACGTGGCCGCCCGGGACATGACCGTCAACATCCGATGACCGCAGAGGACGATCGGCCACCGCGCGCACCGGAACAGCCGCCCGCGCCGGAGGCACGGCCCGCGCCGGAACAGCCGCCCGCGCCGGCGCCACGGCCCGCGCCTGAGCAGCCGCCCGCGGCGCCGCCCGGCCCGGAGGGGGGCCGCACCGTCCTGCACACCGAGGTGCGCGACAGCGGCACCGCGTTCATCGCGGGCGGCGACGTCGTCGTGGCCGTCGGGGACGGACCGTTCGTCCACCAGGCGGTCCTGCCCGGCCGTCCCGGACCGGACGGCGCCGGCACCGGACCCCCGTGCCCGTACCCCGGACTGCGCTCCTTCGCACCGGAGGAGCACCTCTGGTTCAAGGGGCGCGACCAGGCCGTCTCGGAGGTGCTCCAGCTGCTCGCCCAGCGGCTGGATCCGGGCGGACCGCTGATGGTCGTCGCCCCGTCCGGGGCGGGCAAGTCCTCGCTGCTGCGCGCGGGGGTGCTGCCGCTGGTCGCCCGCGGCGCGCTGCCCGGCTCGGCCCGCTGGCCCCAGACCCTCCTCACCCCCACGGCCCGGCCCGTCGCGGCCCTCGCCGACGCCCTCGCCGACGCCCTGGCCGGGCAGCTCGGCGACGCGGCGGCCGCGCGGATGCGGCAGGCGCTCGCGGCGGGGCCGGCGGCCGCCGAGGCCCTCGTCCGGGAGGCGCTGGGCGCCCCGGAACACCGGCCGGGCGAGGCCGCGCCGCGGATCGTGCTCGTCGTCGACCAGTTGGAGGAGCTCTTCACGGTCTGCACCGACCCGGCGGCACGCCGGGCCTTCCTCGCCACCCTGGCCCACCTGGCGGCGGGCACCGCGGCGACCCCCGCGGCCGCCCTCGTGGTCCTGAGCCTGCGGGCCGACTTCGTCGCGGCCGGCGCCGTCCACCCCGAGCTGCGCGATGCCGTACGCCACGGTCACATGCTGCTGGGGCCGATGAGCGAGCGGGAGCTGCGGGCCGCGGTGCTCCTGCCCGCCGGCCTGGTGGGACTGCGCGTCGAGCCCGAGCTCGTCGACCTGCTGCTGCAGGACCTGGGTGACCTCGGCGCCCCCGCCGGACGGGCACCCGCGCCGCCCGGCCCGAAGGGAGCCGCCGCACGCACCCCGGAGGCGGAGCCCGCGGAACCCTCCGAGGCGGGCCGGCTCCCGCTGCTCGCCCACGCCCTCCAGGCGACCTGGCAGGTCTGCCGCGGCGGCACCCTCACCGTCCGGGGCTACCGGCAGACCGGCGGCATCCGCGCGGCCGTCGCCACCACCGCCGACCGCGTCCACGCCGGCCTCGGCCCGGCGGCCCGGCGGGCCGCGCCCTGGGTCTTCGTCCAGCTCGTGAACGTCGGCGACCGTACGGCGGACACCCGCGCCCCGATGGCCCGCGCGAGCCTGCTCGACGCCGCACGGGGCACCCACGGCATCGAGCGCGAGGCGGTGGAGACCGTCCTGCGCGCGTTCACGCGCGCCCGGCTGCTCACCGAGCACCAGAACGCCGTGGTCATCACCCACGAGGCGCTGATCAACGCCTGGCCCGCGCTGCGGGACTGGGTCGACCGGGACCGGGCCGGCCACCGGCTGCGCCGGCGTCTGGCCCAGGACGCAGCCCAGTGGGCCGACGGCAGTCGCGACGCGAGCCTGCTGTACGGGGGCAGCCGGCTCGCCGAAGCGGAGGAGGCCGTCCGCGCCACCGCCGCGCCGGCCGGGGCCGACGCGTTCCTGGCCGCGTCACGGCGGCACGCCGCGCGCGGGGCCCGGCTACGCAAGGCCGTGATCGCCGCCCTGACGGCGTTGGCCGTACTGGCGACCGGCGGCGCCGTGGTCGCGGCCCGGCAGGCGGCGACGGCGGGCAGGGAACGCGACACGGCGGTACGCGGCCAGATCGCCGCCACCGCGGACCAGGTCCGCGCCGCCGACAGCGCGTTCGCCACGCAGCTCGACCTGGCCGCCTACCGGCTCGGGCCGACGGCCGACCTGCGCAGCCGCCTGATCTCGGACCAGAACGCACCGGTGTCCCCCGGCGCCGTCTCCCACGACGGGCCGGTGACCGCGATCGCCGTCAGCCCCGACGGAACCCTGCTCGCCGGGGCCTCCCCCAAGGGCCTGCGACTGTGGCACCTGCCCTCCGCCGACACGGCGGGCGCCCCCGGCGCGCCCCCGCCGGTGCCCCCGCCGGTGCCCGTGCCGCTGGCCGTCCCCGCGCCGGTCGGCGAACAGCTGGGCGGCACTCCACTGGCCCTGTCCTTCCGGCCCGACGGGCAGGTGCTGGCCGTCGGCGGGGTCGACGGCTCGCTCCGCCTGTACGACCTGCACGATCCGGCCCGGCCACGCCCGCTCGGGCAGCCCGTTCCCGCCCATACCAGTACCGCGAACGTCGTCTTCGGCCCCGACGGCCGGACCCTGGCCACCGCCGGGAGCCGCGGCGACCTGACCGTCCGGCTCTGGGACGTCGGCGATCCCGCCGCCCCGCGCCCCCGGGGCGCGCCGACGCCCGGCCTCGGGGTGGTGCCGGCCCTCGCGTTCAGCCCGGACGGCCGCACCCTCGCCACCACGCGGGCCGCCGCCCCGGGCGGCTCCGGGCACGAGTCCGTCCAGCTGTGGCAGGTCGCCGGCTCCGGGCCGCCCACCCCGCTCGGCGGCCCGCTGACCGGGAGCCTCGGCACCGTCAGCGCCGTGGACTTCAGCCCTGACGGGCGCATGCTGGCCGTCGGCGGCTACGACACCGCCGTACGGCTGTGGGACACCACGGACCCGGGCCGTGCGTCCCTCATCGGGAATCCGCTGTTCGGCAGCACCAACGCCCTGGCCACGCTGGACTTCAGCCCCGACGGGCGCACCCTGGCCGCGGGCGGGGCCGACAACGCCGTGGCCCTGTGGGTGATCGCCGACCCGCACCTCGCCCGCCGCACCTTCCGCTCCGCCCCGCTGACCGGGCAGACCGGCGGGGTCAACGGCCTCGCCTTCACGCCCGACGGGCGGACCCTGCTCAGCGGCGGCGCCGACGGGACGATCCGACCCTGGGCCCTGCCGCCGACGGTGCTCTCCGGCCACGGCACGGCCCGGCTCAGCGCCGACGGCCGGGTCCTGGCCGCCCTCGGCTTCGAGGGCCGCGTCCGGCTGTACGAGCTTCCGCCGCCCGCCGGACCCGCGGATGCCGTCGTGCCGCGTCCGGTGGGCGGGCCGCTGGACGCGGAGCGCCTCGACTGGGTGGCGTACGGCCCGACCGGGCGCCTGCTGGCCGCGTCCGGCGTGGACGGGACGCTGCACCTGTGGGACACGGCCGATCCCGCGCGCCCGAAACGCCTGGGCAGCCCGCTGCCGGGCAGCTTCAACGCGCTGGTCTTCAGCCCGGACGGCCGGACGCTCGCCACCACGGACAACCGGCAGGAGAACGCCGTCACCACCCTGTGGGACCTCTCGGACCCGGCCCGGCCCACGGCCCGGGGCGGCCCCCTGACCTGGTTCGGGCAGGCGGTGGACATCCGCATCGTCGCCTTCACCCCCGACGGCCGCTACCTCGCCGGCGCAACCTCCGGCAGCGGGAACACCGCCGTGGAGCGCAGCGTCCTGCTGTGGGACCTGACGAAGCCGGACCGGCCGCAGCCGCTCGCCGGGGCCCAGATCAGCGAGCGCGGCTTCGTGACGAGCCTCGCCTTCAGCCCCGACGGCCGGCTGATGGCCACCGGTACCGCCGACGGCGTCCTGCGGCTGTGGAATACCGCCGACCCGGCGCGCGGCATCACGCCGGCCGGCGAGCTGCACGGGCATCAGAGCGACGTGAAGGCGCTCTCCTTCAGCCCGGACGGCCGCGGCCTGGTCAGCGGCGGGGCCGACACCACGGTCCGGCTGTGGGACGTGGCGGGCCGCGCCCCCGCGGGCGGGCCGCTGACCGGGCACACGCTGCCCGTGGGCACCGTGGCCTTCGCCCCGGACGGCCACACCCTCGTCACGGGTGGCTGGGACAACACCGTGCGCGTCTGGGAGACCGACCCGACCCGCCTGCTGCCCCGCCTGTGCGCGGCCACGGCCGGCCCGCGCAACCGCGACCTGTGGCGCCGCCACCTGCCCGACGCGCCCTACACGTCGGGGTGCCGGCAGCCGTGACGACCGGGATGGCGGCCCGTCCCCGCGGCGGCCGTGGCGGAGCCCGGCCGAGCGGCCCGGCGGCGTAGATTCGCGCCATGGTGCACGTACTGGGCAGCAGGATCCTGTTGCGTCCCACGGACCCCGAGCGTTCGCGCGCCTTCTACGGCGACGTCCTGGGGCTCGCCGTCTACCGGGAGTTCGGCACCGGGCCGGAGCGCGGCACGGTGTACTTCCTCGGCGGGGGGTTCCTGGAACTGTCCGGCCGCTCCGACGCCCCGCCCGCGCCCGGCATGCGGTTGTGGCTCCAAGTGGCCGACGTGCAGGCGGCGTACGAGGAGCTGCGGGAGCGGGGGGCCGAGGTGCTGAGGCCGCCGCTGCGGGAGCCGTGGGGGCTGATCGAGATGTGGCTCGCCGACCCGGACGGGGTGCGGATCGCCGTGGTGGAGGTGCCGGCGGACCATCCGCTGCGGTTCCGCCCGTGATGCCGCCGGCGGGGCCGTGCGAAGCCGCCGGGGCCGCCGGAACCTCCGGGCCCCCGCCTGCGCGGGCCGGGGCGCGGCCGAGCGCGCGGGCGCGTGCCGTCCGCGCCGGTACCGGCGCCCGGCAATCCCGGTGCGCTCCGCCGCCGGAGTGAACGGGCCGTGCCACCTACAGGAGGGACATCCGGCCGATCCCGTAGACGGAGCGTCAACCCGCCCGGGCGGCGCGGGCCCGTCAGCACGGCGATCGGCGACAGCACGTAGCAGGTCCGAGATGGCCGTGGATGCCTTTTGTAAAGATCCACGCGGTGTGCTGGATTGATCACCGACAGTGCTCCCCGGCTGCGCGGAAGGATCCCCATGCGCACGGTTCGCGAATCAGTCCTGGACGTCCTACGGGCCCGTGGCATCACCACGGTCTTCGGCAACCCCGGCTCGACGGAACTGCCGATGTTGAAGCAGTTCCCGGACGACTTCCGGTACGTGCTCGGCCTCCAGGAGGCCGTCGTCGTCGGGATGGCCGACGGATTCGCCCTCGCCTCCGGCACCACCGCCCTGGCGAACCTGCACACCGGGCCCGGCACCGGCAACGCCATGGGAGCCATCCTCAACGCCCGCGCCAACCGCTCCCCCGTGGTCGTCACGGCCGGCCAGCAGCACCGCGCGATGCTCACCCTGGAAGCCCTGCTCACCAACCCGCAGCCGGCCCTCCTCCCCCAGCCCGCCGTCAAGTGGGCCTACGAGCCCCCGCGCCCGGCCGACGTCGCCCCCGCCCTCGCCCGCGCCGTCCAGCTCGCCGAAACCCCGCCCCACGGGCCGGTGTTCCTCTCCCTGCCCATGGACGACTTCGACGCGGAGCTGACCGAGGAGCAGGACCGGGCCGCCCGCGCGGCCGCCGCGCGCCGGATCACGCACGCCACCGCCCCGGACCCGGCCGCGGTCGCCGCCCTCGCGGACCGGATCTCCCGCGCCCGCTCCGCCGTCCTCGTCGTCGGCGACGACGTCGACGCCTCCGGCGCCTGGGACGCCGTGGTCGCGCTCGCCGAGCGCACCGCGCTGCCCGTCTGGGCGGCACCGATCTCCGCGCGCGTGTCCTTCCCCCGCAACCACCCGCAGTTCCGGGGGGAGTTGACCGGGGCGATCGGCCCCCTGTGCCGGCAGTTGGAGGGGCACGACCTGGTCGTCGTCCTCGGTGCCCAGGTGTTCCGCTACTACCCGTACGTCCCGGGGGCCCACCTGCCGGAGGGCACCGAGCTGGTCCTGCTGACCCGGGACGCCGAGGAGGCCGCCAAGGCCCCGGTCGGCGACGCGATCGTCGCGGACCTGGCACTGGCCGCGCGGGCGCTCGCGGACCGGCTCCCGGCCGCCGGGTCCGCGCCCGCGCCCGCGCCCGCGACACCCCACGAGCAAGTGCTCCCGGCCGAGGCCGGCGACGGGGTCCTGACCCCGCTCGCAGCCCTGCAGGCGGTCGCCAAGGGCGCCCCGGAGAACACCCTCTGGGTCAACGAATCCCCCTCCAACGTCCCGCAGTTCCACGCGGTGACCCGCATCGCCACCCCCGGCTCCTACCTGTTCTCCGCCGGCGGCGGGCTCGGCTTCGGTGCCGCGGCGGCCGTCGGGGCGCAACTCGGCGCCCCGGAGCGGCCCGTGGTGTGCGTCATCGGCGACGGGTCGATCCACTACGCCGTCCAGGCCCTGTGGACCGCCGCCGCCTACCGGGTGCCCGTCACCTTCGTCGTCCTCAGCAACGCCCGCTACGCGATCCTCCAGTGGTTCGCGCAGCTCGAACACGCCCAGGGCGCCCCCGGCCTCGACATCCCCGGCATCGACATCACGGCCGTCGCCACCGGCTACGGGGTGCGGGCCCACCGGGCCCAGGGCGCGGGCGAACTCACCAAGCTCGTACGGGACTCGGCGGCCCAGCAGGACGGGCCGGTCCTCATCGACGTGCCCGTCACCACCGAGTTCCCCTCCCTCTGATCCCGTCAGCGGCCACCCGCCCCGACCAACGGAAGGCCCGTATGTCACCCGAGACCCCCCTCCTGTCCCGTCTGCGCACCCTCCTGCCCGACCACGCGGACGTCCTGCACACCGATCCCGAGACCCTGGCGGCGCACGCCCGCGACGCGGCCCCCTTCTCCGAGGCCGGCCTGCCCGCCACCGTGGCCTTCCCGCGGACCGCCGAGCAGGTCCAGCACATCCTGCGCACCGCGTACGAGCTCGGCGTCCCCGTCGTCCCGCAGGGTGCCCGCACGGGCCTCGCGGGCGCCGCGAACGCCGTGGACGGCTGCGTCGTGCTGAACACGGGCCGGATGGACCGCATCCTGGAGGTCGACCCGGCCAACCGGCTGGTGCGCTGCGAGCCCGGCGTGGTCACCAAGCGGCTGAACGACGCCGTCGCCGAGCACGGGCTCAGCTATCCGCCGGACCCCGCCTCCTGGGAGCACTGCACCATCGGCGGGAACATCGCCACCGGCGCCGGCGGCATCTGCTGCGTGAAGTACGGGGTCACCGCGGACTACGTGCTCGGCCTGGACCTGGTCCTGCCCGACGGGCGGCGGATGCGGACCGGCCGGGACACGGTCAAGGGGGTCGCCGGATACGACCTGACCAGGCTCCTCGTCGGATCCGAGGGCACCCTCGCCGTCATCGTCGGCGCCACCCTGGCGCTGCGGCCGGTCCGGCCGCCGGCGCTCTCCCTGCTCGCCCAGTTCCCGAGCCTGGTGCAGGCCGGGGAGGCGGTCGCCGCGGTCACCGCCGCGGGCCACGTCCCGTCGGCGCTCGAACTCCTCGACCGGGCCACCTCGCAGGCGGTCGCGGACCACGGGCACCCGCTGCTGGAGGCCGGTGCCGCCGCCACGCTGATCATCGAGAGCGACAGCGCCGATCCCCTGCGCGACCTGACCGCGATGACGCTGCTGTGCAAGGGGGCCGGGGCGCAGAACGTGGTCACCGCGTCCACCGCCGAGGAGTCCCGGCGGATCATCGAGGCCCGGCGGCTGGTCAGCCCGGCGCTCGGGGCGTTCGCCGCGACGCTGGGCGGCAGGCCGACCGCCTTCATCGAGGACGTGGCCGTGCCGCGCTCCGAGCTGGCCAAGTTCATGGGCACCATCGAGGAGATCGCGGCCCGGCACCGGCTGCGGATCTTCACGCTCGGGCACGCCGGCGACGGCAACCTGCATCCCACCGTGGTGTTCGACGAGTCGGACGCCGACGAGTTCCGCCGCGCCCAGAGCGCGTACGACGACATCATGGCCGCCGGCCTGGCCCTCGGCGGCACCAGCACCGGCGAGCACGGCATCGGCACCCTCAAGCGGGAGTGGCTCACCCGCGAGCTCGACCCGGTCAGCCTGGAGCTGCAGCGCGGCCTCAAGCGCCTCTTCGACCCGAAGAACCTGCTCAACCCCGGCAAGGTCGTGGAGGCATGACAGAGGACTCCCCCGCAACCGGCGCCGCCCCGGCCGCCGCCACCGCGTCCGGGACCGCGGTCCCCGCGCCCTCCGCCCGTTCCGCCTCCACCCCGGCGCGCGCCGTGCCGCGGCCCGCCCGGGCCGGGCGCGCCGAGACCGTCCGGTTCGCGGCGACGCACACCCTGCCCGCCTTCATCCGCGGGGCCTTCCACGTCCGGCCCAAGGTGGTCTCGGCGTACGCGGCCCTCGGGCAGCAGGGCTGGTCGGCGGCGACGCTGCGGGCCATGCGCGCCCGGCACGGCGGGGCACCGGTCGAGGTGCGCGGGCTGTCCGGGACGCTGCTGGTCCTGCTCGACCAGGCCGACGTCCGGCAGTTCTACGAACTGCCGGTGCGCACCCTGGCCATGGACGCCCCCGACAAGTACAAGGGGCTGTCGCTGCTGGAGCCCACCGGGGTGATCTGCTCCCACGGCGACACCCGCGAGGACCGGCGCCGCATCAACGACGAGGTGCTCGCGGCGGACCGGCCGGTGCACCCCTCGTGCCGGGAGTTCCAGGGCCTGGTCGATGAGGAGGCGACCGCCCTGACCTGCGGCGGGGAGCTGGACTTCCCGCGGGTGCGCCGCACGGTGGCCCGGCTCGGGCGCCGCATGGTCCTCGGGGACGCGGCGGCCGGTGACGAGGAGCTCGCCCGGTGGCTGCTGGCCATCCGCGAGGAGGCCAACTGGATGCGGATGCGCAAGGGTCGGGCCGCGGCCGCCGAGGCGCTGTACGCGAAGGCCGCCGCCCGCGTCGAGGAGTACGCGACCCGGGCCGAGCCGTACACCCTCGCCGCGCTCGCCCACCGGCACCCGTCGGCCGCCGGACCGGACTCCGCCGTGCTGGACCCCGTCGGGCAGGCCCACCACTGGCTGCTCGCCCTCGACACCGTCGGACCGACCGTCGCCCGGACCCTGCTGCTGCTCTCCGCGCACCCGGCCGAACAGGACGCCGTCCGGGCCGAGATCGACCGCGGGGACCTGGAGCTGCCCCGGCTGCGGGCCTGCGTACGGGAGACGCTGCGGCTGTACCCGCTCGTGCCGGACCTGGTACGGGTCACCCGTGCCGAGACGGAGTGGCGCGGGCAGCGCTATCCGGCGGGGACGGCCGTGCTCGTGCCCGCGCTCTTTCACCAGCGGGACCCCGAACACGTCGCGGCCGCGCACCAGTTCGTCCCCGCCCGGTGGCTGCGCCCCGGGGCGGCGGACGACCCGGGGCTGGCCCCGTTCAGTCACGGCGACGGGCGTTGCCCGGGCGAGCACCTGGGGCTGCTGACGGCGGCGGCGCTGATCGCGGCCGTGCTGCGGGGCCACCGGGTCACCGGTGGCCGCCCCGTGCTGGACCCCTCCCTGGCGCTGCCCGGCCTGCTCGGCTCGGCGGGCATCCGGCTCGCCCTCGCCGCCCGCTGAGCCCCCGCCGGACGCCGAGGCCGGACGGACGGCGCGCACCGAGCCAGGACGGCGCGCACCGGGCAGGACGGCGCGCACCGAGCTCGGAGGGCGTGCACCGGGCCCGTGCGGCGCGCCACACCCCCCTTCCACCCCCCATGCCCCGGAGGGCCACCCGCATGACCGATGCCACGACCGCCGTCACCGGGCACGAACCGGACGTCGATTCCCTGCACCAGATGTGTCGCCTGCTCGCGGAGGCCGCCGAGGACGTGGGGGAAGCGTCCCGGTACGCGTCCGAACTCGCCCTGGGCACGCGGCTGCCGCGGGCCGTCCGCGGCGGCGCCGCCTGGCGCACCCTGCTGCGCACGATCACCGATCCCAAGGGCCTGGGCTGGGCTCCGCGCGGCCGCGGCCTGGCCGGGCTCGGCCGGCTCGTCGGCGTGTTCACCAGCCGGGAGAGCCTCGCGGTGACCCTGGCCGTGACGGGGCTGAAGGCCCGGATCCGGGCCGCTGCCGTGCACCACCCCGAGCTGCTCGGCGACCCCGACACGGCCCGCGTGCTCAGAGCCGTCGCGGAGGACCGGCAGCGGGAGGCGGTCCGGGTGTTCCGTGCCATCCTCGGCCGCAAGGGCGCCGAGCGGACCTTCGCGCTGCTCGCCCCCGCCTTCGCCGACATCCTCGCCTGGAGCGCCCTCACCGACGAGAACCCGCTGAACGACGCGGCCGGCTGGGAGGTCGCCACCGGCCGCACCCTCACCGGCGCCGAACCGGTCCTCGGCATCGGCGCCCGGGTCTGGGCGTTCCTCGACCGCGGCCCCGGCCGGGCCGAGCCCTTCGTCCCACCGGCCGGGTTCGCCGAGCGGCTCGACACCGGCGGCACCATCGCCGGGTACGTGCGGAACATCGACGCGGTGGGCACCGACGGCACCCTGCTGGTCCAGCAGGTCGCCGGGCCGGACGGCGTGCGGCGGTACGTCGTCCAACTCGCCGGCATGTCGGGGCTGAGCGGGGACAGCCCGCAGGACCTGCTGGGCGCGGTCCACGCGGTGGCGCGGCCCGCCACCCCGTACTCCAGGGCCGTGTGCAAGGCGCTGCGCGGGGCCGTCCCGTCGGGCTGCGAGATCGCGCTGGTGGGCCACAGCCTGGGCGGGATCACCGCGATGAACCTGGCCGCCGACCGTGACTTCTGTGCGGTGTACCGGGTCACCCACGTGGTGGCGATCGGCTCGCCCGTCGACGGCAAGCGGCCGGCCGACCCGCGCACCCGGGTGTGCTCGCTGGTGAACGAGCACGACGTGGTGCCCAGCCTGGAGGGCCGCTCCTCGGTGTCCCCGTACCGGCTGCCGGCGCAGTTCACCGAGTTCACCTGGACCGACGACACGCACGCCTTCCCGCTGTGCCACGCCGCCGAGCGGTACGCGCACAACCTGGAGCACGACGTGCCGGGGGCGCGGGCCCACGTGGACGCCGAACTCGCGCCCTACCGCGGCCGGGTGACCGAGACCCGCCTCTTCCGTCTCTACGACCGCTGACCACCGACCGCCGCCCACCGCCACCGACCGCCGCCGACCGTTGAGGACGAGGACCACCACCACATGACCGACACCGCCTCCACCGATCAGCCCGGGCCGGCCCGGGGGACGACCGCACCGGCTCCGGGTGGCTCCGGCACCACGGGGGTGCCCGGGCAGGCCCGCGCCACCCGCCCGTCCCCGGCCCCCGGCTACGGCCCGCCGGGCCTCCTCGAGCGCCTCGGGTCGGCCGCCTTCGCCCGGATCAACCGGACCCGCGAATGGCACGAACTCCCGCAGCCGCTCGCGCTGCTGAACCTGCGGGTGCTCCGCGACGACCTGCGCCGCCGGAACCTGTTCGACACCCACGGCGCCGGGGGCGAGCGCCGTCGCCGCCGCACCGCCGAACTCGCGCCGTTCCGCTCGTACGACGGCTCGGGCTACGACCCGTACGACGAGGACATGGGCCGGGTCGGCACCCGGCTCGACCGCAACGCCCCGCTCCACATGGTCTTCCCTGAGGGCGACGAGGGGCTGATGGCGCCGTCCCCGCGCGAGGTCAGCAGGCAGCTGCTGGCCCGCAAGGGCTTCGTTCCGGCGCCCACGTTGAACCTGCTGGCCGCCGCCTGGATCCAGTTCGAGAACCACGGTTGGGCCAACCACGGTGACAACGACGAGGCGGAGCCCTTCACCGTCCCGCTCGCCGAGGACGACGACTGGGCCGAGCGGGGCGGCGGCTGCCCGATGCGGATCAACCGCACCCGCCCCGACCCGGTCGCCCACACGGCCGCCGACGCCCCGCCCACGTACGAGAACACGGTCACCCACTGGTGGGACGGTTCGCAGATCTACGGCTCGGACGAGGCCCGGTGCCGCTCGCTGCGGACGGGCGAGCACGGCAAGCTGATCGTCGAGGACGGCCGGCTGCCCACCGACCCCCGCCCCGGCAAGGAGTGCCTGGACCGGACCGGCATGAACAGCGACTACTGGACGGGCCTGTCGCTGCTGCACACGCTCTTCGCGAAGGAGCACAACTCCCTCTGCGACTTCCTGCGCTCGCACTATCCGACGTGGAACGACGAGCGGCTCTTCCACACCGCCCGGCTGGTCAACACCGCCCTCATGGCGAAGATCCACACGGTGGAGTGGACGCCCGGCGTCCTCGACACGCCGGTCCTGAAGCGGGCGATGGACGCCAACTGGTACGGGGTGCTGCCGCGCTGGGTCCGCCGCACGTACGGGCGGGTCGGTGACGGCGAGATGCTCAGCGGCATCCTCGGATCGCCGACGGACCACCACGCGGCGCCGTTCTCGATGACGGAGGAGTTCGTCTCCGCGTACCGGCTGCACCCGCTGATCCCGGACGAGCTGGTGGTCCGCGACCACCGCTCGGGCGCCGTCCGCGCCACCATCGGCTTCGACGAGATGCAGGGCGCCGCCACCCGTACCGCGATCGACGCGTTCGGCATGAGCGACCTGTTCGCCTCCTTCGGCACCGCCCACCCCGGCGCCCTGGTGCTGCACAACCACCCGGACGGGCTGCGCAACCTGGTCCGGCTGACGGGCGAGCACGTCGACCTCGGCACCGTGGACATCCTCCGCGACCGCGAGCGCGGCATCCCCCGGTACAACGCCTACCGGCAGATGCTGCGCAAGCGGCCGGTGACGTCCTTCGAGGAGCTGACGGGCGGCCACCCGGGGGACACACCGCTGTTGAAGGAGCTGTACGAGGGCCGGCTCGACCGGGTCGACACGCTGGTCGGGAACCTCGCCGAGCCCCGGCCGGCCGGGTTCGGGTTCAGCGACTCCCTCTTCCGGATCTTCATCCTGATGGCCAGTCGCCGTCTGAAGAGCGACCGCTTCTTCACCACCGACTACCGGCCGGAGGTGTACACCGCCGAGGGCCTGGAGTGGGTGGACCGGAACACGATGGTCACGGTGCTGCTGCGGCACCACCCCGAACTGGCCCCCGCCCTGGACGGCGTCACCAACGCCTTCGCCCCCTGGAGGACCCTGTGACCGGCATTCCCGCACCGCGGTCGGCGTCCCAGCCGCGCCTGCCGGCCGCCGACGGGCTGCGCGCCCACTCCGCCGCCCTGCTCGACCACGCGCGACGGCTGCGGGCCGGGGCCGCCGCGCTCGACTGGAAGGGGCCGCAGGCCGAGGCCTTCCGGTGGCGGATCGAGGACCTGGCCGACCGGTGCACGGCGGCGGCGGGCGGCCTCGCCCGCTCCGCGGACCAGCTCGACGCGGCCGCGCGCGCCCGGCACTGAGGGCACTGAGAGCGCCGGGCGGCGCCGGGCGGGCGGGCGCCGCCCGGGGCGGGCGCTCAGGGGCGGCGGTCCGGCTCCGCCGGCACGGTCCACTCCTTGCCCGCCCAGTCCTGCAAGGTCGTCAACTGTGGGCGGGCGGCGCGCAGGGCGGGCACGTCGGCGAGGAAGCCGGTGGTGTCGAACCATTCGAACATGGCGGCCATCTCCTCGCTGTACGCGCGCACCTCCTCGACGGGCTGGGAGCGGAACCGTACGGGTCGCCCGGCGGCGCGGGCGAAGGCCGCTGCCATCTGCGGGCCGGTCAGTTGGTCGCCGGCGATCTCCAGGGTGCGGCCGAGGTACTCGGCGGGGGCGTCGAAGACGTCCGCGGCGAACGCACCGATGTCGTCGGGGTGGACCATCTGGAGCGCGGTGTGCGGGGCGAGCGCCATCGACAGGACGAGTTCGCCGCCCTCCCACCGGGGGCCCATGCCCGTGAAGTTGGTGAGGAAGAAGGCCGGGCGGAGCACGGTGGCCGGCAGACCGAGCTCGGCGACGTGCTGCTCGATCAGGCCCTTGCTCCGGAAGTGCGGCACCTCGCCGGGGCGGCCGGCGCCGTCGACGGACGTGTACACGAAGTGGGCGACGCCGGCCCGGGCGGCGGCCTCCGCGACCGCCTTCCCCCGGCGTACCTCGGACGCGAAGCCGGCGGGCCCGGGCTCGGGCATCGGCTGGACGCTGAAGACGCCGTACGCGCCGCGCACGGCCGCTTCGAGGGAGGCGGTGTCGTCGAGGTCGCCGGCGACCAGGGTCGCGCCGTGGGCCTGGAGGGCGCGTGCCTCGGGCCGGTCCGGGTCGCGCACCAGGACGTGGACCCGGTGGCCGCGGGCGATGAGGGCGCGTGCGGTGGCACCGCCCTGGCGGCCCGTTGCTCCGGTGACGAGGACGGTGCGGTGGTCTGACATGGCACGGCTCCTTGGCGATGCGGGCTCCCGGGCGGCCGTTCCGGCTGCCCTCCGGTGGTCAACATCCTGTCCCCTCAAGGGCGGTTGAGGTCCAGCCCCGGTGACCGTCGTCTTCATCCGGATACGGGTGCGGCGCGCCGTAAGGTTTTCGTCACCCGCAGAACCGTCCGCGCGCCTGACGGGGCATGTGACCATGGCTCCCACGGGGGCGGATCGATCGCACGACGGTAAAGGGAGCGGTAGTGGGCAAGGGAATGCGGCGCGGGCGGATATGGGGAGCGGTACTGGTCGTGGGCGCCCTGCTGGCGGGTGCCGGACTGTACTGGTTCGAGCCGTGGAAGCTCTGGCAGGACGACAAGGTGAACGAGGCGCTGCCGACCGCGTCGTCGGCTCCGACCTCCCCCGGCGCGGCGGCCGGCGCCGGGCCCCAGGTCCTCGCGCAGGGCACGCTGATCAGTCACGAGCACGCCACCACGGGCACGGTGAAGGTCCTGCGGCTCGCCGACGGGTCCCTGAACCTGCGGGTCGAGAACCTCGACACGAGCAACGGCCCGGACCTGCGCGTCTGGCTGACCGATGCCCCGGTGAAGGAGGGCGTGGCCGGCTGGCGGGTCTTCGACGACGGCAAGTACGTCAGCCTGGGCAAGCTGAAGGGCAACAAGGGCGACCAGAACTACGCGATCCCCGCGGACGTCAACCCGGCCGACTACACCAGTGTCACCATCTGGTGCGACCGCTTCGACGTCTCCTTCGGGGCGGCCCCCCTGACCCGCGCCTGACCATCGGGTGCCCGCGGCAGCCGGCACGCAGGACCGGGACGGGCGTGCAGGACCCGGGCGTGCAGGACCCGGGCGTGCAGGACCCGGGCGTGCAGGACCCGGTCAGCGCCGCGGGCCAGGTGGCCGTCACCGGGGGCCGAGTCAGCACTAGGTCAGCGCCGATGCCTTGAAGACCGCGCGGGCCGTCTCGCGGTCGATCAGGCTGCAGAACTGCCGCAGCGGCACCAGGCCTTCGCCCAGGGTCCCGCTGGACACGCTCGTGCCGATGTCCTCGCCGACCCGGTACCACAGCGGCGGATCGTCGGCGAAGACGCGCGGGTCGAGCTCGACGCTGCCGCCGTCCGTGTCCGTGAGGACGAGCCGCTGGGCGACGCCGTCGTGCCAGGCGACCGTCGCGAGCCGATCGGTACGGACCCGCCGGCTCCGGATCAGTCCGCGGGTGGTCAGCAGGCCGGGCGCGGCGCTGACCCGGGTCGGCCACAGGACCAGGAGCAGGAGCAGGCCCAACCAGATCCACACCACCGCGCGCCGCCAGCCGCTGTCGCCGGCCACCGCGTCGGCCGTCAGCAGCACCGCCGGCAGCAGCACCGCGAAGCCGACCGCGGCCCGTACCTCCCCGCCCCAGGCACGGTTCTGGAGCGCAGCCGGTTCAGACATGGGACGTCCCCTCCTCACTTCCTTGCTTCCTTCATTCGTCAACTAATTTCACACCCCACGCAACGGGGCGCGGAAGGGCAGATATGCCGTCTTGAGGCGTCCTGGCGGGGAAAGGACAAAGACTGACGCGTTTCTTACCGAACGGTTTGGCGAGCGTCAGAGGTGTGTATGAACACGGCCCGTCAGCGTCAAGGTCCCGTCAGGAGGAGGCGCGGACGACGCCCGGACGGGCATAGCTTCGATGCCGCGCCCGCCGCTTCGCATCGGCGTCCGGGCGCGTTCCGACCGTTCCACCACCGCGCCCCGGGGAGGGCCCCATGTGTCTGTTCCGCTATGAAGACGATCCCGAGCCCGAGGAACGGATCCCGGCCGGGCTGCTGTACGTGCCCGTCCGGCCGGGAAACTGCACGGAGGCGGTGATCCGGCTGTTCCGCACTCCGCTGGGCACGCGCACGGCCGTCGGCTTCACCAGCCCCGCCCGGCTGACCGACGTCCTCGGCGCGGGGCACCCGTACATCCGGCTGTCGGACGCCGCGCTGCGCCGGATGTGCGAGCCGCTCGGTGCCGGCCTGGTGACCGTCGACCCGGCCCTCTCGGCCCCGCCGGTCACCCCGGTCCCGGCCCGGGTTCCGGCCCGGGGCCCCGCCGGGGCACAGGACCCGGCCCAGGCGCCCGGTGCGGGCCGGCGCCCCGGCCCGCATCCCGTCCGGACCGTCTGAGCGGGGGCCGAACCATGACCACAGCCGTACTGTCCGACCCGACCGCCGGGGCCGACGAGCTGTCCGTGTGGCCCGCGTCCACGACACGCCTCCCGCACGGCGGCCTCGCCGTCGGCGGGGTCTCGCTGGCGGAGGTCGCCGACCGGTTCGACACGCCCGTCTACGTGCTGGACGAGGGCGAGGTGCGGGCCCGCTGCCGGACCTACCGCGACGCGTTCCCGGACGCCGATGTGCTGTACGCGGCCAAGGCGTTCCTTTCCCGGGCCATGGTGCACTGGGTCGCCGAGGAGGGCCTCGGACTCGACGTGTGCTCGGCGGGCGAGCTCGAACTCGCCGTCACCGCCGGGTTCCCCGCGGACCGCATCGTCCTGCACGGCAATGCCAAATCGCCGCGCGACATCGCGACGGCGCTCCGCCTCGGGGTGGGGCGGATCGTCATCGACAGCCCGTCGGAGATCGCACGGCTGGCCGCCGCCGTGGGCCCGGGCGGGCACCAGAAGGTGATGCTCCGCATCGTGCCCGGCATCTCGGCCGGCGCGCACGAGAAGATCCGTACGGGGACGGACGGGCAGAAGTTCGGGCTGTCGCTCACCGACGGCTCCGCGCAGCACGCCGTTCCCCGGATCCTCGGCCAGCCGCAGCTCGAACTGACCGGCCTGCACTGCCACATCGGCTCGCAGATCACCGACGTCAAGCCGTACGTGTCCGCCCTGCGCCGGATGGTGGGCCTGATGGCCCGGATCCGCGACGCGCACGGCATCGTCCTGCCCGAGCTCGACATGGGCGGCGGCCACGGCATCGCCTACCGCCCCGGGGAGCCCGCGCTCGACCTCACGGCCCTCGCCCGGCGGCTGCGCGCCGAGCTCACCACGAGCTGCGCGGCGGCCGGGTTGCCCGTCCCGCGGCTCGCCATCGAACCCGGCCGGGCGGTGGCCGGGCCGGCGGGGGTGGCGATGTACCGGGTCCTCGCGGTGAAGCGCACCGCCGGCCGGGTGTTCGTGGCCGTGGACGGCGGGATGAGCGACAACCCGCGGCCCGCCCTGTACGGGGTGCGCTACGCGCCCCGACTGATCGGCCGCCGCTCGGGCGCCGACCCGTGCACGGCGACCGTGGTCGGCCGGCACTGCGAGGCGGGCGACGTCCTCGCCGCGGAGGTGGAGCTGCCCGGCGACGTCCGCCCGGGCGACCTGCTCGCCGTTCCGGTGGCGGGGGCGTACCACCTGTCGATGGCCTCGGGCTACAACCTGGTCGGCCGGCCGCCGCTGGTCGCCGTCGACGGCGGTACGGCCCGCCTGCTGATCCGCCGCGAGACGCTGGACGACCTGCGCAGCAGGGAGCTCGGCGACTACCCCGGCCGCCGCCGCCCCCCGCTCGCCCGGGGCGGCTGACGGACGTGCGGGCCGGGCGCCGTCGGCGCGGTGCCCGCCCCGCACGGGCACGGGCACGGGCAGGGGCACGACCCGTGTCTAGTGGCCGAGCTCCAGGATCCGGCCCGTCTCCGCGCCCTCGATGCAGCGGACGTACGCCCGGGCCACCTCCTCCAGATCGACCGGCGCGAAGCCGGGGAAGTAGTCGCCGTACGCGTCGAGGGCTTCGGTGAACACGGTGGGGCTGACGGCGTTGACGCGCTGCGGGGCGATCTCCACCGCCGCCGCGCGGACGAAGGACTCGACGGCCCCGTTGGCCATGGAGGCGGCCGAGCCCGTCACGACGGGGCTGCGCGCCAGGACGCCGGTGATCAGGGTGAAGGAGCCGCGCGGCGCGATCCGGCCGATGCCCTGGCGGACCAGCTCCAGCTGGCTCTGCACCTTGCCGCGGAAGGCCGCGGTCCAGTCGTCCGGGGTCATGTCGGTGATCGGCTTGAACGGGACCGAGCCGGCGGCGCTCGCCACCGCGTCGAGCTGCCCGCCCGCGCCGGCCGCCTCGTACAGGGCGGTGATCTGCCCCGGCTCGGTGACGTCGAAGCGGAGGTCGCCGCTGGAGCGTCCCGCGGTCACCACCTCGTGGCCGCGGGCGGTCAGGGCCTGGTGCACTGCGGCGCCGAGCGTGCCGCCCGCGCCGATGAGAAGGATTCGCATGCCCTCGACGCTAGGCGAACCCACCGTGACCGGAGAAATACCTTCTGTGCGGCATTTATGCTTGCCGGTTGTGAATGTGGACGTGCGGCACCTGCGGACCTTGGCGGCGATCGGCGACGAGGGCACCATCACGGGCGCCGCGGCCGTCCTGCACGTCAGCCAGCCGGCCGTGTCCCGCACCCTCGACCAGTTGGAGCAGCGCCTGGGCACCCGCCTGGTCGAGCGCACGACGCGCAGCCTCTCCCTCACCCCGGCGGGCCGGCGCCTGTGGGAGCACGCCCACCGCATCCTCACGCAGCTCGACGACGCCCTCGCCGAGGCCGCCGCCGGCCCGGAGCCGCGCCCGCTGCGCATCGGCTTCGCCTGGGCCGCCCTCGGGGCGCACACCGTGGCGCTGCTGCGCGACTGGCGCCGCGACCACCCGGGCGCGCCGGTCCAGGTGCACCGGCTGCCCGACCCGGTGGCGGCCCTGCACCGGGGGGACGTCGACGCCGCGTTCGTCCGCACCCTGCCCGAGGGGGACGGGGCCGGCGGGCTGTCCGCGCTCGCGCTGTACAGCGAGCCGCGCGTGGCGGCCCTGTGCGAGGACGATCCACTGGCCGGCCGCGACCGGGTGGCCCTGGCCGAGCTGGTGGACCGGACCGTGGTCCTGTGCGCGACGGCCGCCACGACCAGCACCGCGCTGTGGCCGGAAGGCCGCCGGCCCGCGGCCACCCTGGAGGTCTCCAACGTCGACGAATGGCTCACCGCCATCGCGACGGGGGAAGCCGTCGGCGTCACCGCGGAGGCCACCCGGCACAGCCACCCGTTCCCGGGCGTCCGCTACCTGCCGCTCACCGGGATCGGCCCGGTGACCGTCCACTTCCTCGCCCCGACGGTACCGGCCCATCCGGCGACGGCGGCGTTCCGCCGTCACGCCCGGCGTGCACTGTCCCCCGCAGCGGTGGCCGCCGGCTCCGCGGCGTCCGCTGCCGCGGCCTGATCGCGTACGCTCGGCAGATGGCGAAGTACTTCGACGTACACCCGGACAACCCGCAGCACCGCACCATCAGCGGCGTCGCCGACAGCCTCCGCTCCGGCGCGCTCGTCGCGTATCCCACCGACTCCTGCTACGCCCTCGGCTGCCAGATGGGCAACCGCGACGGCCTCGCCCGGATCCGGTCCATCCGCCACCTCGACGACCGGCACCACTTCACGCTGGTGTGCCAGAACTTCGCGCAGTTGGGCCAGCTCGTCACCATCGGCAACGACGTGTTCCGCGCCATCAAGGCGGCCACGCCCGGTAGTTACACCTTCATCCTGCCGGCGACGCGGGAGGTGCCGCGCCAGCTCCTGCACCCCCGCAAGAAGACGGTCGGCGTCCGGATCCCCGACCACACCGTCACCCAGGCCCTCCTCGCCGAACTCGGCGAACCGCTCGTGTCGAGCACCCTGCTCCTGCCCGACGAGGGCGAACCCCTGACCCAGGGGTGGGAGATCAAGGAACGGCTCGACCACGTGGTGGACATCGTGGTCGACTCCGGCGACTGCGGCACCGAGCCGACGACGGTCGTCGACTTCTCCGGCGGAGCGGCCGAGATCGTCCGCGTGGGCGCGGGCGACACCACCCGGTTCGCATGACGTCCCCGCGCGCCTCCGCCGCCCCAGCTCAAGGGCCGCCCCCACCGTCCGGGCCGCGCCGGCAAGCCCGGCAAGCCCGGCAAGCCCGGCAAGCCCGGCAAGCCCGGCAAGCCCGGCCGGGCATGATCGACTTCCCGGCCGAGGTGCGATGCACACGGCGGGGGCTGCGCGCATCATGGAGGGTAAGGACGCTCCGCTCGCTCGGCGAAGGAGGGCGCGGATGAGTTCCCAGCGGTATGAGCTGGTGTTTTCCGAGGGCCCGGGCTCGGGGGAGGACACCGTGGTCGTGACGCCGACCGGCCTCGCGGGGCCGGGCGGGCACCCGGTCTACGAGGACGCGACCGGCATCGTACGGGCCGAGATCAGCGACCGGGGCGAGGTACGCGTGCTGGCCACGGGCGGCGGCCAGAACCCGGTCCGCGTGGTCCGGGTCCGGGCACTGCCCTGAGCTCCCGGGCGCCAGCGCCCTGATTCGGTCAACCTTCCTTTCCCATAGGGCACTTGAAAACCGTCCACGCCGGGTACGCTCTGGCCCGTGGGACGGTCGGGGGGACGCGGGCACGGACACCGAGGGGCGCTGCGCGCCGGCTGCTGCCTGGCCGCGGGCCTGCTCGTCCTCGCCGGATGCACCTCGGGCGGGGCGCCGCGCGGCAGCGCGGGCGGTTCGGCCCGCCCCTCCCCCACGGACACGCCCTCCTCGCCGTCCACCGCGGGCACCGGTACCACCGGCGCGGGCGGGAGCCCGGCCCCGCTCGTCCCCGAGCTGGACGAGCAGCAGCAGCCGCGGGACCGGGCCGAGGCGCGGGCGCTCCTGGACCGCATCGTCATCGACCGGGACGTCTTCGGGCCGGACGTGCGGCGCAGCACCCCCTTCGAGAGCGATCCCGGCAGCTGGCCGGTGCTCGGCCAGGACTGCGTGTGGCGGACCGCAGGCCTGCCGCCCGACGTCCTGGCCACCAGCACCCGCCAGTTCCACATCCCGGCCGCCGACGGCCACGGCCGGGTCAGGATCCACGCCACCGTGACCGTCCACCGCACCCGCGAGGAGTCCGGCTGGGAGACCGCCCACGCCATGGAGGAGGTCCTGCGCTGCCCGAACCAGGTACTGCGCGCAGGTGAGCAGCTGACGGGCCTGTGGGGCGCCTCCCTCTACCTGGGCGAGCAGCTGAACGGCTGGTCCGAGGACGCCTTCAGCGAGTCCGGCCAATGGGTCGGCAACGACAGCGGAGGCCCCCAGCCGTACCGCTGGTCCCAGGGGCAGTTCGGGCCCGTCACGGTGGCCGTCGCCGGCAGGGGCGCCACCGGATTCACCGAGGAGGCCCTCGTCGCGCTCATCGTGCAGGGCACCGGCCGGATGATGTACCGGGCCGGGGAGGCCCTCGGGAAGGTGGCCCGCTGATGGAGCGGCTGCACCCCTCGGACCCGTCCCGGATCGCCGGCCACCGTCTCCTCGGGCGGCTCGGCGCGGGCGGCATGGGGGTCGTCTACCTCGGCCGCACCGCCGACGGGGCGCTCGCCGCGGTCAAGGTGATCCGCGCCGAGTACGCCGACGAGGCGGACTTCCGGGCCCGGTTCCGCCGCGAGGCCGCCATCGCCGCCCGGGTGGACAGCCCCTGGGCGGTGCGCGTCACCGGAGCCGACCCGGACGCGGCCGAGCCCTGGCTGGCCACCTCCTTCGTGCCCGGTCCCTCGCTCGCCGAGGCCGTCACCGCCCACGGCCCGCTGCCGCTGCGCGCCGTACGGATCCTCGGCAAGGCCCTGGCCAGGGCGCTCGACGTGATGCACGGGCAGGGCCTGGTGCACCGGGACGTCAAGCCCGCGAACGTGCTCCTCGGCATGGACGGACCCCGGCTCATCGACTTCGGCATCGCGCGCGGCGGCGAGCACACCGCGTTGACCTCCACCGACGTCGTCCTCGGCACCCCCGGCTTCCTCTCCCCCGAGCAGGCGCGCGGCCGGGCCGCCGAGCCGGCGGGCGACGTGTTCTCCCTCGGCTGCCTGCTGGCGTACGCGGCCACGGGCCGGCTGCCGTTCGGTACGGGGGCCGTGGACGCGGTGCTGTACCGGACGGTGCACGACGAGCCGGAGCTCGGGCCGGAGGTCCTCGCGGACCCCGAGCTCACCGGGCTGCTGCGCACCGCCCTCGCCAAGCACCCCGACCTCCGCCCCACCGCCCGGGAGCTGGACGAGGCGCTGACCGAGGACGATCCGGGCGCGGGCACCGGCTGGCTGCCCGACCCGGTCGTCGCCGCGATCGCCGAGCGGGCCGCCGGGCTGCTCGCCCTGCCCGGGATCGAGGAGACGGTCGCCGACCCGGCCGCCGAGCCCACGGTCACCGCCACGACGGGGGCCGGGAGCGGGTCCGGGGGCCGCGCGGTGTCGCGGCGGCGGATGCTCCGCCTCGCCTCCGCCGGGGCGGTGGTCGCGGCGGGCGGCGGCGTGGTGGCCGCCCTCGCGTCGCGCTGGGGGAAGGGGACCCCGGCGGCGCCGGCCGGGCGGAAGTGGGCGATCGGGGTGCACGCGGACCTCACCGGGCCGCAGCGCGTCATCGGCAAGGCCCAGCTGCACGGGGTGGAGTTGGCCGTCGCTGCGTTCAACTCCCGCTCGGACAGGCCCTTCACGGTCACCGTCCGGTCCGTCGACGACGCGGGGGACCCCGCTCGCTCCCCCCGCGCGGCCGCCGAACTCGTCGGCGACCCCGATGTGTTCGCCGTGGTCGGCCCCACCGGGAACGCCTCCGTCGCCCCCTGCCTGGAGGTGTACGGGGAAGCCGCGCTCCCCCTGCTGACCGTGTCCGCGCTCGGGACCACCTTCGGGGTCGCCGACCGGCGCAGTTTCTTCCAGACCTCCGCGCTCTCCCTCGGCCAGGGCCATGCCGTCGCCCTCCAGCTGGCACACGCCCAGGGTGCCCGGCGGATCGGGCTGGTGTGCGACCGCGCCGGTGACGCGGAGGGCTGGCAGGCGGTGCTCCAGGTGAGCCGGGCCCTGCCCTTCATCGCTGCGCAGGCCGTGCCGTACGCGCGCGTCCTCCCCCGGGAGTCCGGGCACGACCTACCGGTGGTGCTGGCCGACCTGCTCGCCCAAGGGGTCGACGCGGTGTTCTGCACCGGCACCCCGGCCCGTACCGCGCAGGCCGCCCAGTGGCTGGACACCGCCGGGTTCAAGGGGCCGCGCATCGCCGACTACACGGTCGTGGGCGAGGAGTTCCTGTCCGCGGCCGGGCCCGCCGCCGAGGGCTGGCAGGTCCTCGCCCCGTACACCGGACCGGATGCGCCCCCGGTCCTGGAGCACATCCGGTCGAAGCACCGGGACGGGACCTCCTTCGAGCCCTGGACGGCCGAGGCCTACGACACGGCGGGGCTGGTCCTGGACCGGCTGGTGACGGCCGCCCGGTCGGGCGGCGGCCGGCCCACCCGCGCCGGACTGCTGAGCGCACTCGGCCGGGGGACCTACCGCGGCGTGGTGAAGGAGTACGCCTTCGACGAACGGCAGCAGGTGAAGGGCAACCCGTACTTCCACCACCTGGTCCAGCGGCGCGGTCTCCGCTACCAGGGGCCCGCCCCGCAGCTCCCCGCGGGGTAGCGGCCGGTGCGCCCCCTCACCCCCGCCGATCCGGCCTCGGTCGGCGGGCACCGGCTGCTGGGACGACTCGGTTCGGGCGGCATGGGCACCGTGTACCTGGGCCGGTCCCCGGCGGGCACGCTGCTCGCGGTGAAGGTGATCCGCGCCGACCATGCCGCGGACCCGGCGTTCCGGGCCCGGTTCCGCCGCGAGGCGGAGGCGGCCGCGCGGCTGTCGGGGCGGTGGGTGGTGCCGGTGGTGGCCGCCGACCCGGAGGCCCGCGAGCCGTGGCTGGCCACCCCGTTCGTGCCCGGCCCGTCGCTGTCGGAGGCGGTCGCGGGGTACGGGTCGCTGCCGGCCGGCAGCGTGCGGACGCTGGGGGTGCGGCTGGCGGAGGCGCTGGAGCAGGTGCACGGGGCGGGGCTGGTCCACCGCGACGTCAAACCGGGGAACATCCTCCTCGCGCCGGACGGGCCGCGGCTGATCGACTTCGGGATCGCGCGGGCGGCCGGGGCGACCACCCTGACGGCGGCCGGCTCCGTCGTCGGCACCCCCGGCTACCTGCCCCCGGAACAGGCCCGTACGGGCGGGCCGGCGCCGGGTCCGGCGGGTGACGTGTTCTCCCTCGGCTGCGTGCTCGTGTACGCGGCGACCGGCCACGGCCCGTTCGGCGGCGGTCACCCGGCCGCGGTGGTGTTCCGCACGGTGCACGACCCGCCCGACCTGGCCGGGGTGCCGGCGGAGCTGCTGGAGCCGCTGTCCGCCTGCCTGGCCAAGGAGCCCGCGGACCGGCCCTCCACGGCGCGGCTGCGGACCCTGCTCGGGGGCGGCCCGGACGACCGCGGCCCGGACGGCGGGGCGGACTGGCTGCCCGCGCCGCTGCCGCGGCTGATCGCCGAACGCTCCACGCGGGCCCTGGAGCTGCCCGTCCCGGAGCCCACCCGGCTCGACGGCCCCGGAGGGAACGGCCCCGGAGAGAACGGCTCCGCGGCGGACCCGGCGGACGGGCGCGCCGGCCCGGCCCGCGGGTTCCTCACCCGGCGGCGGCTGCTCGCGGCCGGCGGGGCCCTGGTGGCGGTCGGTACGCCGCTGGCCTGGCTGGCCGCCCGCGACCCGGGCGGGCGCGGCGCACCGCCCGCGACGTCCGGCAGCGCAGCGGCCGTCTTCACCATCGGCCTGCAGGCCGACCTGACCGGGCCGGGCAAGGCGGTGGGGCAGGCGTACGAGCGGGGGGTGCGGCTGGCGGTGGAGGCGCACAACGCGCGCGCGGGCAGCCCGTTCCGGCTGGCGGTGCGCACCGCCGACGACGGCGGTGACCCCGCGCGTGCCGCCCAGGGCGCCGGGCAGCTGATCGCCGACGCGTCCGTGGTCGCGTTGATCGGGCCCGCCACGGAAGCGGCCGTGCCCGAGGTGGCCGCCGCCTGCGCCACCGCGGACCTCGCCCTGCTGCTGGTGTCCGTCCACAGCGGGCAGGCCGACCCGACGCGGTGGCGGACGCTGTGCGACACACGCGCCGACGCCGACGGCATCGGCCTGCCGGTGCTGCACTACCTGTCCCGGCTCCGGCCGGTCACCCGCACCGGCGTGGTGGAGGACGGCGCAGCCGACGGCGGCAGCGGAAGCGGAAGCCGAAGCGGGGACTGGCAGCTGACCCGCGTCCTGCGGCAGACCCCGCCGTCCAAGGGGTCGGCCAGCGTCCACCGCATCCCCGCGGGCAGCGCCGACTTCGCGGGGGCGGTGAGCGCCCTGGTCGGGGCCGACGCCCAGGCGGCCGTGTTCACCGGCTCCTCGCCCGAGCGTGCGGGGCGGTTCGCCCGGGCCCTGGCCGACGCCGGGTTCCCGGGGCCGCGGCTGGCCACCGGGGAGGTGATGGAGCCGGCGTTCCTGGCGGCGGCCGGCGCGGCCGCGGAGGGCTGGCTGTTCAGCACCTATTTCGCCGACCCGGCCGAGGTGCCCGCGGCCGCCGGGTTCGTCTCCGCGCACCGGGCCGCCCACGGGGGTCCGCCGGCGCGGTGGGCCACCGAGGCGTACGACGCGGTGGGGCTGGTGGCCGCCGCGCTGGGCGCCCTGGAGGGCGAGGGGCGGGACCGGCCGGGGCTGTCCCGCCGGATCTTCCGCACCGCCCACCAGGGGCTGGCCAAGCCGCTGGCCTTCGACGCCACCACGCACCGGCTGTCCGGGCAGCGCGTCGCCCACCTCCACCAGGTCCGGTCGGGCGCCTTCCGGTACCTCGGGCTGTACCAGGACGTGACCTCGGTGCCATGACCTCGGTGCCGTGACCTCGGTGCCGTGAGCGCAGTGCCGTGAGCACGCCGACCGCGGGCAGCGGATGCGGCACGTGCACGGCCCCGGCCGCTGGACGTTGCTCCGCGCGAGTGCTCTTGAGCACCCGTTCGGCCGCACGAACCGAGTGCATGATCATCATTTCGGCCCGCACTCGATTTCATGCTGCCATCCGGTCATGGGCGATCTGGGAGGCCGCGTCCCGATGTCATCGACGCACCGCGCACCGCGCACACCACAGGCAACACGTAAACCACGTCCACCGGACGCGCAACAGCTGCGGCAGGGGCGGCACCCCTGGCGGAACGCTTCGTGGAGCGTGGTGGCCGCGGTGACCGGCAGCGCGTTCCTCGTCGCCATGGTGCCCGGCAGCGTGCCCCGTGCGGACGGCAAGGGGCAGGGCCCCGGCAGCACGGACGCCTCGGTGACGCTGCTGGTCGGACGGGCCCTCCAAGTCGGCGGCCGCGCCGCGCGCTGCGGCGCCGGGTCGGCCGGCGACCGGCCGTGCACCGGCTGGCGGCAGGAACGGGTCCGGGCCACCGCCCACGGGGCCGCAGCGGTGCTGCGGAACGCCGCCGACCGGGACGCGGACGCCGAGGCGCGGAGGGCCGTCCCGCTCACGGACGCGCGCGGCCCGCTGAAGATCGGGCTGGCCGGCCCGGGGCGGATCGTCGACGTCACCGTGCAGGACGGGCACGGGCGCCACGTGGGCGGGGGCCTCGACCCGAAGGGCCGGCACTGGGCCAACACCGGGTCGCTACGGGCGGGCGAGCAGTACACGGTCCGTGTGGGGGCCCAGGACGGGGCGGGGACCCCGGTCGGGGTGACCATGGCGTTCCGGACCGCGCCGCCCTCGGACGGGGACCGGATCACGGCGGAGTTGGGGCCGGATCCGGGGACGTACGGGGCGGGGCAGATCGTGACGGCCGCGCTGAGCCACCCGGTTCCCGGCACCGACCGGGGGGCCCGCATCCGGGTCGAGCGCGCGCTCGAGGTGACCTCGGAGCCGGCGGTCGAGGGCTCCTGGTACTGGGTGGACGAATCGACCCTCCACTACCGGCCGCGTACGTACTGGCCGGCGCACGCCACGGTGCGCGTGCGCAGCGGGCTCGACGGGGTCGAGGTCGCGGACCACGGCATCGGCGGCCCTTCGGAGTCCGTGGAGTTCACCGTCGGGGACCGGATCGAGGCCGTGACCGACGCCGCCGCCCACGAGATGACCGTACGGCGCAACGGACGGGTCCTGCGGACGATCCCGGTCACCACGGGGAAGGCGGGGTTCCTGACCCGCAGCGGCATCAAGGTCGTCCTGGGCAAGGAGGAGAAGGTCCGCATGCGGGGGGACACGGTCGGCATCCAGCGCGGCACGAAGGAGTTCTACGACCTGCCCGTCTTCTGGGCGACGCGGGTGACGTGGAGCGGGGAGTACGTACACGCGGCGCCCTGGTCGGTGGACGCCCACGGCGAGGAGAACGTCAGCCACGGCTGTACGGGCATGAGCACCGCCAACGCGGCGTGGTTCTTCAAGACCGTCCGGGTGGGGGACGTCGTCGAGGTGGTGAACAGCGGCGGGGAGCCGATGGCCCCGTTCGCCAACGGCTTCGGCGACTGGAACCTCGACTGGTCGGCCTGGCTGAAGGGCAGTGCCCTGGCCCCGGTCCCCGGGCAGGCCCCCGCGGCGGCGCCGTCGGCGCACTCGTCCGCGGTGTCCGGCCGCACCCCTTCCCGGCTGCACCCGATGACCTGACCGCCGGTGCGGTGGCCGGGTCGCGCTGCCGTACCCGGCCCGCGCGACGCGAGCCGGGTACGGCTACCGGCTACCGGCTACGTGCGTGGGGCGGGGCAGGTCTGCCAGGCGAGGTGGTAGAGCGTGCTCACGCTGGCGTCCGTGGAGTCCATCGTCATGAAGCTGGTGGCGGCCTGCGGGTTCGACGTCCCCGCATTCACCCGCAGTTCGGTGTTGATGTTGAAATTGCGCTTTTCACCGCAGGGGGCCCAGACGAGGTCCGCGTACTCGGTCCGGTCGGTCGTCTGCCAGTTGTCGTTCAGCGGCCCGTTGAACTGATGGGTGCGCGAGGTCGTCTGGGGCATTCCCTGGAAGTAGTAGTTCGCCCGTTCCTGCCCCCATGCTCCAGGCTGGAGGAATGCGAATCCGCGGTAGTCCGCCTGGACGATCGCATAGGTGAATCCCGAAGGAACGTGGACCCGGAGATTGAGCTGGCAGTTCCTCCGGAATGCGGTCGGTGGCGCACCGGGCCCGACCTGCGCGAGGTAGTCACTGTAGGTGACCGTGAAGGCGGTGTTGTCGGGGGCCACGGCCACCTGGGCGGTGCCCTCGCGGCAGCCCGAGCCGTTCACCGTGGCGAGCTCGATCACGATCTTGTCGGGGGGTGCGGTGATCTGGGGGGTGTGGCCTGCGGCTCCGGCCGGTGTCGCCGTCGCGATCAGCGCGGCCGCGGCGGCCCCGGTGAGAAGGGTGCGGGACAGGGAATGGGACATCGTTGTCGCTCCTGACCGTGTGTTCGGTGTTCCTGTGCGCGCCCTGTCAGACCCTGGAGCATTCCTTCCAGGCGAAGTGGTAGACGGTGCTGACGCTGCCGTCCGTGGAGTCCATGCTCATGAAGCTCAGGGCCTGCGGGTTCGAGGCGCCCGGATAGACCCGCAGCTCGGTGTTGACGTTGAGGTTGCGCTCCTCTCCGCACGGGGCCCAGACCAGGTCGGCGTACTCGGTCCGGTCGCTCGCCTGCCAGCTGTCGCTGTACGGGCCGTTGAACTGGTGCACGGTGCGGGCCGTTTGCGCCATGCCCTGGAAGTAGTAGTTGGCGCGCTCCTGGCCGTACGCCCCGCGCTGGAGGTGCGCGAAACCGCGGTAGTCGGCGCGGGCGATGGCGTACGTGAAGCCCTGCGGCACGTGGATCTGGAGGGCGAGCTGGCAGTTCTTGCGGAATTCGGTCCCGCCGGCGCCGCCGCCCGTCTGTGCGAGGTAGTCGCTGTACGTGACGGTGAACGAGGTGTTGTCGGAAGCCGCGGCCACGCTCGCGGTCCCCTGCGGGCAACCCGATCCGTTGACGCCCACGACGTCGACGGTGATTCTCCCGGGCGGTGTGGTCTCGCTTTCCGCATGGGCGGGCACGGCCAGTGCGGACAACGCCGCCACCGCCGCGGCGACGGTGAGCCTGCGGAGCGCCATTCGATTCCCCATTCATCCGGAGCCGGTTTCGAATTTGGGCATGCACATGCCACCACGGGGGCCGCGGGCTGGGAAGGCTGCGATACGGCCAACCGGACCGGGCAACGGGCCCTGGCCGAATTCCGCCCGCCCCGGGAACGGGCGGACGGCGGCGGCGGACCCCGGAGTTCCGAGTCCGGTGAGGTCAGGAGGGGAGCAGGCGCCGGAAGGCCTCGGCGTCGCGGACCGCCGCTCCGCCCGGGTCGTTGTTGAAGTAGGCGAACACCTCCGCCTCGCGCGGCCAGGCATCGGCGATCCTGCCGGCCCACGAGCGCAGGGCGGTCGTGCCGTAGCGCGGCCACCGCTGGGCCCGGCCCTCGTGGAAGCGCAGGTAGCCCCAGTCGGCGGTGCGCCACAGCGGGGTCACCGGACGCGAACCGCGGTCGGCCCAGCACAGCGCCGCGCCGCGCGCCATGAGGACGGCCCGCACGTCCGGATTCCACCAGGAGTCGTGCCGGGGTTCCACGGCCACCCGGGTTCCGGGCGGGAAGCAGGCGAGGCAGGCGTCCAGGGCCCGCGGGTCGGCGCGCAGGGTGGGCGGCAGCTGGAGCAGGACCGGGCCCAGCCGGTCACCGAGGGCTTCGGCATGCGCCATGAGCCGCCGGACCGGTTCCGCCGGCTCGCGCAGGCGCTTGACGTGGGTCAGGAAACGACTGGCCTTCACGGCGAAGACGAAGCCGTCCGGGGTGCGCTCGCGCCAGTCCGCGAAGGTGTGCGGGGCGGGCAGCCGGTAGAAGGCGTTGTTGCTCTCCACCGTCC
This sequence comes from Streptomyces sp. NPDC127106, assembly GCF_042677605.1. Classification (NCBI taxonomy): domain Bacteria; kingdom Bacillati; phylum Actinomycetota; class Actinomycetes; order Kitasatosporales; family Streptomycetaceae; genus Streptomyces; species Streptomyces sp. NPDC127106. The sequence continues at coordinate 102,208 of NZ_JBHXTC010000005.1, read as the reverse complement.
CGAAGTGGGCGGCGTACTCCTCCAGCCAGAGCCGCTGCGGCCGGTCGGCGGGATAGAGGACCCCCGACCAGTCCCGGTACTGCCATCCGGAGGTTCCGACGAGCACGGGCATGGTGCCGATGATGACCGGCCGCGGACCGCTGCGCATCCGCCGCGGATCCGGGGTGTGCCGCGGCCGGAACGGGGCAGGCGCCCGTCATGACGCTGCGGCATCCGGCGAAGCGCATCCACGAGGGCCGGGCGGGACACTTCGAAAAGCTGGCCGAGCTGGCCTCCAACTTCACGAGCTCGGCCCTCTTCTCGGCGCTCTGCCTGGCCCTGGTCGGCGCCTTCGTCGCCGTTCACCTGGCGGGCCTGCCCGTCGCGTGGCAGCACCTCGTCGGCGACGCCATGGGCGCGGTGTCCCTGCTGCTGCTGGCCCTGCTGAAGAACTCCGAGCGGCGCGCCGAGCACGCCATCCAGCGCAAGCTCGATGCGATCGCCTCGGCCCTGCTGGAGGAACAGGAGGGCCGCAAGGGCGACGCGGAGGAGGACCTGGAGTCCGCCATCCGGATGGAGGAGCGCTACTAGGGCGGCTGCGCGTCCACCGCTCGGCCCGGACCGGGAACGGGCCCGCCCCCGGTTGGCGCCGAGGTGGTCGAGCCGCCGGTCAAGTGGTCGTGGTGAACGCGCGCAGATGCTCGCGAATGAAGTCGTGGAGCGTCCTGGCGGGGCGGCCGAGGACGGTCTCGAGGGTGTCGTTGGGTGCTTCCGGGCGGGCCAGGGCCAGTTGCTGGATCTCCACCACGTGGTCGGCGAGCCAGGGTGGCATGCCTGCGGTCGACACCAGATGGCGGTGGAACTCGTTCGGCGGCAGGTCGATGTAGCGGACCGGACGGCCCACCAGCTCCCCGAGCAGACGGACGAGTTCGGGGTGGCTGAATGCCTGCGGGCCGGTCAGGGTGTACGTGGCGCCGGCAAGGTCGGGGCGGAGGAGGGTTTCGGCGGCCACGTCGGCGATGTCCCGGACGTCGACGTAGTTGCAGGGGGCGTCGCGCATCGCCCCGATGAGCACGCCATCGGCGACCGCCGGCGCGTTCAGGAGCAGCTTCTGCATGAAGGCGTACGGTCGGAGCAGCGTAGCCGTCATGCCGGTTGCCGCCAGGTGTTCCTCGACCCGCCGGTGCCCACGCGAGACGGCTACCGGTGAGGCCGGCTCGGCTGCCGGGGCGGAGAGTTTGACCACGTGCCGTACCCCGCACGCGACCGCGGCGTCCACGACGTTGGTCTCGAGCTCGACTTGACGAGGGCTGTTGGCCATGGCGAGGAACAACTGTGTGGATCCTTCCAGGGCGTCGCGGAGTGTGCGGGGGTCCGCGGCGTCCGCGCCGGCGATCTCGACCGGCGTTCCCGCGCCGGTGGTGGCGCGCAGGGCCTCGGGGGTGCGGGTGACGGCGCGGCAGGGGATGCCGAGCCCGGTGAGCCGCCGGAGCAGCGCGCCGCCGGTGGCACCGGTTGCGCCCATGATGGTGATCACGGTGTGCCTTTCACGGTTGTGGGGCTGGAAACAGGGCTGAGGAGGGTCGGGGTCACGTCTGCTGCCGTGGTGCCGCGCCGTGCCACCGCCAGGTGACGATGGCGGCGGCCAGAGCGGCTGACAACGGCAGATCGATCCGCAAGCGCTCCAGCCATCGGGCGTCGGGCACCGGTGTGTGCGACGGCAGCCAGTCGGATGCGCACCACCCGCCCACGGCCGCGACTGCGGCCGCCGCACCGGCGAGCCCGAGGGTGAGCGCCAGTCGCGGCGCCGAGGTCGTCCACTGGCGGGGCCGGCCATGGCGGTGCAGCCACGCGCCGACGACGCAGGCAACCAGGGCGGACGTGGCCCCGATGGAGGTGGGAGCGGCCCTGGTCAGTTCGGGCTGGCCGCTGAGGACGCCGCCGAGCCCTGCGGTGATCGCCGGGGCCACGTAGGCGACCGCGACTTCCTTCCACAGGGTGAACGAGCGCGTGGCGGGTCCGGGTGCGGAGGTTCCATGGACAGGGCTCACGCGACTCCTCTGATGATTAGGTAGCTAACTATTTGGATATTGATTAGGGAGCTAACTATCGGGGCATGAAGGGAACGTCGCCCGGCCAAGACCGGGCGACCGTTCGCGCGATGCGATGGAACTACTCGTCGGCCAGCGCGCCGATCCGCCGAGTGATCCGCCCCAGGAGGTCCAGGAACAGCCCTCGCTCGTCGACACTCAGCCCGTCGACCAGCGCCTCGAGTCGCGAGAAGTGGTCCGCCGCCATGTCGCGCAGCCGCTGGGCGCCGCGTGCGGTGAGCACCACCACCGCACCCCGACCATCCTCCGCGGAGGCACGGCGAGCCACCAGGCCCTCCCGCTCAAGCCCGCTGACCAGGCCGGTCACGGTTGCACGCGAGACGCCGAGGCTCCTCGCGAGCCCCGACGGCGACTTCTCTCCGCCGCCGTCCTCGAGGTCCACCAGCAGGCGGTAGCGCCCGGTCGACAGCCCGGAACGCGAGAAGTGCACTTCCGAAGCCCGGTCCAGGCGCGCCCCGGCCGCCATCAGTCGCACCGCGACGAGCACCGCCTGCGGGTCGGCGTCAAGCCCGTACCGCTCGATCTGCTTCCGTGCCTGATCGAGCGTGGGTGTGGCACCGGGCATGGCGTCCTCGTCCTTCATGAAAAGTAATATGGCAGCTAACTAGTAGGTGGTCAAGATGCCGCCATCTACGCACCTCGGGCTCCTCCCCGGGCAGGCGGCCGCACGGACGCCGGCCCTCACCGCGCCTAACCCGCCCGGCCCAACGGCCGCACCGGAGCGGCGCTCGGGCAGGGCGGGGAGCGCCGCGCCGCGTTAGGCTCGGACGAGGTGCAGGAGAGGGATGGTGCTCATGTGTCGCTGGCTCGCCTACTCCGGGTCGCCGATGCTCCTCGACGCGGTCCTCTACCAGCCGGAGCACTCGCTGATCAATCAGAGTCTCCACGCGAAAATGGGGGTCGAGACCACCAACGGCGACGGCTTCGGCATCGGCTGGTACAGCACGGACGGGAACGGCACGCCGGCGATCTTCCGCGACATCGGTCCGGCCTGGAGCAACCGCAACCTGCGTGAGCTGGCCTCCCACATCCGCTCGCAGCTGTTCTTCGCCCACGTCCGCGCCTCCACCGGTTCGGCCATCCAGCAGACCAACTGCCATCCGTTCCGGCACGGCCGCTGGATGTGGATGCACAACGGGGCCATCACCGACTTCGCCCGCCTCCAGCGCGACCTGTGCATGGCCGTGGACCCGGCCCTGTTCCCGTGCATCGAGGGCTCCACGGACTCCGAGGTGATGTTCTACCTGGCCGTCACGTACGGCCTCGACCAGGACGTGCCCGGTGCGGTCGGCCGGATGGCGGGGCTCGTGGAACGGCTGGGCAAGGAGCACGGCGTGGCGGACCCGCTCCAGATGACGGTCGCCGTCAGCGACGGGCAGCGGGTGTGGGCGTTCCGCTACTCCAGCCAGGGCAGGTCCCGCTCGCTGTTCTACAGCAGCCGCGCCGAGACCGTGCGTCAGCTGTACCCGGAACTGCCCTTCCTGCGGGAGGTCTCGGACGCCACCCGGCTGGTGGTCTCCGAGCCGCTGGGCGACCTGCCGGGGGTGTGGAACGAGCTCCCCGAGGCGAGCTACGTCGTCGTACCGCTGGAGGGTCCCGCGGACTACCTGCCGTTCATTCCCGAGCTGCCCTGAACCCGCGCCGCGCCCGCCCTCGGGCCTGCTCCCCGAGGCGGATGCTGCGCGGCCCGGAGGCCGAGGCGCGGGTCAGCAGGTCCGGGTCAGCAGATCCGGGGCAGCTGCTCCCCGATCGGCAGGTCCACCACGCGGGTGCCGCCGAGGCCGGTGCGGGCGACGACCATGCCGGGATGCGCCTCGACGGCCTCGCCGACGACCGCTGCGTGCCGGCCCAGTGGGTGGGCGCGCATCGCGTCGAGGACCGCCTCGGCGTGCTCGCGCGGCACGAAGGCGACCAGCTTGCCCTCGTTGGCGACGTAGAGCGGGTCCAGGCCGAGGATGGCGCAGGCGTTGGCCACGGGGTCCGGGACCGGTACCCGACGCTCGTTCAGCACGACTCCGGTGCCCGAGGCGGCGGCGATCTCGTTCAGGGCCGCGGCCAGGCCGCCGCGCGTGGGGTCGCGCAGCACGTGCAGGTCGGGCGTGACCGCGAGCATGGCCTGCACGAGCCCGCCCAGCGGCGCGCAGTCGCTGACCGTCTCCACGTCGAAGCCGAGGTTCTCGCGGACGCTCATGATGGCCACCCCGTGGAGGCCGATCTCCCCGCTGACGATGACCACGTCGCCCGGAACGACCCGCTGCGGGCGCAGGTCCACCCCCTCCGGGATCAGCCCGATGCCCGCCGTGTTGACGTAGATGCCGTCGCCGTGGCCCGCCTCCACGACCTTGGTGTCGCCGGTCGCCACCTCCACGCCCGCGGCCCGCGCGGCCGCGCCGAGCGCCTCGGCCACCCGGGCCACGACGGACAGCTCGACGCCCTCCTCCAGGATGAAGGCACAGGACAGGTAGGCGGCGCGGGCGCCGCTCATGGCGAGGTCGTTGACCGTGCCGTTGACCGCGAGGTCGCCGATGCTGCCGCCGGGGAAGAACAGCGGCCGGACCACGTACGAGTCGGTGGAGAAGGCCAGTCGGGCGCCGCCCAGCGTGAGGGCGGCGCTGTCGCCGAGGCCGGCCAGCAGCCCGCCGCCGTAGGCGGGGGCGAAGACGTGCCGGACCAGCTCGGCGGAGAGCGCGCCGCCCCCGCCGTGGCCCATGACCACCCGGGGGTGGTCGCGCAGGGGGGCCGGGCAGGTCCAGTCGGCGAGGTCGAGGACGGTGTCAGACAACGGGGGTCGCCTCCAGCGGTGCGGTCCGGCGCGCCGGGGTGAGGTCGAGGCGCCGGTAGAGGTAGTACGCGGCGCAGGCGCCCTCGCTGGAGACCATCGTGGCGCCGAGCGGGGTGCGCGGGGTACAGGTGGTGCCGAACGCCTCGCACTGGTGCGGCTTGATCAGCCCTTGGAGGACCTCGCCGCTGCGGCACTCGGCGGGTTCCTCCGTGGTGATGCCGGTGACGGAGAAGCGGTGCTCGGCGTCGTACTCCCGGTACCGCTCGGACAGCCTCCAGCCGCTGCCCGGGATGACGCCGATGCCGCGCCAGGACCGGTCGGTGACCTCGAAGACGTCCTCCAGCATGGCGAGGGCGGCCGGATTGCCCTCGGGGCGGACGGCCCGCGCGTACGCGTTGTCGACGGTGTGCTCGCCCCGTTCGAGTTGGCGCACGGCCCGGCGTACGCCTTCGAGGATGTCGAGCGGCTCGAAGCCGGTGACGACGATGGGGACCCGGTGGCGGGCGGCGAGCTCCGGGTACTCCGCCGTGCCCATCACGCTGCACACGTGGCCGGCGGCGAGGAAGGCCTGCACCCGGCAACGGGGCGAATTCATGATCGCCTCGATGGCCGGGGGCACCCGGACGTGGGAGACCAGCAGGCTGAAGTTGGGGATGCCGAGCTTCTTCGCCTGGTGCACCGTCATGGCGTTCGGCGGGGCGGTGGTCTCGAAGCCGATGCCGAAGAACACCACCTCGCGGTCCGGGTTCTGTCGGGCGATCCGCAGCGCGTCGAGCGGGGAGTAGACGACGCGTACGTCGCCGCCCTCGCCGCGCACCTGGAAGAGGTCGCGGTCGGTGCCGGGGACGCGCAGCATGTCGCCGAACGAGCAGAAGACCACCTCGGGGCGGGAGGCGATCTCCAGGGCCTTGTCGATGACCTCCAGCGGGGTCACGCACACGGGGCAGCCCGGCCCGTGGATCAGCTCGACCTGCTCGGGCAGGAGCTGGTCGATGCCGTGCCGGATGATGGTGTGGGTCTGGCCGCCGCAGACTTCCATGAGCGCCCAGGGGCGGGTCGCGGTGGCGCGGATGTCGTCGAGGATCCGGCGGGCCAGCGCGGGATCCTGGAATTCGTCGATGTACTTCACGACTGCCGCGCCTCCCGCGCTGTGTCCCCGGCCGGTGCCGGGTCGAAGGGCCGGTCCTGTCCGGCGCCCGCTTCCGCCGCCGCCCGCTCCCAGGGGTCGCCGAACTCCTCCTGGAGCATGCCGAGTTCCGCGAAGAGGTCGAGGGTCTGCCGGGCCGATTCCTCGTCGAGGCGCTGGAGGGCGAACCCGACGTGGACGATGGCGTACTCACCGACCTGGAGGTCGGGCAGGTACTCCAGGCACACCTCCTTGACCACTCCGCCGAAGTCGACGGTCGCCATCCGGGTGCCGTCCTTCTCCCCGATGTCAAGCACTCTGCCGGGTACCGCCAGGCACATGTCCCTCTCCTTGGTGTGGGTGGTGCGGGGCGCAGGCCGCCACCATGAGCTGGCCGAGGGCCAGTCCGCCGTCGTTCGGCGGGATGCGGTGGTGGCGCAGGACGGTGAAGCCGCGCTCGTGCAGCTGGCGGGTACAGGCCGACGAGAGCACGGTGTTGGCGAAGACGCCGCCGGTGAGGGCGACGGTGTCGAGACCGTGCCGCTCGCGCGCGAGGGCGGCGAGGCCGACGACGAGGGCGGCGACCGCGCTGTGGAAGCGGGCCGCGATCACGGGTGCCGGGGTGCCGGCGCGCAGGTCGGCGACGACGGCGGCCAGGACGGGGGCCGGGTCGGCGACGACGGCCGGTGTCCCGGGCGCGGTCCCGGGAGCCGTCGGCCGGCCGGAGGGCTGCGGGTGGCGCAGGCCGAAGGCGTAGCCGGGGCCGGGATCGGCCGGTGCTGCGGCGAGGGCGGCGGACTCCAGCTCGATCGCGGCCTGGGCTTCGTACCCGGCGCGGTGGCAGACGCCGGCCAGGGAGGAGACGGCGTCGAAGAGCCGGCCCATGCTCGACGTGGGCGTGCAGTGCAGGCCGGATTCCAGCTGGCGTTCGAGGACGCGGAGTTCCTCGGGCGGGCAGGCTGCGGTGCACGGCAGGTCCGGCGACCGGGGCAGTCCCGCGGCCCGCAGGTGGGACAGGGCCATCCGGTAGGGCCGCTGCACTGCGGCGTCGCCGCCCGGCAGCGGGACCGGGGCGAGGTGGGCGAAGCGGTGGTGGCCGGCGTAGTCGGCGAGCAGGACCTCGCCGCCCCACACCGTGCCGTCGTCTCCGTAGCCGGTGCCGTCGAAGGCGACGCCGATGACGCGGTCGGTGCCGTCGAGGCCGTGTTCGGCCATGGCGGAGGCGATGTGCGCGTGGTGGTGCTGGACCGCGGTCAGGGGGCGGGTACCGGCGGCGCGCCGGGCCCAGGCGCCGGAGCGGTAGCCGGGGTGACGGTCGGCGGCGAGCCGGGTGGGCCGGACGCCGGTGATCGCCTCCAGTTGCCGTTCGGCACGTTCGAAGGCCTGCTGGGTGGCGAGATCGTCCATGTCGCCGATGTGCGCGGACAGCCAGGCCTTGCGGCCCTCGCCGAGGCAGAAGGCGTTCTTCAGGTCTCCCCCGGCCGCGAGCACGGGCGGTACGGGCAGCGGCAGCTCCAGCGGCAGGGGCGCGTACCCGCGGGCCCGGCGCAGGGTGAGGAGCTCGCCGTCGCAGACGCGCACCACGGAGTCGTCGCAGGGGACGTGGATGGGGCGGTCGTGGGTGAGCCAGGCGTCGGCGAGGCCGCCGAGGCGCTCCAGGGCCTCGGTGTCGTCGGTGACGATGGGCTCGCCGGACAGGTTGCCGCTGGTCATGACGAGCAGGCGGGGGCCCGGCGGGTCCCCGGGCAGGCCGAGCAGCAGGTGATGGACGGGCGTGTACGCAAGCATGACGCCGAGGTCGGGGCAGCGCGGGGCGACGGCGTCGGCGACCGCGCCGGGACCGGAGCCCGTTCCGGGGCGGCGGCGCAGCAGGACGACGGGGCGTACGGGGCCGGTCAGCAGGCCGCGTTCGGCCGGGGCGAGCCGTACGAGGTGCTCGATGTCGGAGGGGTCGCGGGCCATCAGGGCGAACGGCTTGTCCCCGCGGGCCTTGCGGCGGCGCAGCTCGGCGACGGCGGCGGGGTTCGCGGCGTCGCAGGCGAGGTGGTAGCCGCCGAGCCCCTTGACCGCGAGGATGGACCCGGCGGCGAGCAGGCGGCGGGCCGCGGCGACGGGGTCGGTCCCGGCGGTCTCGCGCGGGGGCGGCCCTTCCAGGAGGCGCAGCCGGGGTCCGCAGGCGGGGCAGGCCACGGGCTGGGCGTGGAAGCGCCGGTCGGCGGGGTCGGCGTACTCGCGGGCGCAGTCGGGGCACATGGGGAAGCGGGCCATGGTGGTGTGGTCCCGGTCGTACGGCAGCCCGGTGACGATGGTGAAGCGGGGCCCGCAGTGGGTGCAGGTGATGAACGGGTGCCGGTGGCGCCGGTCGGCGGGGTCCGCGAGCTCCGCGAGGCAGTCGGCGCAGGTGGCGGTGTCCGGGGAGACGAGGGTGCGTACGGGGCCGCCCGTGCGGGAGGCGGTGATGGTGAATCCGCGGCCGCCGGCGACGGGGACCTCGTGGTGGTCGACGGTGTGGACGACGGCGAGCGGCGGGGCGTCGGCGGCGAGGTGCTCGCAGAACGCCGAGACGGCGGCGGGGGCGCCCTCGACCTCGGCGACGACGCCCTCGGGGGTGTTGGTGACGTGCCCGGTGAGGCCGAGTCCGGTCGCGCGGGTGTACACGTACGGCCGGAAGCCCACGCCCTGGACCACCCCGCGCACGACGATCCGGCGGCGCTGCACGGCCTCCATCAGCGGGTCGGAGCCGGAGCCGGAGCCGCGGCGGAGGGGTGTGCGTGGTCGGCGGGGCCGTCGTGGTGATGGTGGTGATGGTGTGCGGGCTGCTGCCCGGCCATGACCGGCACGTGCAGGGGCGCGCCGTCGCCGGCGGCGAGCGCCCGGTCCAGCACGGCGCCGGCGCCCTCCCCGGTGCGGGCGGAGGTGAGGAGGACCTCGACCCCGGGGTTGACCTGCTGGACGTTCGCGCGGAAGGCGGCCTCGTCGAACTCGACGGCTCCCGCGATGTCCGTCTTGGTGACGACGACGAGCTGGGCGAGCCCGAAGGCCGTCGGGTACTTCAGCGGCTTGTCCTCGCCCTCGGTGACCGAGGCCAGCACGATGCGCAGGGACTCCCCGAGGTCGTAGGAGGCGGGGCAGACGAGGTTGCCGACGTTCTCCACGAACAGCAGCCGGGTGTCCGCGGGCAGCCAGCCGTCCAGGTGGTGGGCGAGCATCCCGGCCTCCAGGTGGCACAGCCCGTCGGTGAGGACCTGCTTGACGGGGACGCGTGAGCGCGCCAGCCGGGTGGCGTCGTTCTCGGTGGCCAGGTCGGCGGTGAGGGCGGCGACCGGTACGCCGCGCTCGCGGGCGAGGCCGAGTTCGCGTTCCAGGAGGGCGGTCTTCCCGCTGCCGGGGCTGGACAGCAGGTTGACGACGGTGGTGCCGCGGGCGGCGAGTCCGGCGCGCAGGGCCTGCGCGGCGGAGTCGTTCTTGGCGAGGACCGCCTGCTTCAGGTCGACCACACGGCACATGGTTCAGCGCTCCTCGGCGATCGGTACGCGGGACGGGGTGGGGGCGGTGGCGGAGCGGCAGGGGTGGCCGGCGTCCGGTGTGGTGCCGTCCTCCCAACGCACGCTCAGGATCTGCAGCTCGCGCCCGGCCAGGAGTTCGACGTCCGTGGCCCGGTCGCAGCGGGGGCAGGCCAGCCGGGGCGGCATGCCGGTCGGCCAGTCGGCGGTGCAGGACCGGCAGCGGGCGCGGGCGGGTACCGGCTCGGTTTCGAGCGCGGAGCCTTCGAGGAGGGTTCCGGCGCAGGCGAGTTCGAAGCAGAAGGCGAGGGCGGCGGGCACCACGCCGGCCAGCTCCCCGACCTGGAGCCGGACCGTGGTGACGGTGCTCGCGCCGGCGGCCTCGGCCGCTTCCTCCACCTGGCCCACCACGGCCATGGCGATCGACATCTCGTGCATGGGACTCCGTCCTGCCGGGCCTCATTAGACCCGCGGGCGGGGTGCGGTACGGCCGGGCGCGCCGGAGCGCGGGGCGGGCCGTACGCCATTCGGACGCGAACGGGCCGCGGGACCGGGCCTTGATGCGGTCCCGCGGCCGTTCCGCGGTCGTCCCGCGGTCACATGCGGCGGATGCGCAGGTAGCGCTGGAGGTCGGGCAGGACCGCCTTCAGCACCAGCAGGGCGAGGACGGCGGCGGCCCAGCCGCCGATCATGGTCTTGTTCGCGCTCATGGTCTTCTCCTCAGTTGGCGGCGACGCCCGGTTCGTCCTGCGGCGTCTCCTCGTCCTGGTGGTGCACGAGGTCCAGCACCATCCGCGCGGCCCCGTCGACGGCGGCGGCCACCGGGGGGCTCAGGCCGATCCCCTCGTCCAGGCTGCCGGGTTCGCAGCCGACGACCCAGATGCGCCGGGGCGGGGCGGCCCCGGTTCCGGCGCACAGCGTGTCGAGCAGGGCCAGGACGGCGTCGGGGGACATCTGGTGGCCGTCGAGCACGGCGGCCTGCGGGGCGACGGGCCCGTCCCCGGTGGCCTCGATCAGGTACAGCGTGCCGGGGGCTCCGCCGCGGGCGGTGGCGTCGATCAGGACGAGCGTGTCGTAGCCGTCGAGCAGCCGGTAGGCGAGGTGGACCCCGCGGATGCCGATGTCAGCGGTCTCCACGCCGTCGGGCAGCGGGACTCCCGGCCCGTTCAGCCGCCGTACGGTCTCGACGCCGAAGCCGTCGTCGCCGAGGAAGACGTTGCCGATGCCGGCGACGAGGGTCCGGCGGCTCACGCGTCCTCCAGGGGGGTGACCTCGTCGGGCTGGAAGTACAGGAAGCGGCCCTGCTCGCGGCGGATGTCGGCGCCCGGGTCGCCGTCCACGGTGACGGCGAGGTGGACCCCGCCGTCGACGTCGCGGAGCACGGCTTCGACGAGGGCGGTGCGCCCCTGGAGGAACAGGTCCTGGGCGTCGGTGCGCCGCAGGCCCGGCCGCAGCAGCACCCGGCTGCCCGCGCCCACGGCCGCCCCGTCGACGGTGACGCGGTCGCGGGCCGGGTCGGCGGGGTCCGCGTGGGCGGGGTCCCACCAGGGGGTGTCGGGGCGGAACACGGCGTCCCCGTCGGGCGGTTCGGACAGGGAGTCGGGGCCGGGCGGTGGGGCGGCGGCACCGGGTTCGGTGATCTCGCGCAGGGCCCGGACGGCGCCGTGCAGGCGTTCCAGCACCTCGGGGGGCATGGTGTCGGCCAGGTCGATCACGGCGGCCGCACGGGTGTCGGTGCCGCGCGCCTCACGTTTCTCCTGCTCGGTGAGGGCGGCCGTGCGCAGGGCGAGGATCTCGTCGATCTCGGTGGCGTCGTACATGGCCCCGGCGCTCTCGGGGGCGATGCGGGGGTGGTCCTCGAGGATGATCGGGGAGGAGAGGACCACGTCGGCGCGGCCGTTCCCGCCGGCGAGCACCGGCCAGGTGTGCCGGTTGTCGCAGTCGGCGACGACGGCCCGGGCCCATTCGGGCGGGTCGGTCATCGACAGGAAGGATCCGGCGCTGAGCCCGAGCAGGAGGTGCGCCGCGACGAGCGAGCGCGCCAGGGCGGCGTCGCGGTCGGCCTCCTCGTCGGGTGGGGTCCAGTCGGCGGTGTTCTCGACGACCGCGGTGAGTTTCAGCGCCCGGTACGGCACGTCCAGGGGTGCGGCGTGCAGGCGCAGTACGCCGTCGATGCGCTCGGTGCGCCGCACCAGGCGGCCGACGGGGCGTCCGTCCGCGTCGAGGACGGGTTCGGTCTCCACGCGGGCGGGCCGGGTGAACGGCAGCGACACCTCGCCGGCCTCCAGGTCGGCGACGCGGACGCTCATCTGGACCCGCTCGTCGCGGCCCTCGTCCCAGGGGACGAGGACCCGGTCGGGCAGGTGCAGTTCGGGCACGGCGGCGAAGGACCCGTCGGCGCGGGCCTCCTCGACCGTACGGCGCTGGGCGTGCAGGAAGCGCAGTTCGACGGCGACGGAGGCGTCGCCGCGGGGTTCCGCCACGAGTTCGGTGCGCTGGCCGGAGTGTTCGCCGTGCCGGGGACCCCAGGCGGGCGGGACCAGGACGCCGAACTGCCAGCGCATCCGGTTCTTCGCGGCCGAGGCGCGGTACGGGTAGAGGACGTAGCCCTCGAACAAGACGGCGTCGGCGACCTGGCGGGCGGGGGCGAAGCGGGACGCGGGCACCGCGGCCGTGGTCGTGGTCATGGCGCGGTCCTCCCGGTGGCGCGCGGCAGGACGGCGCCGGCCCAGGCGGGGTCCCGGGGCGGCGGCTCGGCGGCCCGGGCCGTGTCGAGCAGGGCCCGTACGGTCTCCTCCCAGGAGGCGAGGGCGTGGCGGGAGCGGTAGGCGAGCAGGTCCGCCATGGTGTCGCGGGGCAGGCGCAGCCAGCCGCAGCCGGGGAAGTGCTGCTCCATCATCTCCCGCCACACGGTGACGGGCAGCCGGTAGGAGGCCTCGTGGTTCCAGGGCACGGGTTCGACGTGGAAGCCGCCCGCGCCGGTGAAGGCCGTACCGGAGAACAGCATCAGCAGGGGCGCTTCGCCGTCCTCCAGGGCGGCGAGGTAGCGGCCGGTGGAGATGTCCGTGTCGTAGCTGCACGGCACGGCCACGTCGGTCTCGGTCTCGCCGGTGAAGCCGGGGACCATGACCGCGACCTGGGCGAGCTGGAGGGGGTGCAGGGTGCTGCCCCAGCGGGAGCGGTCGCCGAACAGGTCGTGGAGGGCGGCGGCTTCGGCGGGCCCGTAGTCACGTCGGGCGGGTTCGATCCGCAGCTGGCAGCGCAGGGCGAGGGCGTGGACGCGGGTGCCTCCGGAGGCGGTGATGCGCAGCCGGAAGACGAGGGTGGGGCCGGCCGCGTACGGGTCGGCGCGCACGCCGGTGACGGTGAAGGCGAAGTCGGTCACGACGGCCCCTCCTGCCCGTCCGGCCGGGGCGCGGGCAGTGCCCGGGCGCGCTGCTCGACCTCGGCGAAGAAGGCGGTGAGGGCGGCGCGGGCCTCCGCGCCGCCGTCGAAGCCCTGCCACAGCAGCCGCATCCGGCCCACCAGTTCGTAGCAGATGTCGATGGGGACGAGGTGGCACTCGGTGCGGTCCCGGGTGCGGCGCAGGAGCAGTGCCTCGACGTCGGGCTCCAGCATCGCGGCGAGCCGGCCGGTGCCGAGGACGGTCTGCCAGGTCTGCGGGTCGAGTTCGCTCTCGGTGGCTCCGGCGGGACTGGGGTAGAGCGCGACGAGCCGGTCGAGTGCGGCGTTGCGGAAGAAGAACGCGACGCCGACCGGGATCCGCAGCCGTTCCCAGGCGCTGTCGTCGAGCCGGTGGGCGGGGTCGGTGAGGTAGCGGTCGGGGACGGTGCGGTACCGCCCGGCGCCGGCTCCCGGGCGGTCGAAGAGCAGGGCGCAGGGGATGCAGGCGCAGACCAGGGCCCGTTTCTCGGTCTCCACCAGGTGCCGGTGGCCCTGCTCGGCGACCGGCACCCCGCACAGTTCGCAGGCTTCGGGGCGCGGCGGGCGCGGCCCGGTGAAGCGCCGCAGGCCGGGCACGGCGGTGCGGGCGGCCCCGGGCACGGACACCGGCGGGGGTACGGACACCGGCGGGGGCGCGGCAGCGGCCCGGGGGCGGGCCGGGCTCACGGTACGTGGGCCGGGGTCGGCGGCCGGGTGCCGATCTGCAGCAGGGCGGGCGCGGGGGCCGCGGGGGCCAGTTCGACCGAGGTGACCTCGGGGGCCAGGCAGGCGACGGCGTCCTCGACGCTCTGCCGGGCCGCGTCCGCGTCCGCGTTGCCCGCGCAGCCGCAGCCGGTGGCCGGGCGGGCGGCGGAGCGCAGCCGGAGCGTGCCGGTGGCCTCGTCGAAGCCGATCAGTTCGACGGGGTCGGGTACGGACTCCAGCGCGCGGGCGATCCGGGTGCCGACGTCGTCGGGGTGCAGGTCGTGCAGGGCGAGCAGGCCGGCGACCAGGTCGTCGCCGAGCATGCGGGTGAGCGCGCCCGCGCCGAGGCGCTCCACGATCCGGGCGAGCCCGGCGCCGTAGAAGTCCATGAGCACGCGGACGAGTTCCTCGGCGGCCGCGCAGGCCTGCCGGTCGCCGGAGGCGGCCAGCCGGTCGAGGACCTCCTCGACGCGGCGGCCGGCCTCCCGGGCGTCGATGACGGTCGTGCTCATCCGCCCAGCCCGCTCAGGCCGGTGGGGACGTGCATCGACTTCACGGTCTTGCCGCCGCCGACGTACATGTGGACGCCGCAGGGCAGGCAGGGGTCGAAGCTGCGGACGGTGCGCATGATGTCGATGCCCTTGAAGTTCTCCGGGGTGTTCTCCTCGAAGATCGGGGTGTTCTGGACGGCGTCCTCGTAGGGGCCGGGGGTGCCGTAGGAGTCGCGGACGCTGGCGTTCCAGGGGGTCGGCGGGTACGGGTGGTAGTTGGCGATCTTCCCGTCGCGGATGACCATGTGGTGGGAGAGGACGCCGCGTACGGCCTCGGTGAAGCCGCAGCCGATGGACTCGTCCGGCACCTCGAACTTCTCCCAGGTCTGGGTGCGTCCGGCGCGGACCTCGGCGAGCCCCTTCTCGGCGCAGTGCAGGGCGATGGCGGCCGCGTACGCCTGGAAGTACGTGCGGGCGCGGTTGCGCTCCAGCGCGTTGCTCCACTGCGGGATCTTCCACTCGAAGGTGGTCTCCGGCTTGGTCATGGTGCGCGGCAGGTTGATGACCACGCTGTGGCCCGTGGCCTTGACGTAGCCGACGTCGACGAGCCCGGACAGGGCGGTGGACCACAGGCGGGCGATGGGGCCGCCACCGGTGTCGAGGGCGAGGTGCTCGGTGCCGTCGAACCAGCGCGGGGACATGACCCAGCTGTACTTGTCGTCGAAGTTCCGCTTCTGCGGGGCGGGGATGGTGTGCTGGTTCCAGGGGTGGCGGGGGTCGACCGGGTTGCCGAGCGGGTCGTGGCGGACGAACTGCTCCTGGCCGGCCCAGTCGTCGTAGTACGAGCTGCCCAGCAGGATGCGGATGCCGAGGTTGATCTGCGTGAGGTCGTTGGTGACCAGCTTGCCGTCCACGATGACGCCCGGGGTGACGAACATCTTCCGTCCCCAGTCGGTCATGTTGGCGTACGTGAAGTCGCAGTACTCGGGGTCGTTGAGGGCGCCCCAGCAGCCCAGCAGGACGCGCCGGCGGCCGACTTCCTCGTAGCCGGGCATGGCCTCGTAGAAGAAGTCGAAGAGGTCGTCGTGCAGCGGCACGACGCGCTTCATGAACTCGACGTACCGCATGAGGCGGGTCATGTAGTCGGTGAAGAGCTGGACGGAGGCGATGGTGCCGACGCCGCCCGGGTAGAGCGTGGAGGGGTGCACGTGGCGGCCCTCCATCAGGCAGAACATCTCGCGGGTGTAGCGGCTGACCTGGAGGGCCTCGCGGTAGAACTCGCCCTCGATGGGGTTGAGCGAGCGCATGATGTCGGCGATGGTGCGGTAGCCGTGCTCGGCGGCGTGCGGGGCTTCGGTGCGCTCGGCGAGGTCGAGGACGCCGGGGTTGGTCTCGCGGACCATCTTCTCGCAGTAGTCGACCCCGACCAGGTTCTCCTGGAAGATGTTGTGGTCGAACATGTACTCGGCCGATTCGCCGAGGTTGATGATCCACTCGGCGAGGTGGGGCGGCTTGACCCCGTAGGCCATGTTCTGGGTGTAGACGGAGCAGGTGGCGTGGTTGTCACCGCAGATCCCGCAGATGCGGCTGGTGATGAAGTGCGCGTCGCGGGGGTCCTTGCCGCGCATGAAGACGCTGTAGCCGCGGAAGACGGACGAGGTGCTGTAGCACTCGGCCACCCGCTTCTGCTTGAAGTCGATCTTCGTGTGGATGCCGAGGCTGCCGACGATCCGGGTGATCGGATCCCAGGCCATCTCCACCAGGCCGCTGCCGTCGCCGGCCGCCTTCGTCTTCGGTGTCATCGTGTCTGCCGTGGCCCTTCTGGGAGCGGGTTCGGGGGCGGGAGCGTGAGGGGGCGGGAGGGAGCGTGAGGCGGGCGGGAGGCGAGCGGGAGGCGAGCGGGGCGGTGCGGGGGCGCCGGCCCGGGCGGGGCGGGCCGGCCGGGCCCGGCCGGGTCACCAGGGCGGGCGGTACCCGGTGGTGATCTTCCGGCCCGTGTGGCGCCACTTCGGCTCCTCGTCCACCGTGTGCAGCGTGACCGCACGCAGCTTGCGGATCAGGGCGCCGTACGCGCCGCTGGCCTTGGTGGAGACCGTGGCACCCGGCGGCTGGTCCATGAACGGCATGAACTTGTCGGGGAAGCCGGGCATGGTGCAGGCGATGCAGATGCCGCCGACGTTCGGGCAGCCGCCGATGCCGTTCATCCAGCCGCGCTTGGGGACGTTGCACTTGACGACCGGGCCCCAGCAGCCGACCTTGACGAGGCATTGGGGCGAGTCGTACGACTCGGCGAACTGGCCCTGCTCGTAGTACCCGGCCCGGTCGCAGCCCTCGTGGACGGTGTGCTGGAACAGCCAGGTCGGGCGCAGCTTGTCGTCCAGCGGGATCATCGGGGCGGAGCCGGCCGCCTGGTAGAGCAGGTAGGTGAGGGTCTCCGCGAAGTTGTCCGGCTGGATCGGGCAGCCGGGCACGCAGACGATCGGGATGCCGGCCTTGGAGGTCCAGTTCCAGCCCAGGTAGTCGGGGACGCCCATGGCTCCCGTGGGGTTGCCCTCCATCGCGTGGATGCCGCCGTACGTGGCGCAGGTGCCGATCGCCACCACGGCGAGGGCTTTCGGCGCCAGCCGGTCGATCCACTCGCTGGTGGTGATGGGCTGGCCGGTCTCCGGGTTGTCGCCGAAGCCGCACCAGTAGCCCTCGGGCTTGATCGTCTCGTTGGGGACGGAGCCTTCGACGACGAGGACGAAGGGATCGATCTCGCCGCGCTCACCCTTGAAGAACCATTCGATGAACGTGTCGGCGCCGCCGACCGGGCCGCATTCGAAGTCGATGAGCGGCCAGTGGACGGCGATCTTGGGCAGGCCGGGGAGGGCGCCCGTGACGATTTCCTCGATGCTCGGCTGCATCGCGGCCGTCAGGGACACCGAGTCGCCGTCGCAGCTCAGTCCGGCGTTGATCCAGAGGATGTGGATCGTGGGGTCCTCTACCGTGCTCTGCGTTCCAGCAGCCATGCGGATCGCTCCTTGGGCGGGGATGCGGGAGGGGGTCCTGCGGGGACGGGAACGGCCGCGGGGGAAGGTCTGCGGCCGCCCCCACCCTTCTTGCTAGCAGCCGGCCGGGCCGGCCGCCCTGTCGGACTGGGCCGGTGCAGTGATTCCGGGCCGCCGCCCGGGGGTCGCGGCGGTACGCCGCCCCTGGGTGGGCCGGGCGAGGTGCGCAGGGGTCCCGTCCAGGGTCTCCTTGCGGACGAAGGCCCTGCGCAGCGCGTGGTAGGGGGCCTGCGGGTCGAAGAACGCCTCCCGCATCCGGGCGAGTTCGGTCTCGCGGTAGGCGGCGAGCGGGCGCAGCGTCTCGTCGACCTCGCGGCGGGCCTTCTTGCCGACGGTACGGGACCGGGTGCCGGGCCAGTCGGCCAGCCGGACGGCGAGGCGCGCCGTCTCGTCGGCGAAGGCCTGCGGGGCGCAGTCGATGGTCCGGTCGGCCAGTCCGAGGCGGCGGGCGGCCTCGGAGCCGACGGGCAGGGCCTCGCTCATGAGGCGCTGTGCGACGCCGGTGCCGGTCCGGCGGGGCAGGGTGTAGGTCCAGTACTCCGAGCCGTGGAGGCCCATCAGCCGGTAGTGCGGGTTCAGGACCGTCCCGGACCGGAGCCAGACCTCGTCGGCGGCGAGGGCGAGCATGGCCCCGCCGGCGGCGGCGTTGCCGCCGACGGCGGCGACGACGAGCCGGTCGGTGGTGGTCAACACGGCTTCGACCAGGTCGTCCATGGCGTTGATGTTGGCCCAGGACTCCTCGGCCGGGTCGTCGGCGGCCTCGATGACGCCCAGGTGGATGCCGTTGGAGAAGAAGTCGCGGCCGCCGCCGAGGACGAGGACGGAGGTGGGGCGGGAGCAGGCCTCGCGGTAGGCGGCGAGGAGGCGGCGGCAGTGCTCGGTGCTCATCGCGCCGCTCGGGAAGGAGAACGACAGGAAGCCGGCCTCGCCGTCCTCCCGGTAGCGGATGTCGGACCAGGTGCGGGGGCCGGCCCCGGTGCCGGGGTCCGGTGGGGCGGGGATCTCGGGCAGGGCGGGCAGCCGCCCGGCGAGGGCCAGGGTGGCGGGGAGTTTGACGGGGGCCGGCTCGCCGGGGACGCGCCCGGCCCGCAGTTCGGGGATCCACACGGCGCCGTCGGCGGTGGCCCGGCAGATCGCGCCGGCCCGGGTGGCGAGCAGTTCGCCGGGGCGGCCGCGCAGCCCGTCCTCCGGGTGGCCTCCGTGCAGGTACCACCGGCCGCCCAGCAGCTCGTCGAGGACGCCGGGCTGCGAGTCGGCGGCGCGCAGGGTGCGTACGACGCGGTCGGTGGAGTCGTGTGCCCAGTCGATCCGGCGTTCCTCCTGGCGCAGGTACGGCAGGGCGCGGCCGGACGACTGGGGCTCGGGGACGTGGGTGCCGGAGGCGAAGCGGTCGACGGCCCGGAGGAGGGCGGTGAGGGCGGCGTCGGCGACCTCGCCGCGGTAGGCGTCGCTCTTGCCGACGGGCGGGAGCGTGCAGTCCGCGGTGGCCCAGACGGGGCCGGCGTCCAGCTCCGCGTCGGCCTGGAGGACGGTGACGCCCCAGGTGTCCGCGCCCTCGCTGATGGCCCGGTCGAGCGAGGAGGGGCCGCGGTCTCCGACGGGGCCGGGGTGGACGACGAGGCACACGTGCCGGGACCAGACCTCGCGGGGGATGGCCGTCTTCAGCATCGGGGCGACGACCAGGTCCGGCCGGTACCGGTCGACGGCGTCGGCGAGGCGGGTTCCGGGCAGCACGAGCTCGACCGCCACGCTGTGCCCGCGGTCCCGCAGCTCGGCATGGACCCGCTGGGTGAGACTGTTGAACGCACTTGCGGCGAGCAGGATGTGCACGGGTTCTCCGAAGCGTCCGGCCCGACGATCGCGGGCAGCCGGAACGGTTCCGGCCATCTGCGATCGTCGGCGACGGGCGTGCGCTGCCCGGTGAGACGTACGCGTGGTGTCACCCGTACGGGACGGCCCGCACGGCCACCTGGTGGAGGGCGGCCGGGGTGCGGGGGCGCGGGCGCGGGAGGAGGCGGGGCGCCGCGGGGTGACCGCATCGCCACGGACCCGGGCTCCGCCCGAGAGCCCGCGGATGCTCCTCTTCTCGACCGCCGTGGCGGGTGGTGCGCGTCACCCCTGGGTTCGAGCTGGTTGGCCGGATATCGCCCGTACTGCGGTGTTACCCAGGCGTAATGTCGGCCGTATGAGTGACACGAGTGAAACGAGTGACACAACTGGTGTGCTGTCGACGGGCGGAAGCGGCGCTCGCTCCCGCCGCACCGTCCTGAGGGCCGCCGTGGCCGGCGCCGGCGCGGTCGCAGCGGTGGGCGCGGGGGCCACCGCCGCGGAAGCCGCCTCCCGGCCCGCGCGCCCGGTCACCTTCGTCATGGTCCACGGCTCCGGCAGCAACTCCTACGGACTGGCGACATGGGTGGCCGAGCTGGGGCTGCGCGGCCACCGCGCGGTGGCGGTCGACCTGCCCGGCCACGGCCCCGGCGCCTACTTCCCGCTCTCCTACCAGTCGCCGCAGGACCTGGAGGCGCTGCGCACGGAGCCCTCCCCGCTGGGCAAGGTGACGCTGAAGGACAACGCCGACCACGTGGAAGCGGTCGTACGGCGGGCGCGCCGCAACGGGCCGGTGGTCCTGGTGGCCCAGAGCATGGGCGGGGCGACCGTCAACGCGGTGGCCAACCGGATCCCCGAGCTCATCGACCACCTGGTGTACGCCTCGGCGTTCTGCCCCGCGAAGCGGAAGTCGGTGCTGGAGCTGATGACCACTCCGGAAGCGGCCACCAGCATGCTCTTCCGGATGACCGGCGTGCCCACCCCGCCGGAGCTGGGCGTCAACCGGGTCAACTGGCGCTCCAACGACCCGA
This sequence comes from Streptomyces sp. NPDC127106, assembly GCF_042677605.1. Taxonomy (NCBI): domain Bacteria; kingdom Bacillati; phylum Actinomycetota; class Actinomycetes; order Kitasatosporales; family Streptomycetaceae; genus Streptomyces; species Streptomyces sp. NPDC127106. The sequence continues at coordinate 82,180 of NZ_JBHXTC010000005.1, read as the reverse complement.
AGTTCTTCGCGGCCTGCAAGGAGGCGCTGGGCTCCGACTACACCGACGCCGAGGTCCGGGCGCTGATGAACACCCTGGAACCGGACGAGTCCGCCGCGATCTCGGTCTCCGACGCGCGCGGCCTGCCGGAGCGCTGGGGGCGCATCCCGCGCACCTTCCTCAAGTTCACCGAGGACCGGGCGATCCCGCCGGCGCTCCAGGACCTGATGATCCGGGAGGCCGACGAGTTGACCCCGGGCAACCGCTTCCGCGTGCGTCCGCTCGCCGCCCCGCACGCCGGGCCGCGCGACCCGGCGGTGGTGGCGGGCGAGCTGGAGCTGGTGGCCCGGCTCTGCCGCTGAGCCGGACACGGCCGAGGGGGCCGGACGGGAGCAGGGCGGGTCAGCAGCCCGGGGCTCCCGTACCGCCGCGTTGCGGCAGGCTCAGGTTGGGCGCGGAACTCGGCCAGGTCAGGGCCGCCGTCCTCGTGGTCCCGTCCGCGTTGATCTGCACGATGGGGATCGGCTTGCCGACCGGGTTCCCGTCGTTGCCGAAGGACAGCCACCCGCTGGCTCCGGGCAGCATCTGCGCGCAGTAGAACTGGTGCAGGATGCCGGTCAGCAGGCCCGGGTTCTTCACTCCCGCCCCCTCGCGCCGGGCCGCGCTGACCGCGGCGGCGACGGCGTCGTGCGTGAGCATCGCCTGCCCGCTGGCCAGGCTCACCGGCTCGAAGGCCAGCGGCGGCTGCGCACCCTGCGTGGTGGCCAGGGGCTGCTGCGTGCACGGGTCGGGGCGCCCGGTGAACGCCGACCAGAACTGGTCGTAGTTGCGCTTGGCGTCCGACCCGGGGCACTCGGTCCCCCACCCCTCCGGGCTGGCCAGCGCCGTGAACGCCACCGTGACCCGGCCCGAGGCGATGCCCTTGAGGACCACGTCGTCGCGGATGGCCTCGGAGGCGTCGTCGCCGACCAGGATGTGCAGCTGCCCGATGCCGCAGGGCGCCCCCTGCACCCAGGTCTGGACGAAGGCGCCCAGGTCGCGGCCGCGCCCGGCGAAGTACACGGTGGACGGAGCGGCCTGGCACAGGTTGGCGTGCATCAGGTTGAACTGCTGCACCAGGTAGTCGTAGCGGCCCGCGCCGCTCGGGATGTCGCGGGGCGAGGTGTACGGCAGCACGGTCACCGTGCGGTCCGGGGCCTGGAAGCGGACCTTGGCCTCGGCCGCCAGGGTGGCCGTGTAGTCGTCGCCGTCGACGCCGTCGGCGACCACGGCCATCGAGGTGACCGCCGGCTTCAGCCCCGACACGTACTGGTTCGCCGCGATGACCGTGTCCGTGTTGGTCGGCGAGACGCGGAACATGTCGGGGATCAGCTTCCTGCCCGTCGGATCGGCCGGGTCCAGGTTCATCGAATTGCCGGTGATCGTGGAGCCGATGACCGGGATGTGCAGCTGCGCGGAAATGGCGGCGGCGGCCCGCCGGGTCTGCTCGGTGGACTGGCCGAGGCCGACGACCGCCGAGATGCGCTCGGACGTGGCGTACTGCTTGACGCTCTCCACCGCCCGCTCCCAGGACCCGTACCGGCTGCCCATGTTGGCCAGGTAGAGCTTGACGCCGGGCCTGCTGCCGTACGCGGCGGTGTTGTTCGCCCGCCAGACGGCGGTGATCGCACCCTCGATGTTGTGGTAGAGCGACTCGTAGGTCAGCGTGTCCACGTCGTGCACGGGCGACAGGTTCAGCATCAGCACGACACTGGTGGACTCCCCCGTCACCGTGTTGTTGGCGGCTCGTATCTGCTTCTGGAGCGCGCGCATGCGGTCCGGATCGTCCTTCGTGAACGGCTTGCCCTCGATGTTCACCCCGACGCAGGCCAGCGGCTCGCCGGCCACGGTCATCCCCTTGCCGCACGACAGTTCGGGCCGGTCCAGGTAGCGGTAGAGCTCGCTGCCGCCCACGACGGCTCCGGCCAGGACGAGGAGGACGACGACCACGGACACCACCGGATGGCGGCGCCACCGGACGAACCGGGGAATGCGTACACCTGCGGGCATGAAGGACTCCTAGCGGTGCGCGCGGCCACGCCGACGCGTGGCGCGGAAGGATCAGGCGAAGCGGGCGCCGGCCTGCTGGAGGGCGCTGACGTCGAGCAGACGGGAGTTGTGCGCCAGGCGTTCGAAGCCCTCTTCGATCTGGGCGTCCCATCGCCGGTGGCGTTCGGTGAGCGGGTCGTTGTACAGCCACAGCAGGGCCAGGAGCTTCGCCGTGGCCACCGAGACGACGTCCCGGCCGGTCCGTTCGATGCCGTCGAGGAGGAGGGCGTACGCCTCCTGCGCGGTCTGCTGGTGGACGAGGCGGCAGGGAGCCGACGCGAGATAGTCGAGGAGCCGCACCCAGGCCCGGTGGTCGCGGTCGAACCGCTGGGCGAGCGCTTCGGCGACCGGCGGGAAGTCGCCCAGGGCCAAGGCGTAGAAGAGCTGCTGTTCGTCGCGGGCGACGGCCGAGCCGTTGTGGGCGGAGGTCAGGGAGGCCAGTGCCTGGGCCTGCCGGCTGAACACCTCGCGCCACGGGTCGGCCGGGGCGTCCCGGCCCGGCCCGGGCGGGGCCGCGGGTGGGGGAGCCGGCGCGGTCGCGGGCGCGGCGGCCAGGGCGGTGAGGGCGCAGCGGCCCAGCCAGGGGTGCAGGACGGGGGGCCGGTCTGCCTCGCCCCAGCCGACCTCCCGGATGAGGGAGGGGCGGTGGAAGAAGGTGCTGACCCACAGGTTCCGGCGCAGCAGTTCCAGGCTGCGCGGCAGGTCCGCTATCTCGGGCGGCACGCGGGGGTCGTCGGCGGTGCGCATGTCCGCGAGGTAGGCCGCGGCGAGCACGACGGGCGGCGCGCCGGTCCACTGCCGGCCGGGCGCGGCGAGCCCCTCGGGGAGGCTGCCCTCCAGGGCCCGCGACCACAGGGGTCTTCCGCTCGCGTCGACGGCGGCGGGCAGGGGTCTGTCCCGTTCGACGCCGTCCGCGTCGGGTGGGGCGGAGGCGCGCTGGTCCTGCAACGTGAGGGCGGCTCCCCAGTGGCCGCCGGTGAGGGCGTGCGCGACGGACGCGGGGACGGGCGCGGCCAGCGAGCCGCCGCCGTCGGCGACGTCCGCGACGCGGTCCTCGGACATCGGGTCGAGCCAGACCGGGTACCAGTAGGGGGCCGCCGAGAGCGGGTCCGGGCCGCCGCCCGGCTCGTCCTGCCGGGTCCACACCGCGCGCGTGGCGCGGGACAGCAGCGGGATCCGGCGCTGCGGGCTGCCCGGCAGCGGGGTGGTGCGCCAGGGCTCGCACCAGCGGGCGGTCCACTCCGGCTGCCACTGGTCGCAGGCGGCGAGGACGACGAGGGGGTCCGCGGCGCCGAACGGTCCCGGCGCGTGCTGCTCGTTGCGGATGCGGGCGGCGACGAGGGCGGTGAGGAAGTGGCGGCCGGCCGGGGTCTGGGCTCCGTCCACGAACAGCACCCAGGCGTGGTCGTGCCGGCCCCGCGCGGGCTCGGCCGCCGGGATCTCGCAGGAGCAGGCCGAACGCAGGGCCGGGTGCCGCTCCGCCTGGTCCTTGGCGTCGGCGAGGAAGGCCGCCAGCAGCGGTGCCACCGCCGCCGATCGGGAGGCGGAGCTGAGCCGGATCAGGGCGTCGACGTGGCCCGCGTCCTCCGCCTCGGGGATGCCGACGTGCCAGCGCAGCGCGTCGCGCAGGCCCCAGCGGGCGGTGCTCTGGAGCAGCGATCCGATCACGGGCCGGGCCCCGTCCCGTACCGCACCCGCCACCTCGCGGGGGCCCTGGACGAGCGGGCTGAGCGCGCCGGTGACCACCACGTCCATGGTGGCGTCCACGGCACCTTCCAGGCGGGAGGCGAAGCGGCCGCGGCGGGTGTTGCGCGTGTAGTGCCGGATCAGGTCGCGGATCTGCTCCGTGGCGCGGGCCCGGTCCGGCTCCAGGTCCTCGTTGAGCGCGAGCAGCCCCAGGGCGAAGCGGTGGAACACCGGGCTGCGGCGTAACGTGTCCCAGCCGCGCATCATCTGGAACGCGACCAGGGCCGCCGCGGACACCGGGTCCAGCGGGGTCTCGTGGAAATCGAGGTGGGCGTGGACCACCGTCGATCCGCAACCCTGGGACAGGGAGCGCAGCATGCTGGACTTGCCGGACTGCCGGGGCCCGAGCAGGGCCACCACGGGCTGCCGCTGGTCCGGATAGCGCCAGATCATGTGCCGCAGGAACGCGTCCGTCCCCTCCGTACGGCCGAGCTCCGCCGTTGCGCCCCTCATGCCCGCCCCCCGACTCATCGATACGCGCCCACCGACGACACGGAAGGTAACACCAGGAGGACGAGGAGCGACGGCCATACCGTGGATCCGTTGTGCTGCCGCGGCCGTCCTGTTGCGGATCTTCGGCCGATATCCTGCAACCGCGCCGCCCGCGCAGGATCCGGGCGGCGGTAGGAAACGTGACACACGCGATGTTCCGGGCCGCCGTGCGCGGCCGGAGAGGGAGCCCCGATGGACGTGCAGCACTTCGAGCGGATCACCGCCTTCATCGAGGCGCGGCTCACCCCGCTGTTCGACGAGGCGACCGGCAGCGAGCGCGGCTTCGCGATGGACGACACCTCGCGCGCGCTGCGGGCCCTGCGCAACGCGGTGCTGGAGGCCTCCGCGGTCAAGGGGCTGCTGGAGAAGCGGGCCACGGCCGACGCCGCCCTGGGCCGGGTCATCGACCAGTCGGTGGAGCACCACTGGGACGTGCTGCGCGGGATCGCCCGGCAGTGGGAGGACCACGCCGACTTCCTCAAGGACTTCAAGCGCCACGCGTGGGAACTGGAGGCGGAGCCGGCCACCGTCGCCGCGGAGGGCTGAGCCCCGGGAAGGCGGCGCCCGCGCACCCCGGAGCGACAATGGGTGTGTGGTCCGGCCTCCGAGGGGCAGGAGACGACGATGAACGGCTCGGTGCCCATCGGGCGGGTGGTCGGAGTACCCCTGCGGATGCACTGGAGCGTCCCGCTGCTGGTGGTGCTGTTCGCGTACGGGCTCGGCCGCCAGACCCTGCCCGCCTGGACGCCGGGGCAGTCCCGCACCGTCTACACCGTCGCCGCGGCGGTGGGCGCACTGCTGCTCCTGGGCAGTCTGCTGCTGCACGAGACCGCGCACGCGGCGACCGCCCGCAGGAAGAACATCTCCGTCGAGGACGTGACCCTGTGGGCGCTGGGCGGCATGACCCGGATGGGGCGGCCGCAGAGCGCCGGGGTGGCCTTCGTGGTGGCCGTCAGCGGGCCGGTCGCCAGCCTCGTCATCGGGGGAGCCGCGCTCGGTGCGGGCTTCGGGCTGCACACGCTGACCGGCTGGGCCGTGCCCGCGGCCGTCCTGGTGTGGCTGGGCTGGACGAACCTGTTCCTCGGGGTGTTCAACCTGCTGCCGGCCGCACCCCTCGACGGCGGGCGGGTGCTCCAGGCCCTGCTGTGGTGGCGCACCGGCGACCGGGAGCGGGCCGAACGCGCGGCCTCGCGCAGCGGCCAGGTCTTCGGCGTGCTACTGGCGGCCTTCGGCTGGATCTCCTTCCTGCGCGGCTCCCCCGGCGGGCTGTGGCTGGTCCTGGTGGGCCTGTTCATGGCGGTCGTCGCGGGCGCCGAACGGCGCAGCTCGGAGATGCGCGCGGCACTGGAGGGGGTGCGGGTGGCCGACGCCATGTCGGCGCCGGTGGTCACCGGGGCCGACTGGCTCGCCGTGCCGCGGTTCATCGACGAGGTGGCGCTGGAGGCACGGCACTCGGTGCTGCCCGTCCTCGACTTCGACGGCCGGCCGAGCGGGATCGTGCACATGGGCCGGCTCGCCGCGCTCCCCGCCGCACAGCGGGAGGAGCTGCGGGTGCGGGACGTCGCGACCCCGCGCGAGCGGTGCACGGTGGCGGCTCCGGGCGATCTGCTGACGGAGGCGCTGGAGGGGCTGCGGCCGAGTGCCGGGCTGCCGATCCTGGTGCTGGACGGGGAGCGGCTCGTGGGGATCCTGACGGCGGCGGACATCTCCCGGATGCTGCGCCGGCACGCGCTGGGCGGGGGTCGGGAATCGGGCTGAGCAGGGACCGCGACGCTCGCCCCGGCCGTTCTCCGCTACTCGTCCTCGCTAGTCGCCGATGCGCAGGAGGGCGAGGGTGATGTTGTCCGGGCCGCCCGCCTCGATCGCGGCCCGCCACAGTTCGTAGGCGGCCTTGCCGTCGTCGTGCACCCGCAGCAGCTCGCCGAGCTCCTCCTCCGGCACGGCGTCGGTCAACCCGTCGGAACACACGAGGAAGCGGGCCCCCGGGGCGACGGGCCGCGTCGAGACGTGGGGCGTGATGCCGGTGCTGTGGCGGGCGCCACCGATGGCCTGCGTGAGCAGGGACGTCGTGCGCTGCCCCGGCGCCAGGGGCGGGTTGTCGTCCACGCTCACCTGGAGCAGGTCCTCCTGCGTCGCGTCGAGGACCCGGCTGTCGCCGACGTTGAAGGAGATCAGCGACTCGGCGAGGACGACGGCCCCGGCGACCGTGGTGCCCATGGTGGCCAGTCCCGGATCGCTGTCCGCGGCCGTGTACACCGCCTGGTCGCACATCGACAGCGCCTCCCGGACAGCGCCCTCGCTGGCCAGGGCGGGCCCGAGCGCCGCGAGCTGGCGCACGACCAACGCGCTGGCCACCTCGCCGGCCGGCTGCCCGCCGATCCCGTCGGCGACCGCGACGACGAGGGGCTCGCCGAGGGGGAAGACGAACGTCTGCGGGTTGCGGGTGACGGTGGCGCACAGCGTCCACGGTCCTACGACGAGGCTGTCCTCGTTGTGGTCCCGCATCAGCCCGGAATGGCTCAGCGCGCTCACGGCTATGTACGGCATAGCACCACCATTGTCCCGCCGCGGGCCCGCTGCCACCCCGGCGGCCGGAGCGACCGGGCGGGGGGCGACCGGACTGACGGGGCAGGTCGAGCTGAGCGGGCTTCGCGGCTAGGGACGCCGACGGGGCTTGCCGCCCTTGGCCCCCCTGGCTCCCGTGCCGGCTCCCGCGCCCTTGGCGCCGCCGATTCCCTTGCCGCCCTTGGCGCTGCGGGTCCCCTTGGCACCGCCCGCGCCGGCGGTCCCGCCGCGCGGGTTCTTCCCGGCCTTCGCCTCGGAGCGGCCCCGCTGCTTCGGCTGCGCCGCGGCGGCCGGCTGGGGGCCGCGGGTGCTGTTGACCGTGCGGCCGCGGACGATCCCGATGAAGTGCTCGACCAGGTCGGTGGTCTCGTCCTCCAGCCACGAGAGCGCGACCCGCGACGCCGGGGCGTCGGTGACCGGCCGGTAGGTCAGGTCCTTGCGGTGGTGCAGGCGGGCCAGGGACTGCGGGACGACGAGGACGCCGATGCCGGCCGCGACCAGTTCGACCGCGTCGGCGGTCGTCGCCGGGCGCTCGAACGCGGGACGCCCGGGAAGGGCCTCCCAGCCGAGGGTGTCGTCGAGGGGGTGCAGCACGATCTCTTCGGCCAGGTCCTCGGTGGTCACCTCGTCGACGGCGGCCACGAGGTGGTCCTTGGGGACGACGACCACGGTGGTCTCGGTGTAGAGGGGGATCGCGGACAGGCCGGTGCGGTCCATGGGCAGCCGCACCAGGCCCGCGTCGGCGCCACGGTCACGCAGGGTGTCCGGAGCCTCGCCGGCGGACACCTGGAGGAGGGTCAGCGGAACGTCGGGCAGGCGCTCGTTCCAGATCCGTACCCACTTGCCGGGGGTCACTCCGGGGACGTACGCGAGCCGGAACGAGGGAGAGAGCGGGGGGTGTGCTTCCGAGCCTGTCACCCGGCCAGGTTACCGGGCGTGGTCAGGAGTAGCGCACGCGCTCGATATTCTTGTCGTCATGACGTCGCACAAGACCACCCAGACCATGAAGCCCGCCACCGCGGCGAAGAAGCTGGGTGTGTACCTCGAAGCCACCCCCGCGGAGTTCCAGGAGGGTGTCGTTTCCCGCAGCGAGCTGAACGCGCTGCAGACCGACCCGCCGGAGTGGCTGCGGGAGCTGCGACGCAACGGCCCGCACCCGCGTCCGGTGGTCGCGGCCCGGCTCGGCGTCTCCATCGCCGGACTCGCCCGCGGCGGGGTCACCGAGGCCCTCACGACCGAGCAGATCGACGAGATCAAGCAGCAGAACCCGGAGTGGCTCCAGAAGGAGCGCGCCACCCAGGCCGACGTCCGCAAGGAAGCGGCCCGCATCAAGGAGCGGAACGCGGAGCGCGCGGCGCGCCGGGAGCAGTCCGAGGCCTGACCACCGCACACCCCGGCACCGCACTCGCACCTCACTCGCACCGCCCTGACACCGGGTGCGCCGGAGCAGGCCCGGCGCACCGGTGCACATCCCCCGCTCAAACGCGGTTCCGCTACGGGGCCCCGGCGTGGCGCCCCCATGCCCTGGGCAGCCCTTCCGTGTGATCTCGCAACTCCTCGCACGGTTCCGCCGCCCCGCCGCGGCCACACCCGTGTTCACGGCCGATTTCAGCTCGACGACCCAGTGGGTCGCCGGACGGTCCTGGGCCTATCCCAACGGCGGACCCATCAACCCCGGCGACAACAAACTCGACTACCTCACCCCCGACCCCACCTACAGCCGCAGCGGCACCTTCCGCGCCACCCGCCGTCCGGACGGCAAGTGGGACGCCGGCCTGCTCACCACCGAAGGAAGCCGGGACGGCTTCCTGCTGCGCGCGGAGGACGTCATGGAGGCGCGCGTCCGGCTCCCGGAGGAGATAGGCGCCTGGCCGGCGATCTGGACTTGGCGGGACGGAGGCCAGGAGGTCGACGTCTTCGAGTACCACCCCGACAACCCGGACCTGCTGGAACTGTCCAACCACGTGCGCGGCGGCGGCTCGCACTACTACCGCAACCCGGCCGTGGAGCCGGGCGGGTGGGTGGACCTCAAGGTGAGGTTCGGCACCCGGTCGGTCGTCTGGTGGGTCAACGGCACCCGCGTGTACGCCGACCGCAGCGGCGTCGGCCGGCGCTGGCGCGCGTACATCATCGTCAACCTGTCGGTGTGCGCCGGCCGCTACCACCCCGCTCCCGAACCGGGGGTGAACGAGATGTCGTACGAGGTCTCGGACCTCCGCGTCTACCGCTCCTAGCCGCGCCGGGCGGGGGCCGAGGGGAAGGGTCTCGTACAGACCCCGGTCGCCTCGCCGCCCATGGCGGAGGTCGCCACACCCGGCCCGGTGAGAGTGGTGTCCGCCGCCATGGGCGCGGGCCCGGGGCCCTTCCTACTGTTCGGGCATGACGAGCCAATCTCCTTTCCTGCGGGGACGCGTCGCGCTGGTGACGGGCGGCGGCAGCGGCATCGGCCGGGCCTGCGCCGTCGCCCTCGCGGAGGCGGGGGCCGAGGTCCGGGTCGCCGATGTCCGCGAGGAGTCCGCCAGGGCCGTGGCGGCCCTCGTCGGCGGGCGGGCACACGTCGTCGACCTCGCCGACCCGGCCGCCGTCGGGGAACTGCCCGCCGCCGTGGACGTCCTGGTCAACAGCGCCGGGCTGCAGCACGTGGCCCCGATCCCCGAGTTCCCGGGGGAACGCTTCGCCTTGATCCAGCAGGTGATGGTCACGGCACCGTTCCTGCTGCTGCGCCGGGTGCTACCGCACATGTACGGGTCCGGCTGGGGCCGGGTGGTCAACATATCCAGCGTCCACGGGCTGCGCGCCAGCGCGTACAAGTCCGCCTACGTCGCCGCCAAGCACGGCCTGGAAGGGCTGAGCAAGGTCACCGCGCTCGAGGGCGCCCCGTACGGCGTGACGAGCAACTGCATCAGCCCGGGCTACGTCCGCACCCCGCTGGTCGAGGCGCAGATCGGGCAGCAGGCCGCCGTCCACGGCATCAGTCCTGACGACGTGCTGCACGACGTGCTGCTGACGCGGTCCGCCATCAGGCGCCTGATCGAGCCGGAAGAGGTGGCGGCGGCCGCCGTCTGGCTGTGCGGGCCGCACACCGGACACATCACGGGCACCTCCCTCCCCATGGACGGCGGCTGGACGGCGACCTGACGGATCACCAGCGGTTTTCGGAAAGACGAGCGTTCACCTCTTGGGCGGAAGAAATTTCCTACCGACCAGTAGACATGGCACGTGATCTTGCCGATTCTGGCCGCGTACATGCCAAATCCGCCACCACGAGGAGCGCCCCCACATGCGCAGCACCCGTATCCGTACCCGCACCCGTATCCGTACGCTTGGCACCGCGACCGCCACGGCAGCGGCCACCGCCGTCCTGCTGCTGGCCCCCGCCGGCACCTCCCAGGCGGCCCCGGCCGCCGCCCCGGCCGCCGCCCCGGCCCCGGCCGCCCCGGCCGCGGCGACGGCGTCCGCGCCGGGTGGCAACGCGGCCATCCTGGGCATCGACTACGGCACCTGGAAGCGTGACGTGGCCGCCGTGATGGCCACCGCCCGCCCGTACGTCGAGCAGCGCATCGCGCAGTCGCCGGCCGGCGAGAAGACCGCGATCGTCCTCGACATCGACAACTCCTCGCTGGAGACGGACTTCCACTGGTTCTGGACGTTCCCGACCCCGGCGATCTCCGAGGTCCGCGACCTGACCCGGTACGCCAACGAGCGCGGCGTCGCCATCTTCTTCGTCACCGCCCGCCCCGGGATCATCGGCTCCCTCACGGAGCACAACCTCCGGTCGGTCGGCTACCCGGTGTCCGGGCTGTACGTGCGGGACCTGCCCGACCTGTTCGACGAGGTCAGCACGTACAAGACGAGCAAGCGCGCCGAGATCGAGGCCCGCGGCTACAAGATCATCGCCAACATCGGCAACAAGCAGAGCGACCTGGTCGGCGGCCACGCCGAGCGCACCTTCAAGCTGCCGGACTACAACGGCAAGCTCTCCTGAGCCCCGGCCGGCCCGGGCGTGCACCCGCAGGACGCGCGCCCGGGCCGGCTGCGCGCCCGGGCCGGCCGCACCGCCTCAGGAGTGCTTCGTGATGCGGACCGACGCGATGCGGCCGGCGGCGTCGAAGTCGATCTCGGCGGCGTCGCCGCCCGGGAGGTCGGCGGTGATGCGGTGGCCCTCGTCCCGCCGGGGTACGCCGTGGTGGTCGAAGTACCCGGTCACGACGTGCCGCGGCGAGCGGCCCACCAGGCCCGCGCCGGTCAGCAGGAGGCGGGGCAGGGCCACCGGGTCGAGGGCGGCCCGGGGGACCTGCGGGTCGTCCGGGAGGAAGTAGACCTGCGTGGCGGGCCCGGCTTGGAGGCCGAGGTACCCCGGCGCTCCGGCCACGCCCATTCCGGCGAACGCCAGCGTCTCCGCCGCGCGCCGCGGGTCGGCGAAGCCGGACAGGTCGACGGTCCCCTCGGTGAACTCGGCGATCCCGCGGTCGCGGCCGTACCGCTCGATCGCCTCGGTGAGCGCCACGACCTCCGTTCCGCGCAGTCCGGGGTTGGCCCAGCCCCACATCCAGGTCCGGTCCTCCATGTCGTAGGTGCCGAGGACGGCGATCCGCAGTTCCAGCCCGCCCTGCCGGTACGTGCAGCCCGGTAGGTCGGCGGTCCAGTCGTCGGCCGGCAGGAACGCGGTCAGGGCTTCGAGCTGGGCCGCGCCCCACGCCGCGTGCCGTTCCACTTCCAGCAGGAACGCGTCGCCGAATTCGTTCATAGTGATCATGGCCATGACCCTACGCGGCCGGGCCCGGGGTGCGGCGGTGGTGTCAGCGCAGCAGCGGGGCGAGGTGCTCGGCGAAGACGTGGGGCTGCTCGACCGCGGCCAGGTGCCCGCCGGGGAACTCGGCCGGCGCGTCGATGCCCAGCAGCTCCGCGAGCCGGGCGGCCGGGCCGTACAGGGGCTCCAGGTCGCGCGAGTCCCGGCCGGCCGCCAGGACGAGCTTGCCGGCGGCGCGGCGCAGGGCGGGCACGTCCGGGGCGGACGAGGAGAACGGGCACAGCACGTGCTCCAGGAACGCCGGCGTATTGGCGTACATCCGGTCGGCCATCTCCCGCAGGTCGGCGGGCGGTTCACGGGTGGGATCCCCGTGGCCGCCGTGGTCCCCGTGGCCGCCGTGGTCCCCGTGGCCGCCGCGGCCGCCGTCGCCGCCGTGGTCCCCGTGGCCGCCGTGGCCCCCGTGGCCGCCGCGGCCGCCGTCGCCGCCGTGGTCCCCGTGGTCGCCGTGGTCCCCGTGGTCGCCGTGGTTCCCCTGGTCGCCGGACCGGTTGCCTGCGAGTCCTGCGCCGAAGCGGGCCATGGCCGGGCCCGGGCCCCGGGTGCGGGATATCTCGCGGACCTCGGCGAACAGGGCCCGGTGCGGGGCCGGGTCCGCCAGCAGCTCCAGCAGCGGCGGTTCGTGCGCGACGAGCCGGCGGACCCGGTCGGGGTGGCGGGCCAGCAGGTCGAGCGCGGTGATCGCGCCGGAGCTGCATCCCATGACGAACGCCTCGTCGCGCGGCGCGAGGTGGTCGAGCAGGTGGCGGGCGTCCTCGCTCCAGACGCACACCTGCTGGTCGGAGAGGGGACCGTCGAGCCGGCTGCGGGACATGCAGCGCTGGTCGTACGACACCACGGTGTACCGGTCGGCCAGTTCCGCGGCCAGGGTGTCGTACATGCCGGCGTCCCCCGCGCCCCCGGGGATCAACAGCAGGAGCGGTCCGCTCCCGCGCGTCTCGTAGTAGAGGGTGGCGCCGGGCACGGCGAGCGTGGCGGCGGTGGGCGTGGCGGCGGTGGGCGTGTGCGTCATGCGTTCCCCTGCTCCTCTTCTTCGTTCCTCTGCGTCCCCTGCCGTCCGTCCCGCGCCGGCCAGCTCTCCAGCAGAACGTGGAGCGCCTCCAGGGAGCGCGCCCAGGACTCCCCCACCGGGCGGGCATGGCCGAAGCCACCCGCGAGCTCCAGGTGGACGTAGCCGTGGAAGGCGCTGCGCAGCAGGCGGCCGGCGTCGGTGAGGTCCGGCTCCTTCAGGCCGTAGGCGCGCAGCATGCCGTACGTCAGCTCAACGCTGCGCCGGAAGCCGGCGGAGTCGCCGACCTCCTCCGGCGCTAGCTGCATCTGGGTGGCCGCGTACCGGCCGGGGTGGGCGAGCGCGTAGGCGCGGTAGGCGTCGGCGAAGGCGACGAGGGCGTCCCGTCCGGCCCGGCCCGCCACGGCCGCGGCGATGCGCTCGGTCATCTCGTCGGAAGCGAGGAGGGCGATCCGCACGCGCAGCTCCCGCAGGTTCCGCACGTGCGAGTACAGGCTGGCGTCCTTGACCCCGAAGTGCCGGGCGAGGGCCGACACCGTGACGTTCTCCAGGCCGGCCTCGTCGGCCATGGCTGCGGCTGCTTCCGTCAGCCGCAGGACGGTGATTCCGGCACGGACCATGCTCCGTTCACCTGCCCTTTCTTGTTTCCCCGACCCGCATTTCCTAGGACCCCTAGGTTCCACCCTAGCATGACTAGGCGCATATTGATCAAGGCCTGCGGGCCGGTGCCGTCCGGCGGCTAGACTTGCCGGGTTCTGGAATCGACCACGCGGGAAGCGGACACCGGGAGCCGTGATGGAGCAGCAGGAGCATGCGCACGGCGGCGGCCGCGGAGCCGAGGGCGGCTCGGCCGACGCCGAGGCCGGCTACGAGCGGTGGAAGGGGAAGGGCGTCGCGCTGCGCGCCTTCTTCTACATCGCCGGCACCCACCTCTTCGCCGGCTTCGTCTGGCTGCTGTTCACCCTCGGCGAGCACGCCCAGAAGTGACCCGCAAGGCCTCGACGGGGCGACGCGAGGCGCTACCGCGCCCCGTCCCGTCGTGCCCCGTCCGCCACCGGACGTAGCGGTGGCGCGGGCTGCGGGCTGCCCTCCAGGGCCAGCTCCGTCATCAGCAGCAGTGCGCCGGTCCAGCCGAGCGGCGCGACGGACGAGGGACGTCCGGACCCGTTGACGGTTTCCGGGAGTTCGCCCAGACCGTTGCGCTTGGACAGCACCCAGTCCAGTACCCCCTGCGCTTTCCCGGTCTCGCCCAGGTGGGCCCAGGCCAGCGCGAAGAAGCTGGTGCTGGCGGTCCAGGCGTACGAACCCCAGCTGAACCCCGGATCGTTGCCGGGCGAGAGCCCGCCGTTCGGCAGCAGCAGCGCCGCGTGGGTGGAGTCCAGCGCGGCCCGCACGTCGCCGGGGGCCCCGTTGATCGGCGGTGCCATGAAGGCGGCCGCGCTGTCGCGGCCGTGCGTGCCGTCGGCGGTGCGCGGGTAGCCGAGGGGGGCGAAGGAGACGGCGATGCCGTCGGACAGCCGCCTGGCGGCGCGGGCCCAGCGGTCCGCGTCCTGGGCCTGCCCGAGCCGGTCGGCGAGGTCGGCTGCGGCGTTGAGGCCGGCCAGCAGCGGGGCGGCGGTGCCGATGTTGGGGGTGTCCGTGCCCAGTTCCCAGTAGTCGGGCGAGGCGGGCGGCAGGCCGTCGGCGCCGAGGGACGCAGCGGCGTGGTCGGACGCCTTGCGCACCATCGGGTACAGCACGCGCAGCCGCTCGTCCCGGTCCGCGGCCGGCGCCGCCCGGTACCACTGCCACGTGGCCCACGGGACCCAGCCGTTGCCGTCGAGCTGCCAGGCCCGGCTGTCCGGCGGGCCGCTGCCGTCCAGCTTGGTACGGGCCTCCCACGTCCCGTCGGCGCGCTGGGTGTCGGCGTCGTACCGCAGGATCCGGTAGGCCTCCTCGTCATGGCCGGTGGCGGCGAACGCGACCGCCGCGAAGGCCCCGTCCCGCGGCCAGGAGTACTCCCACGGGGGCGCCCAGGCCGCGGCGAATGCCCCGTTGGGCTGGAGCAGGGCCCGCATGGACAGCAGCGCGCGCTGCGCCGCGGCCCGCCGGTCCGGTGTCGCGCCCGGGACGCGGCCGGCGGCGAGCCAGGCACGGCTCTCGGCGATCTGCGCCTGGGCACCGGGATCGTCCGCCGGCACGACGGTGGACTTCTGGGCTCCGGCGGGCAGGTACCGGCGGCGGCCCGACGGGAGGGTCAGGACGTTGCTGCCGTCCACGTACGCGGCGCCGACGGCGAAGGAGGGCAGTACGGCCTCGGTGGCGGTGCCGTTGGACAGCAGTCCGGCGGTGCGGGCGGCGAGCGCCGAGGTGGGCACGTAGCAGGGCTCCGTCTCGCCGCAGCGCTCGGTGTCGGGCGGGTTCACCCGGAAGGCCAGCCGGGAGGAGGTGGAGGCGCGCCAGCCGCCCCAGTAGGCCCTGTCGTAGTTCCAGCTGGTGAGCGAGTCGGCGACGGGGGTGGTCGTGCCGTACCAGGCGATGCTCTTGCTCTCGGCAGTGGTGGCCTGGACGTGCAGGTAGTAGGGGGTGCCGGGGGTGACGTCGGCGCCGATCGGGAACTCCAGCCAGCCCGTGCCGGCCCCGCCCAGGGACTCCAGGGTGACGGTCCGGGAGGCGACGACGGACGCGGCGTCGGCCTTGTCGCGGCGGATCTGCGCGGTCACCCTGCCGGTGGCGGCGGTGCTGCCGAGGTAGACGGCGATGCGGGAGACGCGGGTGGCGGAGACGGTGAACTCCTGCGCCGCCGCGTTGTTGGCGGCCTTCACGCTGAACAGGGCGGTCCCGTGCAGGGGCTGGCCGTCGTACGGCACGGCGGGTGCGCGCAAGGGCGGGGACACGGACGCGGACGCGGACGGTGGGCCGGAGGCCGGGGGCACGCCCGCCGGCGCCAGCAGCAGGAGGGCGGAGAACACTGTGGGGAGCACGGTGGGGAGCACGCCCGTCGCGAACGGCATCTGGTGCGGCCCTTCCTGGTCGGCCGGTGCGCGGGCCGCCCGGCGCGCAACGGCACCCGGCGCACCCCGCACCGGAGGTGGGCCCCTCACTGTGCACGCCCCGGACCTGCGGCAGCGGCAGCCCGTGGCCGCTTCCACCCGGGGCGGACCGCATTTCCATCCGATGGTGTGAAACGGTTCGCCAGGAGGAGGGCGGGCCGGGAAGCGCGCGCTCAGCCCGCGGCGCGCAGGAGTCGGTGGGCCGCGGTGCGCAGGTGCGCGAGGACGTCGGGGTCGGCGTCGAGGTCGTAGTCCGCGTCGAGGCCGGCCAGGGTCTGCGCGATCCGGGTCAGGGAGTCGTCCGAGGCGTCGATGCGGCAGGTCGTGGCGTCCACGGGGCGCACGCGCGGGCCCAGTCCGCGGATGCGGGCGCGGACGTGGTCGGCCGGGGCGCGGACGGTGGCGACGGCCCGGTGGCGGGTGGGAGCCGCGGACAGGCGGGCGGCGACGAACGCGGCCGGGTCGCCGCCGGGAACGGGGCGGGGTGCGGTGCGTCGGCCGGTCGGGGTGGCGTCGGTGATGCGGTCGAGGCGGAAGAGGCGCCAATCGTCCCGGGCGATGTCGTGGGCGAGGAGGTACCAGAGACTGCCGGAGGCGACCAGGTGGCAGGGCTCGACCCGACGCCGTACGGCGCTGCCGTCCGCGGCGGCGCGGCCCTGGGGGGCGGCGCTCCCGGCCCGGGCGGAGGCGGTCGCGTACCGGGCTGAGGCGGTCGCGTACCGGGCGGTGTAGTCGAAGGCCACGATCTCGTGGTCGCGGCACGCGGTGGCGAGGAGCGCCAGCAGGGCCGGGTCCGCGCGCGGCCCGCGGTCCTCCCAGACGATGCCGGCCAGGGTGGTCTGCAGCGCGGCGGCCTGGCCGCGCAGCCGGCGCGGAAGGACCCGTTCTAGTTTGGCCAGGGCCCCCAGCGCGGTCTCCTCGATGCCGGTCAGGCCGCCGGCGGCGGTGCGCAGGGCGACGGCGATGGCGACGGCCTCGTCGTCGTCCAGGAGGAGGGGTGGCAGCTCGGTGCCGGCGGCCAGGCGGTAGCCGCCGGCGTGCCCGCGGGCGCTTTCCACCGGGTAGCCCAGCTCGCGCAGCCGGTCCATGTCGCGGCGCACGGTGCGGACGGTCACCTCCAGGCGCTCGGCCAGGTCGGCGCCCGACCATTCCCGGCGGGTCTGCAGCAGGGACAGCAGCCGCAACATGCGGGCGGTCATCTCGCTCGTCATGCCTTCCATCGTGCCCGAGTCAGAGGACACGCTCTGTCCTGAAACCTCCCTACAGTGGATCCGTCCGCACGAACAAACCAGGAGGTTTCCCATGAAAATTGCAGTTCTCGGTACGGGCGGGGGCGCTCGGGCGCACATCGCGCGGCTCGCCGGGCTCGGCCACGAGGTCTTCGTCGGCACCCGGGACCCGCAGGCCACCCTGGCCCGTACCGAGCCCGACATGATGGGCAACCCGCCGTTCGGGGTCTGGCTCGCCGAGCACCCCGGGGTCACGCTGCTGGCGTTCGGGGAGGCCGCGGCCGCCGCCGACGAGGTGGTCATCAACGGAATCGACGGGCACAACGCCGTCGCCGCGCTGTCGGCGATCTCCGGCGCCCTCGCCGGCAAGACGCTCATCGACTACGCCGTCCCGTACGTGTACGAGCCGGACGTCGAGCACCCGTGGCCCACGCCATGGGGCGTGATGCCGAAGATGGAGCCCTGCGACACCGACAGCCTCGGCGAGCAGATCCAGCGGGCTCTGCCGCAGACCAAGGTCGTGAAGGCCTTCGTCACGCAGGAGCAGGCGACCGTCGTCGACCCGAAGTCCGTCGGTGGCGGCGCGCACACCATGTTCGTCGCCGGCGAGCACGCCGACGCCAAGCAGCACGCCGTCCGGCTGCTGACGGCCTACGGCTGGGAGGACGTCCTCGATCTGGGGCCGCTGGTGTCCGCCCGCGGCATGGAGATGTACGCCCACCTCCACAGCGCCATCGGCTTCGCCCTGGGCTTCGGCACCCACTTCGGCATCAAGATCGTCCGCTGAGCCCCGCCATGACCGTTCCCGCGACCGCGACCACGACCACGACCACGACCGCGACTGACCTGCCCCGTATCACCGCCGCCGCGCGGCGTGCCCGCCTGGTGCTCCGCCACCGCCTCGCCCCCTCCCTCCGGGAGGAGACCGCCGAGGCGGTGGCCGAGGCCCTGGTCGGCCTGCACGCCACCGACCCGGCGACCGTGTTCCTCGCCGCGGCCGCCCGGATGCGCGCCCCCACCGCCCCCGCCATCGACCGGTCCCTGTACGAGGCCGGGTGCGCGAGCGGGGGCCCGGCCCTGGAGCGCATACGCTGCATGCGCCGCACCATGTTCGTCGTACCGGCCGGGCTGGCCCCGGCGGTGCGGTCCGCGACCACGGGCCCTGCCGCCGGCCGCCACCGCACCGAGGCCGCCGCCCGGCTCCGTACGGAGCTGGGCTGGGACGAGCGGCGCTACGCGGCGGTGGAGCAGGAGGTCCTGGCGGCCTTCGCGGCGCGCGGCCGGGCGACCGCCGCCCAGCTGGCCGCCGACGTGCCCGCGCTGCGCGAGCAGCTCGTCGTCTCCCCCGGCAAGCCGTACGAGTCCCGGCAGCGGGCGAGCACGCCCGTCCTCGGGGTGCTGGCCGCCGAGGGCCGCATCCGGCGGTTCCGGCCCGCCGGGTCGTGGACCTCCGCGCAGTTCCACTGGGCGCCGGCCCGGCCGCTGCCGCAGCTGCCCGCGGCCGAGGCGAGGACCGTGCTCGCCCGCCGGTACCTCAAGGCGTTCGGTCCGGTCACGCTCGACGACCTGAAGTGGTGGACCGGTTGGACCGTCACCGACACCCGCAAGGCCCTCGCCGCCACCGGCGCCGGGGCCGTCGCCCTCGACGAGGGCACCGGCTACCTCCTGCACGAGGACCTGGAGCAGCTGCTGGAACCGGGGCCGCGCGCCGCCGAGCCGACGGCCGCCCTCCTGCCGGGCCTCGACCCGACGGCCATGGGCTGGCGGCACCGCGACTGGTACCTCGACCCGGCCCACACCGCGCACCTCTTCGACCGCAACGGCAACATCGGCCCCACCGTGTGGTGGGACGGCCGCATCATCGGCGCCTGGGCCCAGCGCGCGGACGGCCGCATCGTCCACCACCTGCTCACCGACCCCGGCCCCGCCGCGCGCGCCGCCGTCCGTACGGAAACCGACCGCCTGGCCGGGTTCCTCGACGGCACCCGCGTCACCCCCTGCTACCGCACCCCCCTCGAACGCCGCCTCGCGACCGGGCACTGACGTGCCTGCGCCGGGCCGCCGTACGGCCGGCCGGCCAGGGCCCGCAGCCGCTGTTCCTCGGGGGCGGCTCCTCGCCGCCGTTCGTCTGCAGCCGGAACCCTGGAATCGATCGCCTACTCCAGGAGGCGGCGCCGGGCCAGCCCCATGACTTCCGCGCGGCTGCGGCCGGCGTGGTCGGCCGCGATGAAGTGGCTGCCGATGCGCAGCGAGAAGGCGATCAGGCAGCGCAGCTCGACCTCGTCTTCGTCGGGGCAGAAGGAGCGGAAGAGGGAACGCAGGTACTCCATGCGCCGGTTGTCCGCCCGTTTCAGCCGGCGGGCGACCTCCTCGTCGCGCCGCGCCCAGTCGCGGATCGCCAGGTCGGCGGCCGCGCTCGTCGCGGGCCCGTCGGCGGCCACGGCGAGGGTGAGCAGCTGGTCCAGCTTGGCCCTGGCGTCCCCGCCCGTGCTCTCGACGCGTTCGATCACCTTCTCGGTGACCTCTTCCTCCCACGCGTCGAGGATCTCGGCCAGCAACGCTTCCCGGTTGCGGAAGTAGCCGTAGAAGCCGCCCTTGGTGACCCCGAGGCCCTGGGCGAGCACCTCGATCCGGACGGCCTCCGGGCCGCCGGCGGCGAGGGCGCGCAGGCCCTCCTCGATCCACCTGCCGCGCGGCGTCCGCGTCGCGCCCATCCGTCTCCCCTCACCCGCCTCCGTGGTGCGTGCGCCATCGTATAGACGCCGCCCGGGCGCCCGGCGGCAACGGCCCGGCCGCCGGCCGAGGCCGCGGAACACGAACCGGCACGGAATCCGCGGCCGGCCGGGGGCCTCAGCCCAGGGGGCCGCCGGTGTTGGCGATCATCTGCCGGAGGATCTTCAGCGCGGTGACGTAGTCGGCGTCGTCGATGCCCTCGTGGATGCGGGCGCGGATCGCCGGTGCGTGCTCCTTGATCCGAGTGCGGGCTTCCTCCCCGGCCTCGGTGATCCACAGCCGCCCGTCGTCGTCGCGGGTCAGGCGCCCCTGCCCCAGCAGGACCTCCGCCTCGGCCTCCAGGTCGTCCTCGGACCGGAGGTAGGCGGCCATGGCCCGGCGGAGCTCCGGCAGGGTCATGCCGCGTCCGTCGGGGGAGAGGTCGTGCTTCGACAGGTTGCGCAGCAGCCAGTACTGGGGCTGGGTGAAGCCGAGTTCGGCCTGCCGGGCCCGGGTGAAGGCGATGAGCGCCTCGTAGGCGACCCCGGTCCAGTACGCGGCCGGTTGCTGGGCGAGTTCGGCGTCGGACAGGTTCTGCGGTGCCGTCTGCGTCGCGTGTGTCTGTGTCGCGTGTGTCTGTGTCGCGTGTGTCTGTATCGTCATGGCTGGTTCCCCCTCGCGAGCGGTCGTCCGGCGGACCCTTGTTGACCGCCGACGAGAGGACCGTAGAACCTGAAGGAAAGTCGAGGTCAAGCGTTCTCGTTGCGTCCGCTCAGGCACCCACCGCCCCGTAGCCGGTGAGGGCAGCGGTCAGCTCCGCCACGAAGGCGGACAGGTGGGGCGGCTGCGGGCCGCGGCGGGTGGCGACGTACCAGGTGCGCGTCAGGGGCTCGGGGCCGAGGGGGACGAGGACGAGGCCGCGGGAGGCGGTGTACGGGGCGGCCGCCCAACGGGGGAGCACGGTGACGCCCTGGCCGCCGGCCACCAGCTCGGCCAGCAGGTCGGTCATCACCGGCACGGTGCTGAGCCGCGCGGGGCGGGCACCGTGCGGAAGGGGCAGCGGGGTCGAGGGGATGCGGTTCTGGTCGTACACCTCGTAGAGGAGGAGGTGGGCGTCCGCGAAGTCGGCCGCCGCGACGTGGGGCCGCGCGGCCCACGGATGCCCGGCGGGGACGACGGCCACCATCTCGTCGTCGAACAGGCGGGTCAGGCCGACGCGGTCCGCCTCCGGATCCGGCTTGGTGATAAGGGCGACGTCCACCCGGTCCGCCAGCAGCGCCGGGACGGGGGCGTCGCCGGGGACCTGCTCGATCCGGACTTCGGCGTCCGGGTGCCGCTCGCGGAACGCGCGGAGCACCGGCGGCAGCCACTGGTAGGCGGTGCTGCACTGCGCGGTGAACCGGACGTACCGGTCCCGGCCGTCCCGCATCTCGTGCAGGTCGCGGCCGGCCGACTCCAGCTCGCCCAGTACGTGACGGGCCGCCACCAGCAGCCGCCGGCCGGCCGCGTTCGGGACGAGCCGGCGGCCCCGGCGGTCGAAGAGCTGCATGCCCAGCCGGTCTTCGAGGCGGGTCAGCCGCTGGCTCAGGGCGGGCTGGCTCACGAAGAGGCGTGCGGCGGCGGCCGTGAGGGTGCCCTCGTCAGCGGTGGCGGACAGCAGTTCCAGGTCACGCAGGTCCACATCCAGCTTCATAAGCGTGGATTATGGCAGGCTTCGATCTTCGTCGTGGTGTGATGGGCGGCGTGCCCGTAGCTTCGTGTCCGAGCGGCGGCCAGCAGGTTGGCCGTCTCAACCACCAACGAAGCAAGGAGAGTTGCTCATGCCACGTGTCACCGCGGTGGTCACCGGCTCGTCCGGCGGCATCGGCCTGGACATCGCCCGGGCCTTCCTCGCACAGGGCTCCCGCGTGGTCCTGGGCGGCCGGGACGCCGACCGGCTGGCGAAGGCGGCCGCCGGGCTCGGCCACCCCGACCGGGTCGCCCGGGTCGCCGGGGACATCGGCAGCGCCGCCACCGGCGAGGCGCTGGTCCGGGCCGCGGTCGAACGGTTCGGCGGGGTCGACGTCCTCGTCAACAATGCCGGCACCTTCGCGCCGAAGCCCTTCACCGAGGTCACCGAGGAGGAACTGGACGGCTACCTGGCCGGCAACCTCAAGGGGACCTACCTGACCACGCAGGCGGTGGTGCGCCGGATGCGGGAGCAGGGGCGCGGCGGCTCGATCGTCAACATCGGCACCGTCCTGGTCGATCACGCCGTGGCGGGCTTCCCGGCGTCCGCGCCGGTGGTGAGCAAGGGCGGTGTGCACGCGCTGACCACCAGCCTTGCCGCGGAGCTCGCGGCGGACGGGATCCGGGTCAACCTGGTTTCGCCCGGCGTGGTCCGCAGCCCGCTGCACGCGGCGGTGGACGTGGACGCCTTCGGCGGGCTCGCCCTGCTGAACCGGGTCGGCGAGGTGTCGGAGATCGCCGAGGCCGTGCTGTACCTGGCGGGTGCGGAGTTCGTGACGGGCCACGCCCTGCGGGTGGACGGCGGGCACGTCACCGGCCGCGCCCGGTAGCGCGCACCACCCTTTCGAGACGGAGGACCGAGCAATGCCGTACGTGAACGTGAAGATCACCCGCGAGGGCGCCACCCCCGAACAGAAGGCCGAACTCATCGCCGGAATCACCGACCTGCTGGTCAGGGTGCTCGACAAGAACCCGGCGACCACGTTCGTCCTCATCGACGAAGTGGCCCTGGAGGACTGGGGCGTCGGCGGCCTCTCCACCCTGGAGAGCCGCCGCCGGCCCACAGCCAGCTGACCCCGGGCACCGCCCGCCGCCGTGCCGCCCCGCCCCGCAGGAAGGCGCGGTGGCGTGGCGAGATCCCCTCGCGGCAGGCCGGCCCGAGGCAGGGGGCGGACGGGCTACGGGGTTCGCGGTGGCGGCCGTCACGCCCTTCCCGCCGGGCGGTAGGGCGTGGTCGGCACGTCGGCCCTGGGGTCCGGGCACGGACGGGTCCGGTCACGGCCCCGGTACGAGCTGGCGGGCGTAGGTGACGGCGGGGCGGGCGTCGACCGTGGTGCGGCCGGTCTCGGTGAAGCCGTTGCGGGTGAGGACGGCCCGGGAGGCGGGGTTGTCGACGGCGGCCACGGCGGTGAGCACGGACAGGCCGTACGGGCCGGCGGCCAGTCGGCAGACCTCTGCGACCGCCGCCGTCGCCAGGCCCCGTCCCGCGGCGCGCTCGCCGATCCGGTAGCCGAGCTCGGCGCTCCCCGCGGCGGCGTCCACGAGGTTGACCCGCCCGCACACTTCGTCGTGCCCGCCCTCGGCCCCGCCCCCGACCAGCACCACGTGGAAGTGGCACACTCCCGTGTCCTGTTCGGCCAGCAGCGCCCGGTGCCGGGCGGCGAAGTCCGCGAAGTACGCGGCCCCGCGGTCCGGGACGAACCGCGCGAAGTACGCCCGGTTCTGCCGCTCGAAGGCCAGCAGGGCGTCGGCGTGATCGGCCCGGAGGCGCTCCAGTCGGATCATGCGGATCAGCATACGAACGGCCGCCGCCCGGGGAGTCGTCGCGTTGTCGTACCCGCTGTCTACGATCGTGTGAGCCAGCCGCCACCGCCACCGCCACGAACAGCGAGGACACCATGACGATGCACCGGCCGGGACGGCCGGGGGACCTGCCCCCGGCGGAAATCCTGTGGGCGCGGTGGGCGCTGGCCGCCGTCCTGAGGGCCAGGACCGAGGACGAGGACCGCGGAGTCCGCCGCATCGGCACCTGGATCGACGGCTCCGGGCTGCACCTCGACGACTGCGGCTGCACCTGGTGGGCCCTGAAGGCGCTGGGCAGCGGCCGCTACGTGCTCTACGGCGAGGACGAGTCCAGCGAGGTCAAGTGGCACGAGCCGCCCGTAGACATGCTGGCCGGTGGCCCGGACTGGCTCCCCCGCGAGACGCTGCGTGACCTGCTCGACGGCTGGCAGCTGGGCTGCGTCTACTGGTACGAGAACGGGGCCTGGGCCCGCGCCCCGTACCCCGAGACCCTGGAGGACGACGGGCTCGACTGCGGGATCAGCCGCTTCGCGGTGCGCGAGGAGTTCCTCAGGGAGCTGGAACTGGCTGCCTCCGACGCGGCGGAGCTGGTCGCGGCAGCCGAGGAGTACCGCCTCGAACCCCGGGCCCTGGAGGAGCTGGCGGGCCGGACCCCGGCCGGCGCCGACCTGGACCTGCCGGCCGTGCACCGGGCGCTGGACCTCGCCGGACTCGACGCCCGCACCGGCACACGGTAACGCCCGCAGCCGGGGCCCGCGCCCATGCGTCAGCAGGGACGTGCTTCATGGCTTGCGGTGGCGTGGGAAGCGGACGGGCGTGCCGCCGCCCCGGGCGGGGCCCGCAGGCCGATAGTGGGGTGCTGTGAGCAAGGAAGCGGAATCAGAGGGACGGAGCCGCCCCGCGCCGGCGGCCGAAGGCGGCACCTGGTCCGGGGCCGCCGGGGCCGAGGCCTTCGCGGCGGTGGAGGCGGCCACGGACTGGATGCTCGGCTATCCCTTCGTGTTCCGGGCGCTGTCCCGCCGGGTCGGGCCGGGCTCGGTGCTCGTGGACTACGGCTGCGGTCCCGGCCGGGTCGCCGACCGGGCGGCGCGGCAGCTGGGGGCGCGGGTGGTGGGCGTGGACACCTCCCCCGAGATGCTGGCGCTGGCCCGGAGCGGGGCGGGGGCGGTGGCGGAGTTCCACCTGGTCGAGGACGGCCGGGTGACCGGCCTCCCGGACGAGTGCGCGGACGCGGTGATGTGCAATCACGTCCTGGCCTCGCTGCCCACCGAGGAGGCGGTGCTGGCGGTGTTCACCGAGATCCGCCGGCTGCTGCGGCCCGGAGCCCCGCTGGTGCTGCTGAGCACCGACCCCGACTGCACTGGCCGGGACTACGCGTCCGTGCGGATCATCGGCGGCCTGAGGGCGCCCGCGGCCCCGTACCGTCCGGGCGAGGAGCTGGCGGTACGACTGCGGCGCACCGACGGGTCCTGGCAGGAGGTGCGCAACCACGCCTGGCCCGTGGCCGTGCTGCCCGCCCTGCTGGAGCGCTGCGACTTCGGGGACCTGGTGCAGGAGCGGCCGACCGTGGACGAGGCGCTCGGCCTCGCCGACCCGGCCCTGGTGCGGGCGCACGACTGGGCGGCCGAGCGGTCCCGGCCGCCGCTCGTGGTGACCCGCGCCGACGCAAAAAGCTGAGGATTGTTCACTTTCCATTGACACGGCGGCCTCCGGGGCCCAACAGTGCGGGGGACACAGCGCAACCGCCCACACCGCACGGCCAGTACTGCACGGCACGCACCGCACTTGCACCCGCACCTGCACCTGCACCTGCACCTGCACCCCGGCGACCGAAGTGAGCCCGCATGACCGCGCCCGTCCCCGCACACCTGCCCGGCACCCCCGCCGCCCCGGCTTCCCCGGCCTTTCCCGCCTTCCCCGGGGACTTCCTGTGGGGGGTGTCCGCCTCCGCCTTCCAGATCGAGGGATCCGTATCGGCCGACGGCCGGGGACCGTCCTCCTGGGACGCCTTCACCCGGGAACCGGGAAGGATCAAGGACGGCTCGCACGCCGACACCAGCACCGACCACTACCGCCGCTACCGCGAGGACGTGGCCCTGATGGCCGGCCTCGGCATCGGTGCCTACCGGTTCTCGGTCTCCTGGTCGCGGGTCCTGCCGGACGGCCACGGCCCGGTCAACCCGCGCGGGCTCGACTTCTACGACCGGCTCGTCGACGAGCTCTGCGCCCGCGGCATCGCCCCGGTGCCCACCCTCTTCCACTGGGACACCCCGCTCGCCCTGGAGGAGCGCGGCGGCTGGCTCGAACGGGACACCGCCGAGCGGTTCGCCGCGTACGCCTCGGTGGTCGCGGAGCGCCTCGCGGACCGCGTCCCCATGTGGATCACCATCAACGAGCCCGCCGAGGTCACGCTCCTCGGATACGGCCTCGGGGAGCACGCCCCGGGCCGGCAGCTCGTCTTCGACGCCCTGCCCGCGGCCCACCACCAGCTGCTGGCGCACGGCCTGGGCGTCCATGCCCTGCGGGCCGCCGGGGCCCGCCGGATCGGGGTGGCCGCCTCGCACAGCCCCGTGTGGACCGCGGGCGACAGCGACGCCGACCGGGCGGCCGCCGGACTGTACGACGTGCTCACGAACCGCCTCTTCGCCGACCCGATCCTGACCGGCGCCTATCCGGACGAGGGGCTGGCCGCGCTGCTGCCGGGGCCGGTCGCGGAGGACCTCCGGGCCATCTCGGCCCCGCTGGACTGGTACGGCGTCAACTACTACAACCCGATGCTCGTGGGCGCGCCCGAGCCGGGCGGCGCCGCCACCGCCTTCGGCGGGATGGGCATCCCCGCGGACCTCCCCTTCGGGATCCGGCAGATCGAGGGGTACGAGCAGACCGACTTCGGCTGGCCGGTGGTCCCCGACGGGCTGCGCGAACTGCTCGTGGGCCTGCGCGAGCGCTACGGCGACCGGTTGCCCCCGCTCTACATCACCGAGAACGGCTGCTCGTACGGCGACGGGCCCGACCCCGCCACCGGACGTGTGGCGGACGCACGGCGCATCGCGTACCACGAGGGGCATCTGCGGGCCCTGCACCGGGCGATGGAGCAGGGCGTCGACGTCCGCGGCTACTTCATCTGGTCGATCCTCGACAACTTCGAGTGGGCGGAGGGGTACCGGCAGCGGTTCGGGCTCGTCCACGTGGACTACGAGACGCTCCAGCGGACCCCCAAGGACTCCTACGCCTGGTACCGCGACGTGATCAAGAGCAGCAGATGACCGCGGGCCCGGCGGCCGCCCCGCCCGGCGGAGGTGGCGCAGGGGCCGGCGGGGGTGGCGCAGGGGCCGGCGGGGGTGCAGCGCAGGCCCGGGCCGGCGGCGTCGGCGGGCGGTGGGTGGCGGCGCTGTCCCTGGCCAACGTCGGTGTGTGGGTGGGCTGGTTCGGCCCGCTGCAACTGCTCCTCGCCCGCCAGGCCGAGCTCCTCGCCCCGGACGCCAAGGCCTCGGCCCTCGCCGTGGTGACGGGTGTGGGGGCGGCCGTGTCCCTGGTGGCCAACCCGGTCTTCGGAGCCCTGTCCGACCGTACGACGGCGGTGGCCGGCCGGCGGATCCCCTGGGTGATCGGCGGGGTCGCGGGCGGCGCGGCCGGGCTGCTGGCCCTGGCCGGGGCCGGGAGCCTCGCCGCGGTGACCGCGGGTTGGTGCCTGGTGCAGCTGGGCCTGAACGCCGCGTTCGCCGCGCTGACCGCGGCCGTGCCCGACCGGGTGCCGCCGCGGCAGCGCGGGCTGGTCGGCGGCTGGCTCGGCGTCTCCCAGGTCGTCGGCATCCTGCTCGGGACGGCGCTGGCCACGGCCGCGGGCGGGATCGCCGCCGGGTACGCCGCCTGCGCGGTGTTCGCCCTGCTCGCGGCCGTCCCGTACGTGCTGATGCGGCGCGACACCCGCCTGTCCCGCGCCGACCGGCCCGACGTCCGCGGGCGGTCCTTCCTGGCCGGCTTCTGGATCGATCCGCGCCGCCATCCCGACTTCGCGTGGGCCTGGCTCACCCGGTTCCTGATGAACCTGTCGTACTCGGTCAGCACGATGTACCTGCTGTACTACCTGACCGACGCCGTGCGGTACGAAGGCGACGCGGACCACGGGGTGCTGGTCCTGACGGCGCTCAACGCGGCCACCGTACTGGCCACGGTGGTCGTCGGCGGCGTCCTGTCCGACCGCTCCGGCCGGCGGAAGTCCTACGTCATCCGGTCCGGGCTGGTCATCTCGGCGGCCAGCCTGCTGCTCGCTGCGTGGCAGTCCTGGACCGGGGCGGTCGTCGCCTCGCTCGTCCTCGGCATCGGCTACGGCGTCTACACGTCGGTCGACTTCGCCCTGCTCACGGATGTGCTGCCGGCGGCCGAGGACCACGGCAGGGACCTCGGCGTCATCAACATCGCCAACGCCCTGCCGCAGGTCCTGGCCCCGGTGCTGGCCGCCCCGGTGGTCACCCACCTGGGCGGCTACACCGCCCTGTACGCCCTCGCCGGCGCACTCGCCCTGGCCGGGTCGGTACTGGTCCGCCGCATCCGGGCGGTGGCGTAGCGGCTCGCCCCCGCCGGGCCCGTCAGGCGAACAGGGCGGCCACCGGCGACGTGCGGTCCCACTGCGGGTCGCGGCCCGTGAGCCGCGCCACGACCCGCTCCCAGGCCTCGGCGTCGGTGCCCAGCCGTGCCGCGACCAGGGCCGCGAGCTCCGCCAGCGCTTCGGCAGCCTCCGCCGGGGCGTCCGTACGGCGGGACGCGCCGCCCAGGTAGGCGAGGACCCGTGCCGCCGGGGCGACCAGGTGCAGCAGGGCGCCCGGCCCGAGGTGGCCCGCTGCGAGGAGCCCGTCGAGCTGGGTGGTCAGCGCGCAGGACCACAGCGACCCCAGGCCGTGGCGGGCGCGCGCCCGGGTCAGCTCGGGGCCGTCGGGCAGGCCCTCGGCTCCGGGTTCGTGCACGAGCCCGGGGTGTCGGAGCCGCAGCCGGGTCGGGGCGTCGGGATGGTTGACGAGGGCGGACCACTGCGGCAGCGGCTCCGCCTCGTGCGCGGCCTCAAGGGCCTGCCAGTCCACGCCGTACGGGGAGTGCCAGACGGCACTGGTGCTCTGCCAGGCCCCGGTGTGCCGCCGCATCCGCGTGATCAGCTTGGCCGGGGCCAGTTCGCGCTCCGCACGGGCGCGCAGCACGCCGACCGGGTCCCCGGACCGCAGCGCCTTCACGCACAGGGTGGTCGCCGCCTGGCCCAGTACGCCGCGCGCGACGAGCGCGGCGAGCCGGTCCGGCCCACCGTGCTCGGCCAGGTGCAGGCAGCCGACGACCTGGTGGGCGAGGCTCAGGCCGGTGTGCCGGGCGAAGACCTCCTCGATCAGGTCGGGTTCTGCCGAGGCCAGCCAGCGGATGCCGCCCACCGGCCCCGTCTCCGTGCCCGTACACGTTCCGGTTCCCGTCTTGGGGCCGTTGCGCAGCTCGTCCAGGACGCGCGCCCCGAGGCCGTCCTCCGGTTTCCCGGTGCCCGGCCGGGAGCGGCCCACGATCCGCCGGGCGAGGTGCGGCGCCACGCCGTTGCGCAGCAGGGCGACGTCGACGTCAGGGTCGCCGAGGCCGGCCAGCAGGCCGGGGACCCAGTGCGACAGGCGCCGGATCCCGGAGGCGAGGACCCGGAGGGCCTGCGGATCGCGCCCGGCCGACAGCCGCTCGACCAGGGGCCGGGGAGTGCGGTCGTGGCGCTGGAGGTAGGAGGCGAGCTTCCAGGGGCCGTCCGGTCCGAGGCGGGGCAGGACCGCATCGACGACGTCGGCGTCGGCCAGGCAGAGCAGCGTGCCGATCGGCCAGCGCCACCCGAGGACGCCGCGGCAGCCGAACCCGATCGCCTCGTCGGGGGTACGCGGGGGCTCGGTCCCGTTCCGCTCCAGCGGCCGGTGCCCGGCGGCCGTGGTGTCCCCGGACCGGGCGATGCGGAGCAGCTCCACCCAGCCGGGTCCGCCGCCGCCCGAACGGTCGCCGCCGCCCGAGGCCTCCACCGTGTCCGCGAGCCGCAGCCACGCGTCGGGATCCGTGCCGAGCTCGGCGCGCAGCATGTGGGCCGTGCCGTCCCGCCACGCGTGGGCGAAGCCGAGGGGGCGCCAGTCGTGGGGGAAGTCCAGCAGGAAGCGCGCGGGGAGCCGGGCGAGCATGTCCTCGACCGGCAGCAGCCCCTCGGCGTAGGCGAGTTCGAGGGACCGCACTCCGCTTCCCCAGGTCGTGGCGAGGGTCTGGGCCTCCGTCAGCTCCGCGCGGGTGGGCGCGGTGGGCCAGGGGCGCTCGCGGGGCGGACGGATGCCGTGTGGTGCGCAGGCGTCGATCAGCCACTGCGGGGTGGCGGTGAGGGCCGGGACGTCGGCCGTCTGGGGGTGGGCGAGGAACCGCAGGACGCCCGGGTCGGCGGGTGGCGGGACGTCGCCGGGGGCGAGGGTGCGCAGCAGGTCGAGGGCGGCGAGGGCGGCCCGCTCGGCGGGAACACGCGGGGCCGCGGGCGGTGCGGCCGCAACGGAGTCCGAGGGGGTCGAGGGGTCGGTGGGGGTCGTGGGGGCCGCTGCCGCGTCGGAGCGGTCTGCGGCCGGGGTGCCGGCTCCGCCGTTCGCCCCCTCACCGTCCTGGTCGCCCTCCTCGTCCCCGTCGGGGTGCTCCGGGGTCGGGGCGTCCCCTGCCTCGGCGATCACCTCGGCCAGGGTGCCGGGGTGCCCGGGCAGGAGGGTGTCGAACGCGGCCCACGCCTCGGGGCGTTCGCCGAGCCGGTCGTCGGCGAGCGCGGCGAGCGCGGACACGGCGGTGCCCGTCAGCAGCTTCCGCTCGGCGAGCCGGGCCAGTGCGCCGAGCGCGTGCACGGCGGGGTGCCCGGTGCGGACCAGGTCGAGCGGGTCGAGCAGGCCGGCCGCGGCCATGCCCTCCGCCCACCGGGCGGCGTCGTCGTCCAGGGCTTCGCCGGCGAGGCGTTGCGCGGGCGGGGCGGTGTTGCCGACGCGTCTCGCGCCCGTCTGCCAGGGGTCGTTGAGGGCGCTCAGCCGGAACGCCAGCCGCTGGGCGTCGTCCGCCGCTTCGTGGCGGGCGAGTTCCTCGCTCGCCTTCGGCATGAACGGGGACGCGGCGTGCGCCTCGGCCAGGGCCCGGGCGTCCTGGGCGTACGGCTCGGTCAGCAGGACCCGCAGGCTGTTCGTGCCGCGCGTGGTGGTCAGCAGGGCCGGCAGGCGTGCCGGGTCCTCGTACGGTTCGCCGTGCTCGCGCAGCCGGCGCAGCCCCTCCCGCGCTCCGTCGTCCGCGGCGAGGGCGTCGGCGACGGCTGAGGCGACGGGCCGCGTCAGCCAGGTCGCGACGTCCGGGTCGTCGAGGACGGCGCGCACCCCGTCCTGCCCGCTGCGCTCCCAGACCCGGGCCAGGGCGTACTGCTGGGCGGTGCCGCGGACCTGGACGGTCAGGGCGCGGGCGGTCAGCTGCGGGTCGCCGGAGACGAGCAGCGGCGCGAGCCAGGTGCTCGGCAGGTCGGCGCCGCGGGCGCTGAGTTCGGCGTACAGCCGCTCGTCCATGGGCACCCGGTCGAGGCGCTGCGCGAGGGTGCGGCGCAGGGACTGCGTGGCGCGCGGGTTGCGGTAGACGGCGGCCCCGACCGCCGGGTCCGCGGTGTCGAGCAGCCGGGCCAGTACCCGGCTGTCGAGGCGGGTGTGGCGGGCGAGCGCGGTCCGGGTGCGGGCGTCGCCGTGCTCCACGACCGCGGCGGTGACCGCCGGGCCGGGGAGGGCGCCGGTGGCGAGCAGCGCGTCGAGGCTGCGGTCCGGGAGCGCGGCGAGGGCCGCGGCGGCGTCCTCGGGCGGGGCGTGCTCCAGCAGCAGGGCCAGGGTGGCGAGGGCGCTGCGGGGCGCGGGCGGGCGTATCCCGCCGGGCGCGGCGGCGGACGGTACCGGCTGCGGGGCGGCGGCCAGCAGTTCGGGGAGGGTGCCGCGGTGGGCGGCGAGGGCGTCGTGGACGCCGAGCCACCGTTCGGCGGAACCGCCGAGGTGGTCCCGTACGAGCGCGGCGAGCCGCCGGGCGGTGTCCCCCTCGGGCCCGCCGGCGGCGGCGACGGCGGCCGCTGCGGTGCGGGCGGGACGGGTTTCCTCCAGCGCGCGGGCGGCGGCGCCGGGCGCGGGCGGCTCGCCGGGTGCCTGCCGGGGCAGGGCGAGGAGGGTGCGCAGCGCCTGGGTGGCCGGACTTCCGTGCGGGGTGCTCATGGACGCCATGCTAGGAAGGGGGGCTGACAGTCCCTCGGGGGCGACCGCGGCCGAGGCGGAGCGGGCGCCCCCCGCGCGTGAGCGGTGGGCCCCGGCGGGGGGGCGGGGGCGCGGGGGCCACAGCGGAGCGAGGCAGCACGACGCGGTCGAGGGGTTAGAAGAAGTGTTAGTGGGGAAGAGAGTAATACACCACCCCA